>JAHFPH010000032.1 GCA_023266845.1 Rhodospirillaceae bacterium
CTGGGCCACGCCGATCAGATAGACCACGCCGTTCACCGCATCGACGTAATAGTTCACCGCCAGCACTTTTTCGTCCAGCAGCAGGCCGGCGTTGATCTGCGTGGCGATCCAGGCGTCGCGCGTGTAGGCGCCCATCGACTCCTCGACCGGCTGCAGCTCGTTGATGACGTCGCGCACGCCGGCTTGCGCCCAGGCGATCACCGCGGCGCGGTCGCGCAATTCCCGGTCCGCGATGCCGCCCAGCAGAAGCACGCGCCCGTCGCTGACGCGCACCGTGGTCTTCAGGAATATCGTCTCGCTGGCGCGGAAAAACGCCTCGCTGACCCTGAACTTGGTTCCGGCGTCGTCGGCCGTGCCGCCGATGCCGCGCTCCTGCACGGCGGCGGTGCCGATCGTGGCGCCGACGCCGATTCCGGTGGTGATCGGATCGCAGGCCGCGAGCGCGAGCGCCGCCAGGCACGCGAAAAACCGCGGCGCGGCGAATTGCATCGCGCTCAACCGTCCTCGGCCCAGGCGCCGGGTAGGTGGCGCGGCCAGCGCCAGGGCGACACCAGCATCGCGTCGTAGCGCAGGTTTAGCCGGGCGAATTCGGGCCGGCCGGAGAGAATCCAGCGCCCCGCGCGGGCCAAGCGATGGCGCTGGCGCGGACTAACCGCTTCGTTCGCCAGATCCGCTGTTGGCCGCTGCTTGACCTCGATCACCGCCAGCACCCGGCCGCGCCGCGCCAGTATGTCGATTTCGCCCAGCGGCGTGCGCACACGACGCTCCAGCACCCGATATCCTTTCAACCGCAACCACCAACAGCACAACGTCTCGGCGCGATGCCCGCGCAGCCAGGCGGCGTAGCGGCCGGCGTTTTTCATTTCCCGCGACCGAGCGTCAGCGCGCGCTGGTACACGTCGCGACGCTTGAGGCCGGTCGCCGCCGTCACGTTCGCTACCGCGTCGCGCAGACTTAGCCGCGCCATCGCCCCGGTCAACAGCGCATCGAGATCGGCGGTTTCTTCCGCCGTGGCGGCGGCTTTTTTGTCGGGCGGTCCCACGACGATCGCCACTTCGCCCTTGGGCGTGTCCGCCTTGGCATAGTGCGCCGCCAGCGCCGGCAGGAGGTCGCGCCGCAATTCCTCGAACCGCTTGGTAAGCTCGCGCGCCACCGCCGCCGGACGATCGCCGAGTCCAGCCGCCAAATCGGCCAGGCAATCGGCCAGACGGCGCGGCGATTCGTAGAACACCAGCGACCCGGGCACCGCCTTGAGCTCCGCGATCGCCGCGCGCCTGCCGGCTTTCTTGGCGGGCAGGAACCCGGCGAAGAAGAAGCGGTCGGTCGGCATGCCCGCCAGCACCAGCGCGTCGATCAGCGCCGCGGGGCCGGGCATCCCAGTCACCGCGATGCCGGCGTCGAGGCAGGCGCGCACCAGCTTGTAGCCGGGATCCGAGATCAGCGGCGTGCCGGCGTCGCTGACCAGCGCCAGGGCCTCGCCGGATTTAAGCTTCTCCAGCAGCTTCGGGCGCATATGTTCGGCGTTGTGGTCGTGATAGGCGATCAGCTTCGTCGCAATGCCATGCAGCGCGAACAGCTTCATGGTCACGCGCGTATCCTCGCAGGCCACGGCCGACACGCGCCGGAGCGCGTCGAGCGCGCGCAGCGTTATGTCGCCCGCGTTGCCGATCGGCGTGGACACGATGCTGAGGCCCGCGGGGGCCGGAAACCCACGCGCGGATTTGCCCGATATCGTCTCGTCCGTCCCAGGTTTACTTGACTGGGGGGCGCGGCTAGGCTCGCAGGATGAAGTTTCACGGCTCATCGTATGCTTGCGCTTTCATTATCGCGCTGCTGGCCGGCGGTTGCGAGACGTTAGAGAGCCGCTGGCCCGGTCCGCAAGTGGCGTCGACGGCGCAAATCCTGCGTGCGATGGACCTGGACCTGCCGCCGGTCGCCAAGGGCGCGCAGCTGGGGCCGATCCTGCCCTGGCTGGTGCCGCAGGCCGCGGCCCAAACGCCGCCGGCGACGGGAACCCAGGCGCCGCCAGCGGCGGCGGCAACCCAGGCGCAGCCGTCCGGCACCGTTTCGACGGAACCGGGCCAGGGGCCGATCAGCCAGGGCGCCCTTGCCGCGCTCATCGGCCGGGTTCCGGCCGCGCCCGGCGTGCCCGGCCCCGAGCAGGGCGGCAAGGTGGTGGCGCTGCTGCTGCCGCTCACGGGCCAGCAGCAGGCGCTGGGACAGGCGATGCTGGACGCGGCCATGCTGGCGACGCTTGAGATGGGCGAGGACGATTTCGTGCTGCGCCCCTACGACACCGGCGGATCGCCCGAGACCGCCGCCGAGGCGGCGCGGCGCGCGGTGAACGAAGGCGCGGGCCTGGTGCTGGGGCCCCTGTTCGCGGCCGAAGCGCGCGAGGTGGCCCAGGCCGTGCGCGGTTCGGACGTGGGGGTGCTGTCCTTCTCCAACGACCGCAGCGTGGCCGGCGGCGCCGTCAACATCATGGGGTTTTTGCCCGAGGCGCAGGTCATGCGCGTGGTGGCCTATGCGCGGCAGCGGCGCATCGAGCGCTTCGCGGTGATGGCGCCGAACAACGATTACGGCCAGGCAATCGTCGACGGCTTGCGCCTGGCGATCGGCGCCTATGGCGGGCAGCTTGTCGACGTGGCGATGTACGACCCGGATATCGAGGACATGACCCCTGTCGTGCGGCGCATGGCGCATGACGACGGCCAGCGGCGCGGGGCCTTGGCGGCGCTGCAGGGCAAGAACGATCCGGAATCGAAAGCTGCGTTGCGGCGCCTGCAGGAAGAAATTTCCGCGTCGCTGGGCTATGACGCGCTGCTGGTCGCGGAATCGGGCGCGCGGCTGAGGAACCTGGCGCCGCTGCTGCCCTATTACGACATCGACCCGGCCAAGGTGAAAATCCTGGGCATGTCGCAATGGGACGAGCCGGGCCTGGGCAACGAGCCGGCCTTGGTCGGCGCCTGGTTCGCCGCCCCCCCGCCCGCCGGGCATGGCGAGTTCGAGAAGCGCTACGAGGCCGCGTTCAAGCGCCGCCCGCCGCGCATCGCGTCGCTCGCCTACGACGCAACGGCGCTGGCCGCGGTGATCGCGCGCAATCGCGGCTTCGGCCGCGACGCGATCACCGCGCCCTCGGGCTATGCCGGGGTGGATGGGATTTTCCGCTTCCGGCCCGACGGGACGATCGAGCGCGGCATGGCGGTGATCGAGATTCAGCCGCGCGGAATCAAAGTGGTCGATCCCGCGCCCGCCACGTTCAGCGCGGCGAACAATTAGGCTCTAAGCCGCGAGCTTCGCCAGCACGGCGTCGAGGCGCAGCAAGCCTTCGCGCGTGGCGCGGAGGCCGCGCGCGTCGCGCTCGACGAACCCGCCCTCGACCATCGCCCTAAGGCCTTTCGGATCGAGAGCGTCGTCCAGCACCGTGCCGGTGGCGGCTTCGAAAGTCGCGGCGTCGATGCCGGCGCTAAGCCTCAAGCCCATCATCAGCGCCTCTTCGGCCTGTTCGGCCGGCGGCAGCGCGCGGCGGTCGGTGGTGGCGTGGCCCCGGCGCTCGACGGTTTCCAGCCAGATTTCCGGCGCGCGGTGCTGGCGCGTCGCCAGTTTTTCCCCGGCCACGCGCGGCCGGCCATGCGCCCCCGGGCCGATGCCGACATAATCGCCGTAGCGCCAATAGACCAGATTGTGCCGGCACTCCGCGCCCGGCCGCGCGTGGTTGGATATTTCGTAGGACGGCAGTCCCGCCGCCGAGAGGATTTCCTGCGTTTCTTCGTATAGGGCGGCGGCCGTTTCTTCGTCCGGCAGCGTAAATTCGCCGCGGCGATAGGCGCCGGCGAAGGCGGTCTGCTCCTCGATCGTCAATTGATAGACCGAAAGATGCTCGCCCGCATGCGCTAGGGCTGCTTTCAACTCCCGTTTCCAGCTCTCCAATGTCTGCCCCGGCCGCGTGTAGATCAGATCGAAATTCACGCGCCGGAAATGTTTCCGCGCCACCGCCACCGCGTCCAGCGCCTCGCGCGCGGAATGCTGGCGGCCCAGGAATTTCAGATCGGCCGCGTCGAGCGCCTGCACGCCCAGCGACACCCGGTTGACGCCGGCCCCGGCCAGCGCGGCGAAATTGGCGGATTCGACCGAGGTCGGATTGGCTTCGAGCGTGATCTCGATATCGTCGGCGAATTGCCATTTTTCGCGCGCGCGCCGGATCAACGCCGCGACCGTTTCGGGCTCCATCAACGACGGCGTGCCGCCGCCGAAAAACATGCTGGCGACGGCGCGGCCTGGCGTCTGGCCGGCCCAATGGTCGAGCTCGGCCAGGAGCGCGCGGCGCCAGCGCGCCTGGTCGATGCGCTCGCGCGCATGGCTGTTGAAGTCGCAGTACGGGCATTTCGACCGGCAGAACGGCCAATGGATATAGACGCCGAATGCCGGCGCGGTTTGAGCGGTCGCCATTCGGGGATTGTATCAGCGTGCGTAGGTTACGGGCAGCGCCGTGGTGTACTTGATGGTTTCCATGGCGAAGGCCGAGCTGACGTCGCTGAGCGGCACCCGCGCGATCAGGCGCTTGTATACCGCATCGTAAGCCGCGATGTCCGGCACCACGATGCGCAACAGGTAATCCACGTCGCCGCTCATGCGATAGAACTCGACCACTTCTGGAAAGTCCTGCACCGCCGCGGCGAATTTCTCGAGCCAGCCCAGGTCGTGCTGGCTGGTGCGCACCGCGACCATCACCGTGACGCCGACATTGAGTTTCTCCGGGTCGAGAAGCGCCACCCGCGCGCGGATTACCCCCGCCTCCTCCAGCTTCTGGATGCGTCGCCAGCACGGCGTGGCGGACAAGCCGACGCGTTCCGCGATCGCCGCCACCGGCATGGTGGCGTCGGCCTGCAGCAGGTTAAGGATTTTACGATCTATCTCATCAAGGTTCATTTATTTTCGTTATTCTCTTAGTTAGTAGAATTATTTTCTAATATATAGCACTTCATTGGTAAACTACGCAAACCGTTTCCAGGATTTCCCGCTAAGCTATTGCCCGTCCTAAGAGATGGAGCCCGCCATGCCCCTGCATGACCTGTTCAACCGGCATCCCGAAGCGGTCGGCGAAACCTATGCCGAGCACATGGCTGCAGCTTCGGGTTTCGGCTTCAAAATGATCCTGGCGGGGATGGCCTGCGTGGTGCACGGGCTGTTGCCGTTCCTGTTCACGCGCACGGGCAGCGACGCGATCCACGAGCTGCATGCGCGCATGGTGACGAACCGGCGGCGGATCGCCGATCCGGGCGCGCTTCCCGCCCGCGCGGATTGAGCTACCGGAAGCCTGCGTCGGCCAGTTTCCGGAACGCCACGGCGCGGTGGCTGATGCGGTGCTTCAAGTCAGGGTCCATCTCGCCGAACGTCTGGTTGTATCCACTCGGCATGAACATCGGGTCGTAGCCGAAGCCGCGATCGCCGCGCGGCGGCCAGACCAGGGTTCCGTGCACGCGCCCCTCGAACGATTTCACCCCGCCGTCCGGCCAGGCCAGCGACAACACCGAGATGAAATAGGCGCGGCGATCGGGATTGGCGTCGAGCTCGCGGTTGACCCGCTCCATCGCCCGGCGGAAATCGCGCCCGCCGCCGGCGGCGGGACCGCCCGTGGGATCGGCCCAGCGCGCGGAATGGATTCCCGGCTTGCCGCCCAAGGCTTCGACGATGAGGCCCGAATCGTCGGCCAGCGCCCTATGCCCGCTGCCCCTTGCCGCCGCGCGCGCTTTCAACTCGGCATTGGCGATGAACGTGGCGCCGGTCTCTTCCGGTTCGGGCAGGCCGAGCTCGCCCGCCGACACGCAATCGAAGCCGTGCGGCGCCAGAAGCTCGGCCATCTCCCTAAGCTTGCCTTTGTTGTGCGTGGCGACGACCAACCGGCCGCGCGCGGCTTCAGACACCGGACACGGCCTCGCGCTGCTTGGCCAGAAGTTCGGCGATGCCCTTGCGCGCCAGCGCCATCAACGCGTCGAACTGCTCGGGGCTGAACGGCGTCTTCTCGGCCGTACCCTGCACCTCGACGATGCCGCCCTTTCCCGTGAGCACGAAATTGGCGTCGGCCTCGGCGGCGCTGTCCTCGGCATAGTCGAGGTCGAGCAGTGGAACGCCCCTATAGAGCCCGCAGGACACGGCGGCCACCTGGTCGATCAGCGGCGCCGATTTGATCGCGCCCGCTTTTTTCAGATGCGCGACGGCCTGATGCAGCGCGACGTAGGAGCCGGTGATGGCGGCGGTGCGCGTGCCGCCGTCGGCCTGGATCACGTCGCAGTCGATCCTGATCTGCAATTCGCCCAGCGCCTTGGTGTCGGTGATCGCGCGCAACGACCGCCCGATCAGGCGCTGGATCTCCAGCGTGCGGCCGGACTGCTTGCCGCGCGCGGCCTCGCGGTCGGTGCGGGTGTTGGTCGAGCGCGGCAGCATGCCGTATTCGGCCGTGACCCATCCCGTGCCCGAGTTGCGCAGGAAGGGCGGCACCTTGTCCTCGACCGAGGCGGTGCACAGCACGTGCGTGTCGCCGAAGCGCGCCAGGCACGACCCTTCGGCATGCTTGCTGAAGCCGGGTTCGAGAACGATCTTGCGGAGCTGATCGGGCGCGCGGCCGGATGGACGCATGGGGCCTGGGACCTGCCTGCCAACGGGTTGAAATTCGGGCCGGGTTTTCGTCGCCGGCGGCGTCCTTGGGTTGACGCCCCGGCGGGCCGCGACTACATAGCACGGCATCCAAGCCGCCGCATATCGTGCCTCGGAGCCGAGTACCGCCAATGACCGGACCGATGATCGCATCGTTGAACGAACGCTCGCGCGAGATTTTCCGGCATATCGTCGAGGCTTATACCGAGACCGGCGAGGCCATCGGCTCGCGCACGCTCGCGCGGCGACTGGGCTCCGGGCTTTCGCCCGCGACCATCCGCAACGTCATGGCCGATCTGGAAGAGGCCGGGCTCTTGTACGCGCCGCATACCTCGGCCGGCCGCGTGCCGACCGAGGCGGGATTGCGCCTGTTCGTGGACGGGTTGCTGGAAATCGGCAGCCTGTCGAAGGAAGAGCGCGAGAACATCGACGGGCGCTGCGCGGCCACGGGCCGCAGCCTTGCCTCGGTGCTGGAAGAGGCCACGACGATGCTGTCGGGCCTGTCGCACTGCGCCGGGCTAGTGGTGGCGCCCAAGCAAGAGGCGGCGCTGAAGCATATCGAGTTCGTGCAGCTCGGCCCCGGCCGGGCGCTGGTGGTGCTGGTAAGCGAAAGCGGCCTGGTCGAGAACCGGGTTATCGACCTGCCGCTCGGCATGCCGGCCTCGAGCCTGATAGAAGCCGCCAACTATCTGTCGCAGCGCCTGGTCGGGCGCACCATCGACGAGGGGCGCAAGACGGTCATGGCCGAGCTGGACGCGCATCGCGCGCAGCTCGATATGCTGACCCGCAAGGTGGTCGAGGCGGGCCTTGCCACCTGGTCGGGCGCCGGCGGGTACCTGTTGGTGCGCGGCCAGGGGCAGTTGCTGGCCGACGTGCAGCAGATGGCGGACCTGGAGCGCATCCGCGCGCTGTTCGCCATGCTGGAGACCAAGGAAGCGACGGTGCGGCTGCTGGACGCCTCGGAAAAGGCCGAGGGCGTGCAGATCTTCATCGGCGCGCAGAACGAGCTGTTCTCGATGGCCGGATGCTCGGCGATCATCGCGCCTTATGCCAACCGCGAGGAAAAGATCGTCGGCGCCATCGGCGTGATCGGCCCGACGCGCATGAACTACGCGCGCATCATTCCCATGGTGGACTACACCGCCAAGGTAATCGGCCGGTTGCTGGGCTGAGCCGAAGAACCGCTGGAAAATCAGAATGACCGACCCCGCGCATCAGAACGACAAGCCCGAGGAAGCCGAAGAAGCACGGGCCGCGCCCGCGCCCGACGCGCAAGCGCCGGCAAACGAGACTCTTTCTTCGTCCGACGCAGCTTCCGCCGCCGATCCGCTGGCCGAGAAGGACGCGGAGATCGCCAAGCTGAAAGACCAGTTGCTGCGCGCGCTCGCCGAGATCGAGAACACGCGCAAACGCGGCGAGCGCGATCGCGAGGAAACCGCGAAATTCGCGGTGGCGGGTTTCGCGCGCGATCTGCTGGAAGTGGTGGACAACCTGCGCCGTTCGCTCGATTCGGTTCCCGCCGACGCCGCGGCCGGCAACACCGCGCTGGCCACGCTGCTGGAAGGCGTGGAGCTGACCGACCGGCAATTGCAGGCCATGCTGGAAAAGCACGGCATCGTCCGCGTGGCGCCGATGGACCAGCCCTTCGATCCGAACCTGCACCAGGCCATGTTCGAGGTGCCGGGCACCGGCAAGCCCAACGGCACGGTGGTGCAGGTGCTGCAGGCCGGCTTCGTGATCAACGGCCGCTTGCTGCGCCCCGCGCTGGTGGGCTTGGCCAAGGACGAGCCGCAGGCCTCCTAAGGCGCGATCAGGAATTCGCCGGTGGGATCGTGCGCCGCAAGCCGCGCCTTGGCCCGCGCGCGATCGGCGACGGCGTAGCAATAGACGCAGCCCTGGGCGCAACTGTCGTAGGCGCCGATATCGCGGCTTTCGGCGCATAAGCAACCCGGGCGGTTGCCGCGCTCGCGCGCCCGCACCGGCCTGCCCGCGATAGCCGACAGCCGCGCGGCGTCGATGCAGCGCGCGGCCGGAATTCCCAGCCCCGGCTCGGTGCAGGCGGTCATCCGCATTCCGTGTTTCCCGGCGATGGCGCTGAGTTCGCGCATAAACGTTTTTATGTTTTCCGGCGCCGGCAATCGGTCGAATCCGTGCGTCGCCGCCGCCCCGCCGAGATTGCGCCGCGTCTTGCGGTAATCGTCCATCAACGACACCACCACCTCGTCCGTCGCGCCCGCAAGCGATCGGGCCAGCCGGGCGAAGTTTTCGCGATGCCAGTCCGGCGGCGTGATCGTCGTCAAGACGACCGGGTCGTAGCGCCACACCGCCGCGCGCGGGCCGAATTTCCGCGCGAGGGATTTGAACTGCGCCGCCGCCCGTTCGTTCTTTTGCACCCCGGCTTCCAACGCACGGGGATAGCCGGTGACGGTGAACTGGACGACGAAGGGAAGTCCGCGTGCTTTCAGTTGCTTCAGGGCGGGCGTGAACGGCCCGGGATTGCGGGTCCAGAACACGAACCCGTCGACGTCCCCTGGCTTCAGCGATACGATGCCCGGCTTCCCGCCATAGGGATTCGTCACCCGGCAAAATCCGGCCTTGAGCCGCTCAAGGAACCAGTCCCCGTAATAAGCGGGAATGTCCGTGCGATAGCTGGCCGAGACGATCATGCCCTAGCGCAGGGGCCTGGGCGGGTCGCTCCGCCGTATCGCGGCGCGCGCCAAGAGTTCGAACAGCAAATAGCCGCCGGCGCCGATCGCAATCAGCGCCAGGCCGACGAACTCCATCACCGGCATGCCCAGCGCCTCGCCCGGCACATCAAGGCGCGGGGACAGGTAGTGAACCAGCACCCCAGCTACGGCGTCGCCCGCCGCAATCATCTGGATCAGCCGGAACGGCCGGACCCGCGCCCGGGCGGCGTCGCCCTCCGGGCCGGGCGGGATATCGGACCGGGAATAGAACATGTGGGCAGGATTCCCGCCCCTCGCCCCCCTGTCAAACCGGCCCGCCCGCTTGCACATCCCTGGGGTGGCTCCTATATGTCCCTGCGAGTTTTCTGGTCTTTGGCAACCCTCCGGCGCGATGCCGGGACGGGGGCCGGGACCAGCCAAAAAGGCAGGTTTTAACAACCGTTTACCTGGGGACCGGATCGGCGCCCTTGCGGGCCGGACCGGGTCCGCCGCGAAAGAAGAGGATCGCAATGAGCAAAGTCATCGGCATCGACCTTGGCACCACGAACAGCTGCGTCGCGGTGATGGAGGGTAAGGACTGGCGCGTGATCGAGAATTCCGAGGGCGCGCGCACCACCCCCTCGCAGGTCGCCTTCACCGACTCGGGCGAGCGCCTGGTCGGCCAGGCCGCCAAGCGCCAGGCCGTCACCAACCCGGAAAACACGTTCTTCGCCATCAAGCGCCTGATCGGCCGGCGCTACGACGACCCGATGACGCAGAAGGACAAGGGCCTGGTGCCGTACAAGATCGTGCCGGGCGACAACGGCGACGCGTGGGTCGAATCGCGCGGCAAGAAATACTCGCCGTCGCAGATCAGCGCCTTCATCCTGACCAAGATGAAGGAAACGGCCGAGGCCTATTTGGGCGACAAGGTCGCCCAGGCGGTCATCACCGTGCCGGCGTATTTCAACGACTCGCAGCGCCAAGCGACCAAGGACGCCGGCCGCATCGCGGGCCTCGAGGTCTTGCGCATCATTAACGAGCCGACCGCCGCGGCGCTGGCCTATGGCCTGGAGAAAAAGAAGACCGGCACCATCGCGGTCTACGACCTGGGCGGCGGCACGTTCGACATCTCGGTGCTGGAGATCGGCGATGGCGTGTTCGAGGTCAAGTCCACGAACGGCGACACGTTCCTGGGCGGCGAGGATTTCGACAAGGAGATCCTCGATTACCTGGCCGACGAGTTCAAGAAAGAGACGGGCATCGACCTGCGCAAGGACCGCCTGGCGCTGCAGCGGCTGAAAGAGTCCGCCGAGAAGGCCAAGATCGAGCTGTCGAGCGCGATGCAGACCGAAGTGAACCTGCCGTTCATCACGGCCGACCAGACCGGGCCGAAGCACCTGGTGCGCAAGCTGAGCCGCGCAATGCTCGAGCAGCTGGTGGACAAGCTGATCCAGCGCACGGTCGAGCCCTGCCGCCAGGCGTTGAAAGACGCGGGCGTCACCGCCGGCGAGATCGACGAGGTGGTGCTGGTCGGCGGCATGACCCGCATGCCCAAGGTGGTCGAGACGGTGAAGCAGTTCTTCGGCCGCGACCCGCACCAGGGCGTCAACCCCGACGAGGTGGTGGCCGTGGGCGCCGCTATCCAGGGCGGCGTGCTGAAGGGCGACGTGAAGGACGTTCTGCTGCTGGACGTGACCCCGCTGTCGCTCGGCATCGAGACGCTGGGCGGCGTGTTCACGCGGCTCATCGATCGGAACACGACCATACCTACCAAGAAGAGCAACGTGTTCTCGACCGCCGAGGACAACCAGCAGGCCGTGACCATCCGCGTGTTCCAGGGCGAGCGCGAAATGGCGGCCGACAACAAGCTGTTGGGACAGTTCGACCTGGTGGGCATCCCTTCGGCGCCGCGCGGCGTGCCGCAGATCGAGGTCACGTTCGACATCGACGCCAACGGCATCGTCAACGTGTCGGCCAAGGACAAGGCCACGGGCAAGGAGCAGCAGATCCGCATCCAGGCCTCGGGCGGCTTGAGCGAAGCCGATATCGAGAAAATGGTCAAGGACGCCGAGAAGAACGCGGCCGAGGACAAGAAGCGCCGCGAGGCAGTCGAGGCCAAGAACCAAGCCGAGAGCCTGGTTCACACCACCGAGCGCCAGTTGAAGGAGTTCGGCGACAAGGCCCCGGCCGACGAGAAGAAGACGGTCGAGGCCGCATTGGCGGAGCTTAAGACCGCGCTAAACGGCAACGACGCGGCAGTCATCAAGGCCAAGACCGACGCGCTGGTGCAAGCCTCGATGAAGCTGGGCGAGGCCATGTACAAGGCCCAGGCGGCCAGCGCGGGCGGCCCAGGCACGGGCCCTGGCGCGGGCCCGGGGGCGGGTCCCGGCGACGGCGCCGCCGGCGGCGGTCAAGCCGGCCCGCAGGCCGGTTCCGGCGCGGCCAAGGACGACAAGGTCGTGGACGCCGACTACGAGGAAGTCGACGAGCGCAAGCGCAACAAGTCGTAAGGCAAATCGGATCGGCGCGGGCGCGACGCCTGCGCCGGTCGATCTGCTGCGTCCTTAGGTCGGGGGATCCTTAGGTCGGCACATGGCGAAGCAGGACTATTACGACGTCCTTGGCGTGGCGCACGGCGCCAGCGCCGACGACCTGAAGAAAGCCTATCGCAAGCTCGCCATGCAGCATCACCCGGACCGCAATCCGGGCGACAAGACGGCCGGGCATAAGTTCAAGGAAATCAACGAAGCCTACGACGTGCTGAAGGACGATCAGCGGCGCGCGGCCTATGACCGCTTCGGCCACGCCGCGTTCGAGAGCGGCGCGGGCGCAACTCGCGGCGGCCCCGGCGATTTCGGGTTCGCGCAGGGTTTCGCCGATATTTTCGACGAGATGTTCGGCGAGTTCATGGGCGGCGGGCGGCGCGGCGGCGGCGCCAATCTGCGCGGCGCGGACCTTCGCTACAACATGGCGATTTCGCTGGAAGACGCCTTTTCGGGCAAGCAGGCGACGATCCGCGTGCCGACCTCCGTCACCTGCGATGCCTGCAACGGCAGCGGCGGCGAAAAGGGCGCGCAGCCCGTGCCCTGCCCGTCCTGCCGCGGCCACGGAAAGATCCGCGCGCAGCAGGGATTCTTCACCATCGAGCGCACCTGCCCCACTTGCCACGGCGCCGGCCGCGTGATCCAGAACCCGTGCCGCGGTTGCGAGGGCACCGGGCGCATGCGCAAGGAAAAGACGCTGCAGGTCAACATCCCGCCGGGCGTGGAGGAAGGCACGCGCATCCGCCTGGCCGGCGAGGGCGAGGCGGGCCTGCGCGGCGCGCCGCAAGGCGATCTTTACATCTTCCTCAGCGTCCAGCCGCACCGGCTGTTCCAGCGCGACGGCGCGCATATCCATTGCAAGGTGCCGATTCCCATGATCACCGCCGCGCTGGGCGGGCAGATCGAGGTGCCGACGGTCGACGGCGGCCGGGCGCGCGTGGCGATTCCCGCCGGCACGCAGTCCGGCGCCCAGTTCCGGCTGCGCGGCAAGGGGATGAGCGTGCTGCGGTCGAGTCAGCGCGGCGACATGATGATCGAGGCGTCGATCGAAACGCCGGTCAACCTGTCGAAACGTCAGCAGGAATTGCTGCACGAGTTCGAAGCGGCCGGCACCAAGGGCAAGCCCATCAGCCCCGAATCCGAGGGCTTCTTCGCCAAGGTGCGCGAGTTCTGGGACGATCTGACGGAGAAATAGCGCCGTCCTACGTCTGCGCGCCGACTATCTTTGTCGTACACTCTCATCCGTCATGGCCGCACTTGTTGCGGCCAGCCACGTCTTGGCAGCGGTAAATCGCATCGCATGGACGACGTGGTTGGCCGGGACACGCGCTCGTTGGCGCGGCCCGGCCATGACGGACTAGAGTGTACCAAGGGGGTTGAAATGGCTGATATGAAAATCGGCGTGCTGGGCGCGGCGGGGCGCATGGGCCAAGCGCTGGTGCGCGCCATCGCCGCGATCGAGGGCTGCGCTATCGCCGGCGGCACCGAGCGCAAGGGCAGCCCAGCCATCGGCCGCGACATCGGCGAGGTCGCGGGCATCGGTGCGGTGCAGAAGAAGATCGGCGGCGACCCGGATGTCCTGTTCGCAAACTCGGATGCGGTGCTGGACTTCACCGCGCCCGCCGCGACGCCGGAGCACGCGGCGCTCGCCGCCAAGGGCAAGACGATCCACGTGATCGGCACCACGGGTTTGGACGCCGATCAAACCAAGAGGATCGAAGCCGCCGCGCGCGATACCGTGATCGTGTTCGCGCCCAATTTCAGCGTCGGCGTGTTTTTGCTAACCACGCTGACCGAGCAGGTCGCGGGAATCCTGGGGCCGGATTGGGACATCGAAATCCTGGAGATGCACCACAACAAAAAAGTCGACGCGCCGTCGGGCACCGCGCTTGCCCTGGGCGCGGCCGCGGCCAGGGGGCGCGAGGTGGAGCTTGCCAAGGTGTCCGAGCGCGGGCGCGACGGCATCACCGGCGCGCGGAAGTCAGGCAATATCGGCTTCGCGTCCTTGCGCGGCGGCAACGTTGTGGGCGATCACAGCGTGATCTTTGCGACGGAGAACGAACGCCTGGAGCTGACCCACCGCGCGGCGGGGCGCGAGATCTACGCTAGGGGCGCGGTGCGCGCGGCCCTATGGGCGCGCGGCAAGCCGCCCGGGCTTTACACCATGAAAGACGTGTTGGGTTTCTAGGCTTTTCGCGCGCCCAGGCGCAGATGCGCCACCGCGATGCCCGACAGAATCAAGCCCAGCGCCAATAGCGCGCGCAAGGACGGCCGCTCGCCCAGAATCAGCGCCGCCCAGATCACGCCCGCCACCGGCACGATATAGTTCGTCATGGCGGTGAAGGCCGCGCCCACCGTGCCGATGATGTGGAAATAGAGCATATAGGCCGCGCCGTTCGCCAGGATGCCCAGGAAAAGAATCGCCAGCACGGCGTCCATCGGGATCGTCGGCGGGGGACCGTCGGTCGCGAGCGCCAGCGGCACCGCCATGGCGGCCGAAACCGCCAGCACGCAAGCCGAATGCGTGGCCGGCGACGACACGGTCAACCGGCGCACCAGCACGGTGTGCAAGGCGTAACACATGGCCCCCGCGGTTACGGAAAGCTGGGCCAGGACGTCGGCGCCCAGGCCTTTCAGCGCGTCGATGCCGACCAGAACGAGAATACCGCATAGGCCGACCAGCACGCCCGCCACGCCGCGCAGCGACAGTTTCTCATCGCCGGTGAAGGCATGCGCCAGGACGATGGTCACCAGCGGCATGGTGGCCATCAGAATCGCGCCGAGGCCAGCGTCGATCTGCCGTTGGCCGTGCGCGATCAACAGGAACGGCAGCACGTTGCCGACGAACGCGATCACCGCGTACATCGCCCAGGTGCGCCGGTCCGCGGCCGGGCGCCGGCCCAGCAGCGCCGCGATCGCCGCCATCGCCAGCGCGCCCACGACGATGCGCATCGCCACCATGGTGGCGGTCGGCAGGTACGTCACCGCGATCTTCACCGCCGGAAACGTGCCGCCCCAGATCGCGCCCAGGCAGCACAGCTGCGCGACGTCGGCGGGGCCGGGGCGGCGCATGAAACGCTTCGTGTCCGGCCGGTGCTTAGAGCCGCAACTCGCTCATCCGACGGCGCCGGGGATTTGGCGCTGGCGCGCTAGCGCGTCGGCGAGCGCGCGGGCCAGGTTTTCGCGCTCCTCGGGACTGAGGAACGATCCTACCGCCTCGTCGCGGCCATGCGAGGACAGTACCAGCCGCTTCGAGCGCCCCGGCGCGTCCTCGAGCCGGATGCGCAGCCAATAGGGCTGGAAAGCCACGCGCTCGGCGTTGCCGCCGGGTGCTACGCGGCACAGCTCGAGCTCGCGCGGCGTGAGGCGGATGGTTTCGTAGCGCCGCTGGTCGCGGAAATTGATCCGGAAGAACAGGTAGACCAGCGCCAGTTCCAGACCGCAGAATCCGACCACCGGCCAGGCGCCGGCGAGATAGAACACCAGGCCGATGGCGAGAAAGCTGAGCGTGAGGGTCGCCATCAGCACACGGAACCCCGCCTGCGTCAGGCTGCGATGCGGGCGCAGCAGCGCGTCGAACAGAATCGGTTCTGGCTCGGGCGGCGCGGTGGTTTCGCTCATGCCGGCACTATGCGATAGCCGAACCCAAGGGTCAAAGCCGGGCAGACTTGAAGGCGCGGAACCCCCCTGGCTTTTGCGAAAACGAATCGGCGACGCAACTGCATCTTGTGTTTCGTTCGCCCAACATTCCGGTACCGTTGCTCTATTGTCCCCGTGCAATCGTGAAATGGAATTGTTGCGGTTAGGATCATGTTCACTATGCTTCATTATCCCGCTTCGGAATATATCTTGGGTATTCGAATGATCGCCTACCACAACATCTCGTTTCTCGATTCCCCTGCCTCGCCCTGTTCGCACGTGGCCGCAACCGACGATCTGATCTGCGTGTCGGGCTTGACCGCCGCCGACAGCGCCGAGGGCCGCAAGGCAAAGGGCAAGATCGCCGGCGAGGCAAGGGTCGTGATGGACCAGCTTTCCGCGGTGCTGCGCGCGCGCGGATCGAGTATGGCCGAGGTGATCCGCGTCGATATCCACCTGATCGCGCTCAAGGACCTCAAGGTCGTGGACCGGATCTACGCGCGGTATTTCGCGCCCGGGCGGTTTCCGGCGCGTACGTGCGTGGAGGTGCGCCGGCTTTACGGCGGCAGCCGCATCGAAGTGACGGCCATGGCGCGCCGGAGCAAGCCCGCGTGAAGCCGCCGGAAATCGACGAATTCTTCCGGCGCCTGGCGGAGAAAACGCCGGCGCCGAAAGGCGAGCTCGACTACATCAATCCCTACACGCTGCTGGTCGCGGTGGTGCTGTCGGCCCAAGCGACCGACGTGTCGGTCAACCGGGCAACGGTGGAATTGTTCAAGGTCGCCGACACGCCCGAAAAGATGCTGAAGCTGGGCGACGCGAAACTGCGCGGCTACATCAAGACCATCGGCCTTTACAACACCAAGGCCAAGAACGTCATCGCCCTTAGCCGCATCTTGATCGAGAAATTCAACGGCCAGGTGCCGCCGGAGCGCGAGTTGCTGGAAACCCTGCCGGGCGTGGGTCGCAAGACGGCGAACGTGGTGCTGAACATCGCCTTCGGCCAATCCACCATCGCGGTCGACACGCATATCTTTCGCGTCGGCAACCGCACCGGCCTGGCGCCCGGCAAGACGCCGTTGGATGTCGAGCTGAAGCTGTTGAAGCGCGTGCCCGAGCAATACAAGCGCCACGCGCATCATTGGCTGATCCTGCACGGACGTTACGTGTGCAAGGCGCGCAAGCCCGACTGCCCGGCCTGCGTCGTGAATTCGCTGTGCCGGTTCAAGGGAAAGACGACGGTTTAGCCGTCAGGACACGGCGCTACACGCTTCGCCCGGCTCTACCCTAGCCGGTCGGGCCGAAGGCCGCCCCCGCGCCGCGGACAATCGGCGCATCACCGACGGGCATTGACCGTAGGTTTCACGAAACACGGCGTTGAAGCGGCGGACGCTGGAGAAACCGGCCGCGAAGGCGAGCTCCGTGATCGGTATTCGGCCGTCGTTCAACAGGCGCTTGGCGCGCTGAAGCCGGTATGTCCGCGCGACCGCGGCCGGCGATGCGCCGGCGTGTTTCTGGAACAGCCGCCCGAGATGCCGCGGCCCGACGCCAAGCCGCGCGGCAAGATCGCCGACCGAGGATTTGTCGAGAAACTTCCGGTCGATCATCCGCATCGCGCGGCTGACCGTGGCTCCGGAGCCGCGCCAGGCCGGTGAGAACGGCGCGGTTTCGGGTCGGCAACGCAGGCACGAACGGAACCCCGCCTGTTCCGCCGCCGCGGCGGTCGGGAAATAAACCACGTTCTTGGTCAATGCTGGCTTGACCGGGCAGACCGGGCGGCAATAGATGCCCGTGGTCTTCACCCCGGTGAAGAACCGCCCGTCGTAACGCGGATCGCGCGCCAGACGCGCGCGGTCGCAGGTCTTGAAATCGAGCATCGTGCGCCGTTCCTAACGATGGGGATTATAGCCAACACCCCCGATCCCAAGCGCGCTCATTTTACGATGGCGTCCGATTCCGGCGAGTCCGGCGTTCGCACAACGTTTATTTCGGCGGCGATGAGCACAGCACTGGACAACCCGGTCTGGCATGCGTTGCGCGGGCCGCAGGCTTTCTGGGCGATCGCCGCCACGCATGCCGCGCGTTTCATGCCGGAAGCGGCGCCGTTCTTCGCCATCGATGGCGCGACCAAAGACGCATACGACGATGCCGCGCGCATACTGGACGGCGCGCCGGAAGCGCGGTTTTTCCGTCCGGCCGCCGAACCGGCGCCTTCGGGCTGGCGCAAGACTTTCGAGAAACCGATTCTGCAGATGGTGCTACCCGCGGATGTTCCACTGGCGCTGGAGGTGCCCCGGCTTTGCGCGTTAGGCGCGGACGACGCGCCGGAGATGCTGGCCTTGGCCGAGCGAACGAAACCCGGCCCGTTCGGGCCGAAAACCCACGCACTTGGCGCCTTCATTGGAATCCGGCGCGGCGGGCAATTGATCGCCATGGCCGGAGAGCGCTTTCGTTTGCCGGGTTATGTGGAGATCAGCGCGGTCGCGGTCGACCCATCGCAGCGCGGACGGGGATACGGCCGCGCGCTTACATCGGCGTTGGCGGCGGGGATCCGTGCGCAAGGGAGCGTTCCCTTGTTGCATGTATTTCCCGACAATACGGCGGCGCTGACGCTTTATGAATCGATCGGTTTCCGCACAAGGACGGAATTGACGATCGTCTGGCTGGCGCGGGCCGGGGCTTAGTTCCGCGCGGTCTGCGCGCGGCCGGCCGAGCCGCCCGCGATCTCGGCGAAGCAGCCCTGTGGCGGCGCACGGTTGTCGCGCCTTGCGCGCAGGTCGGCATGGGTCGCGCGCACCCGACCGTCGGGCGCGGCATAGAGGAACAGGTCCAGCACGCAATTGGCGGCGCGGTACTGCCACAGCTCGGCCGCGCCCTCGCGCCGCTGCATCGCCGGGAGCCCAAGCAGCGCTTCGAGTTGCGTGCGATCCAGCCCGACCAGTTTCTTGGGATCGTCCACTGCCGCCGGGGCGCCGGGCGGCGGCACGGCGGAGGTTTGCGGCCGCGCCTGGGCCGCGGCGGCGGACGCCGCGCTGCCATAGATCTCGGCCGTGCTGGGCGTGACGCCGGCAAGGCCCGACGTGACCGGGCCGGTTTTGGGCGGGGTGGTTTCGCCTACGCTGGTCTTGGTCGAGCCCGAGCCGACGCAACCCGCAAGCGCGAACGCGCCGATCAGGGCCGCGGCGGAAAGCGCCGCGTTCGGGCGAAGCCGCATCGCGGCGGGGTCAGTCGGACGAAGCGGCGGCGGCCGGCTTGCCGTCGCCGTCGGCGCCGAAGATCGACGTGACCGAACCGCCTTGGGATTGGATCATCTGCACGTCGCCGCTGACCTCGCCGCCGCGCTCGACCTCGAGCTGCCGGTAGCGAATCTTGCCCAGCACCTTGCCGGTGCCGCGGATCACCAGCCGGTCGCGGCAGGTCAATTCGCCGTCGAACCGGCCGCGAATCACGGCCGTTTCGCATTCCGCGTTGCCGCGGAAATTGCCGGTCTCGGCGATGTCGATCAACTTGCCGTCGGTCAGCGTGGCTTCGACGCTGCCTTCGACCACCAGATGCTCGCAGCTGACGATTTCGCCGTTGAGGCGTATGTCGCGGCCGACGATCAGCTTCTTGCCTTCGCTTTCCGGCGCCGCCAGGGCGGGGCTGGAAGGCGCGGCATGGGCGGGCTGCGGCGCGTAGGTGGGGATCGCGGGCGCGGGATTGCGCGCCGTCGTGCTGGGCATGTCGGCCAGCCGGCGGGTCAGTTCGACTCGCGGTCCCTGGCGCACGGGCGCCGGCGCCTGATCTTCGCCCGCGCGCATGAACGGCTTCAACGGCGGCAGATCGGAGGCCGAGGCCTCGATCTCTTCATCGCCCATCGCGGAAATGCCGTCGTCGTTCGTCTTCTTGCGCCGAAACATGATGCTGCTCCCTTTTCAACGGGCCCGCGGAATTATCATCCCGCATCGCCCGGCGGTTTCGCGTTCAGGGAGCAGAGCCGGCGCGGCCGTGCCGCAATTTCTCGAGGATGTGGACCATGGCCGCGACGCCGATGATCGGCGCAACCAGGTTCACCAGGGGGACCGTCAAAAGCAACGCCGCCAGGCTCCCCGCGAGGAACACGCGTGCCTTGTTGGCGCGCCTTAGTTCCCCAACCCCCTGCGGCGGCAATCGGCGGGATGCCGCCAGTTCGAAGTACTCCCGGCCGACAAGATACCCGTTCACCCCGTAGAAGACAAAGGCATTCAAGGGCGGCACGAAGCTGAGCGCCAGGTAGAGCGGCAAGGCCAGGATATTCACCAGCACGGCCACCAGAGCGAAGCGTAGCGCGCTCCAGGCGGCTTCGGCGATGCCCAGCGCGCGCGGCGACGGGGCATGTGGATAATGCTTGCGTTCGACCGCCCTGGCCACGTCTTCCAGGAACAGGCCGATCAGCGCCGATACCGCCGCGGGGTAAAGGATCACGGCGAGCACCAGGATCGCGAGCGCGCCCGCCCAGTCGATCAGCGAATTGAGCATCGGCATGCCCGAGACGAGATCGAGCCGCAGCACGACCGCCCAGAGAATCCCGCACAACAGAGCGAACACCCCGGCCGCGCAAGCCATGGAGCGCAGCACCACGCTTCTCAGCGCCGGTTCGGGCAACTGCGCGATGGCCTTGACGAAGGCGCCGATCATCGCCGGACCCTAGGCGAAACAAAGGCGACGATCCAGCGCGTTGCTTGCCGCGGGAATCGCCGCCGCTATACTGCGCCGCCATCGCCGCCGGCCGGCCGGTCGCAAGGAGATTCATGTCCGAGGCTTCCATCGACGTCGTGGGAATCGGCAACGCCATCGTCGACGTCTTCGCCAATACCGACGACGCGTTCATCGCCGCCAACGGGCTGAACAAAAACACGATGACGCTGATCGACGCCCGGCGCGCGGAAGAGCTTTACGCGCGCATGGGGCCGGCGCGCGAGATCTCGGGCGGGTCCTGCGCCAACACCATGGCCGGCGTCGCGGCGCTGGGCGGCAGCGCCGCCTATATCGGCAAGGTGTGCGACGACCAGTTGGGCGACGTGTTCCGGCACGACATCCGCGCGGCCGGCGTGCGGTTCGACACCGCCCCGGCCAAGGACGGGCCGCCCACCGCGCGCTCGCTGATCGTCATCACGCCCGATGCGCACCGCACCATGAACACGTTCCTGGGCGCGTGCGTGAACCTGGGGCCGGACGACGTGGATCAAAAACTGGTGGCCGCGGGACGCGTCACCTATCTGGAAGGCTATCTGTGGGATCGGCCGCTGGCGAAACAGGCGTTCCTGGCCGCCGCGCGCGCGGCGCACGCGGCCAAGCGCAAGACCTCGCTGACACTCAGCGATCCGTTCTGCGTCGACCGGCACCGCGACTCGTTCCTGGCCCTGGTGAAGGAGCATATCGACATCCTGTTCGCCAACGAGGCCGAGATAACGTCGCTGTACCGAACCAAGAGCTTCGACGCGGCGTTGCAGCAGGTACGTGGGCATTGCGAGATCGCCGTGCTGACGCGAAGCGAAAAAGGCTCGGTGATCGTCAGCGGCGACGAGGTGCATGCGGTCGACGCGGCGCCGGTGACCAAGGTGGTGGACACCACCGGCGCCGGCGATCTGTACGCCGCCGGGTTCCTCTACGGCCTGGCGCGCGGCTACGGCCTTGAACGGTGCGGGCGCATCGCCAGCCTGGCCGCGGCCGAGGTTATTTCGCATGTCGGCGCGCGGCCCGAGGCCGACCTGAGGGCGCTGGTGCGGGAGACGCAGGGCTGAACGCGCCCACAGGATCGCCGGCGCCCACGCAACCGCGCTCGAGCGGGATTCGCGCGGTGCTGCGCGAACGCAACATGCTGATCGTGCTGATGCAGGGGTTTTCCAGCGGCCTGCCGCTGGCGCTCTCGGGGGCTACTCTTGGTATCTGGTTCGCCGAATCCAAGGTCTCGCTGGCGGCAATCGGCTTCGCCGCGCTGATCGGGCTTTCCTACACGCTGAAATTCCTGTGGGCGCCGGTGATCGACCGCATGCCCCTGCCCTTTCTCACGCGCCGCTTCGGGCGGCGGCGCGGCTGGGCGTTGCCGATCCAGGCCTTGCTGGCGCTGGCGATAGTCGCGGTCGGACAAACCGATCCGCGATCCGTGCTGTGGCTGACCGTGCTGGCCGCGGTCGTGGTCGCGTTCCTGTCGGCCACCCAGGACATCGTGATCGATGCGATCCGCATCGAGATTCTGAAGCCCGAGCAGCAGGGACTGGGCGCGGCCGCCACGCAATGGGGCTATCGCGGCGGGATGCTGGCCAGCGGCGCGGGTGCGCTGTACGCCGCCGCGTTCGGCGGCTGGGCCTTCGCCTATACGCTGATGGCCGCGCTGATGCTGGTCGGCATGGCGGCGGTGCTGTGGATGGACGAGCCGCGACCGCCGCACCAGGCGCTGGCGCCCCTGCCCGGTGCGACCGCATTGGAACGCGCGCGCAACTGGTTCGCGAGCGCGGTGATCGCCCCGTTCGGCGATATCGTGCGACGCCAGGGCTGGCTTTTGATCCTGATCGTCGTCGTTCTTTACAAATTCGGCGACGCGCTGGCCGGAGTGATGTCGAGCCCGTTCTATATACAGATGGGCTTCAGCAAGATCGAGATCGCCAATATCAGCAAGATATTCGGCGTGGCCGCGACGCTCGCCGGCGTGGCGGCGGGCGGGGCGCTGGTCTATCGCCTGGGCGTCTACCGCGGCCTGTTGATCGGCGGCGTGCTGCAGATGCTGTCGAACCTGATGTACGTCGCCCAGGCCGTGGCCGGGCACGATCTGGCGATGCTGACCGCGACCATCGGCATCGAGAACTTCACCGGCGGCATGGGATCGGCTGCGTTCGTGGCCTATCTGTCGCTGTTGTGCAACGCGCGCTTCACCGCCACGCAATACGCGCTGCTGAGCGCGCTGGCCGCCGTGCCGCAGCGCGTGCTGTCGGCGTCGGGCGGCGTTTTGGCCGACGCGCTGGGCTGGGTCGATTTCTTCCTGCTCAGCACCGCCGCCGCCCTGCCCGGCCTTATGCTGCTGGTCGTGCTGATGCGGCGGTTTCCGTTGGAGAAAAAATCCTGACCGTCACGCGCAGAGTTCGTCGAGCGCCCGCCTGACCGCCGCGACCGGAATCCGGTCCATCGCTTCGCCGCCGAAATCCTGCGCGCGCAGCACCGCGAGGCGCGGGCATAGCGGCGCGAATTTTTCAGGCGGCGTAGGCCCGAACAGCGATACCAGCGGCGCGTCGCCCGCGGCCAGCATGTGGCCGGCGCCGCTGTCGTTCGCCACCGCGGCCTTGAAGCGCCGCGCGAGCGCGATGGTGAGGATGGGGGTGACGTCGATCCCGCGCGACGCCGCGTCCTGCAACGGCAATATCGCCCCCGGGACCGCGCGGCAATGCTCGATCCAGCCGGTTTCCGCCGGACCCAAAACGAACACCGGCGCGACATTCGCCGCGGCCAGGCCCGTCGCCAGCGCGATGTAGTTTTCCAGCGGCCAGCATTTGTGCTTGCCGCCCGCGCCGGGCGCGAGGCCGACATAGGCGGGCCCCGGCGGCAGCAACGCGGCCGCCGCCCGCTCCACCGCCGGATCGAGCTTGAGCTCGGCGCTGGGATCGGCCGGCTTGCCCGAGGCTGCTTCGATCAGGTCCAGCATCTGTCGCACCATCGAGCCGGCTTTCTTGTAAGGCGCGCGCGGTTTCAGATCGGACAGCAGAAACCCGGCCGCGCCCGACACGAACGCGCCATGCGCGATGCGCCTGATTATCAGCGTGGTCGGCACGCGTCGCTGCGTGTCGATCACGAGGTCGAAGCGGCGCTGCGGCAGGGGGCGCGAGAAAAGCTCGGCCCAGCGCGAGCCGATGCGAGCGTCCTCGATCACCTCGTCGATCAGCCCCGAAACCAGCGGCTTAAGCTCGTGCGCGAAGGCGCTAGGCCCCTTGCCCGCCAGCCAAGTGACCCGGGAAGCGGGCCAGGCGCGGCTGAGCGCGCGCAGGAAGGGCAGCTTCATCAGCCCGTCGCCGACCAGATCGAGCCCGACATAGACGCAAATGGAAGGCGGTTCGCGCATGCGGGTTGTGATCTAGCACCAAATGCTGAGGCCAGGCCATCGCCGCTGCGGCCCGGGGCTTGACCCATCGCCTGCCGCCGCCGAAGATCGGCGCCCAGAAAGCGGGGGGAATCGCAGAATGTCCGCCAAGAAGATCGCCGGCGACGACGTGGGTCTGCCGCGCTTTGCCGCGCCGCCTACCACCGCCGCCAAGGTGTTTCCGTTCGATCTTTCCTCGCATATCCGCGCGGGCAAGGCGCTGAAATTCGGCCTGTCGATCGCCGATCCGGGTTTCAACATCTTCGTTTTGGGCGACAACCGCAGCGGCCGCATGACCGCCACCATGGACTACCTGCGCGGCGTGGCCGAGAAGCGCCCGGCGGCCGAGGATTGGGCCTATCTGTACAACTTCACGCGGCCGCACAAGCCCAAGCCCTACGGCATGGCGCGCGGCGTGGGACAACAGTTCCGCGACCGCATCGAGGCGCTGATCCCGCAGCTGCGACAGGCGCTGGCCAAGGCGTTCGAAGCGCCGGAATACACTGCCAAGCTGCAGGGCGCGGGCGTTCAGTTGCGCGAGAAATTCGAGCGCGCCTCGGCCGAGCTGGACAAATCCGCGCGCGAACAGGGCTTGCGCATACAGCGCTCCGAGCAGGGCGTGGGCATCGTCGCCGTGGACGCGGAGGGCAACCCGCGTCCCTGGGACAGTCTTTCGCCCGAGGAGCAGGAGCGCCTGAAGCAGCAGGTGGCGGAGATCGGCGAGAAGATCCGCGCCATCGCCGCCGACGCGCAGCGCGCCGAGGAACAGGCCGGAACGGTGGTGCGCGATATCCGCAAGGACATAGCCTTCGGCATCATCGACGGCCCGTTGACGCAGATGGAAGCCGAGTTCGGCGCGCATCGCGGCCTTGGCCGCTGGCTGGTCCAGCTGCGCGAGGACATCCTGGACAATTTGGACCAGTTCGTGGCGCCGCCGCAGGGCGCGCCGCAGGGTAGCCGCGACCTTGCGGCCGATCGCTATGCGGTCAACCTGATCGTGGACAACGCCGACACGCCGCACATGCCCGTGGTGCTGGAGCCGAACCCCAGCATGGCGCGGCTGTTCGGCGCGATCGAATACCATTCCGTCAACGGCGCGCTGGAGACGGACTTCCGGCTGATCCGCGCCGGCGCGCTGCACCGCGCCAACGGCGGCGTGCTGGTGCTGCGCGCCGAGGCCGTGGCGCGCGAGCCGGGAGTATGGGAGGCGCTGAAGGGCGCGATCCGCGACGGCGAAGTGCGCATCGAAGAGCCGTACCGCGCCAACATGCCGGTGATGGTGGAATCGCTGGTGCCCAAGCCCATTCCGCTGAAGGTGAAGGTGGTCCTGGTCGGCGCGCCGCGGTGGTACTACATGTTTTCGTCGGCCGATCCGAACTTCCTAGACTATTTCAAGATCAAGGCCGATATCGACCCGGACATGGACGCCACACCGGAGAACCTGGCGGTCTACGCGCAATTGCTGCGCGAGGCCGCGAACGCCAGGGCCGGCGGTGCTGTGCTGGACGACACGGCCGCGGCGTATCTGCTGGGCCAGGCCTCGCGCTGGGCCGACGCGCGCGACAAGCTGACGTCGAAGTTCGAAATACTGGAAGACGTGTTGGTCGAGGCCGGCAACCTGCTGCCGTCGAACGCGGCGCGGCGAATCGGCGTCGATCAGGTGCGCCAGGCCATGGCCGAGCGCCGTCGGCGCAACGACCGCGTCGAGGATCGCAGCCAGGAAATCATCCGCAAGAAGGTCATCAACATCGCCACGTCGGGAACCGCGCTGGGCCAGGTGAACGCGCTGACCGTGCTGGACACGGGCGATCACAGCTTCGGCCTGCCGTCGCGCGTCAGCGCGCGCATCTATGCCGGCAGGCTCGGCATCATCAACATCGAGCGCATGACCGAGATGGGCGGCCCGCTGCAGCAAAAGGGCGTGCTGATCCTGGAAGGGTTCCTGAACGGACGGTTTGCCCAAAAATTCCCCCTATCGTTCTCCAGCTCGATCACCTTCGAGCAGAATTACGGCGGGGTGGAAGGCGACAGCGCCTCGATGGCCGAGCTGTGCGCCGTGGTTTCGGCGCTGTCGGGCGCGCCGCTGCGCCAGGACATCGCCATCACCGGATCGATGGACCAGCTGGGCAATGCCCAGGCGATCGGCGGGGCGAATTTCAAGATCGAGGGTTTCTTCCGCGCCTGCCGCGAGCGCGGGCTGACCGGCAAGCAGGGCGTGATCGTGCCGCAATCGAACGAGCGCAACCTGGCGCTGCGCGACGAGGTGGCCGAGGCCGTGCGCGAGGGGAAGTTCCATGTCTGGAGCGTCGCCGCGGTCGACGAAGCCGTGGCGCTGTTCACCGGCATGAACCCCGGTGAGCCGGACAAGAAGGGAAACTACCCCGCCAATTCGGTCTATGGCCGCGCGCTGAAGCGCCTGGCCGAGTTCGACCGGATTCTCACCAAGCGCGCGACGCGCGGTTAAACGCGGCTATTCCGCCGCGGCGGGTGCTGTCTTCAGATGGCTCTGCTCGCGCGGGAACAGCACCGCCGCCACGAACACCAATATGCCGAGCGTCCCCAGCACCGTGAACACGGTGGCGAAGCCGCCGCCGCGCTGGTGCAGGACCGAGATCAGCGGCACCGCCGCCGCCGCCACGCCGAAGCCCACGAAATACCGCACCGCGAACACGCGCGAGCGCCATTCGTCGGTCGTGTAGCGCGCGACCATCGTGTCGTTGATCGTGACCTGGCCGAAGATCGCGATCATCACCGAGCCCGCCGCAACCAGCATCAGACAATCCGTGGCGTAGGCCGCGATCAGCAGGCCCGGCGCGGCGAAAGCCGAGACGACCAGGAACGAGGTCTTGAGGCTGTAGCGATCGACCATGCGGCCGACCACGAGCTGCGCCATGGCGCCCACGGTGTAGATCGCGGCGGCCAGCGCACCCACCATCGCGGCGGAATCGGCCAGCTTGTCCATGCGCTCGTCGAACAGTTTCGGCAGCGCGATGGTGGCGCCCTGGAAGATCAGCCCGCCGACCAGGATGACGATGGTCAGCACCGCGAACACGCGCACGACAAGCGCGCGCGGTATGTCGAGCTTGCGCCCGGCTTTGCCCACCGCCGCCTTGCCCGCGCCGTCGGGCACCGCGATCCAGAACGCGACGCCGATCAGCGCGGCGATCGCGCCGGGAATGACGAACGCCCAGCGCCAGCCCAGGTATTGCGTGATCGCGCCGGTCACCAGCGCCGCGCTGGCGATGCCGATATTGCCGAACACGCCGTTCAGCCCCATCACGCGCCCCAGCCGGCCGCCGGCGTTGGCCGCCAGCATGGCGCCGCCGATCGGATGGTAGATCGACGAGAAGACGCCGATCAGCGTCAAGCCCGCCGCGAGCATCCAGGGTTGGGTGCTGAGACCGGTAAGCGCCGTCGCCGCGCCGATGCCGGTGAAAAAAACCACCAGCATGTTGCGCCGGCTCCAGCGGTCGCCGAGCCACCCCGCGGGCAGCGAACCCGCGCCGAACATGACGAACGTGCCCACGGACAGCGCCAGAAGCTCGCCATAGCTCCAGCCGAATTCCCGCCCCATGCCCAGGATGGCCGTGGGGAAGATCAGCAGGAACATGTGGTCGATGAAATGCGCGACGTTGACGAAATTTACGACCCGTTGCGAGCTCGGCATCGGAATCCTCTTTAAAAAGCACTGCGGTCATGGACAGGATAGCTTGGCGAGCATACACTGTTGTGCCAAATTATATCGCGGAACGGACATACGGCCCGGCATGCAAAAAAGCACGAACCCCAAGGATTATCAAAGCATTGCCCGGCCGGTGGCGGCCATGCCCAAGGACTTCGCCGATGGCGACACCATCGCGCCGCACAGCCATCGCCGCGCGCAGCTGATCTATGCCGCCACGGGCGTGATGCGCGTTACGACCACGGGCGGCGCCTTCGTGGTGCCGCCGCAGCGCGCGCTGTGGATGCCCGCCGGCATGGAGCACGGCCTGCGCATGGAAGGCGCCGTCGCCATGCGCACGCTGTACATCGAGCCCAGCGCCGCCCGCGCCATGCCCCGGGACTGCGCGGTGATCGAGGTCTCGGCGCTGTTGCGCGCGCTGATCCTGAGCGCCATGGACGAGCCGGTGCTGTACGACCGCTTGGGGCGCGGCGGGCTGATCATGCGGTTGATCCTGAACGAGCTCGGCGCCGCGCCGCATCTGCCGCTCAGCATTTCCATGCCGCGCGACAAGCGCCTGGCGCGGCTGTGCGGATCGCTGCTGCGCCATCCGCAAAGCGACGCCACGCTGGAACATTGGGCCGAGCATGTCGGCGCCAGCGCGCGCACCCTGGCGCGGCTGTTCCGGCGCGAAACCGGCATGAGCTTCGGCGAATGGCGTCGGCAGGCGCGGCTGGTCGAGGCCTTGTCGCTGATCGCGGGCGGCGGCGCGGTGGGCGACATAGCGCAGCGTCTGGGGTACCGCAGCGCCAGCGCGTTCACCGCCATGTTCCGCCGCGAGCTGGGCAAGACGCCGCGGGCGTATATCGGCCGCTAGCAGCAAGGGGGTTTTGGCGCTACTTGTTGTGTCCCGTTTTTGAACGCCCGGCGAGCCGCATGACCGACGATTTCCCCAAACAAGCCCGCGTCGTCGTGATCGGCGGCGGGGTCGTGGGCTGTTCCGTGGCCTATCACCTGGCGAAGCGCGGCTGGAAAGACGTGCTGCTGCTGGAGCGCCGGGAGTTGACCAGCGGCACCACCTGGCACGCCGCCGGCCTGATCGGCCAGCTGCGCGCGACGCAGAACCTGACGCGCCTGGCCGTCTATACCGCCGAGCTCTATCGCGGATTGGAGAAGGAAACCGGCCAGGCCACGGGCATCAGGCAGAACGGATCGCTGTCGATCGCCTGCGACGCCGAGCGCTTCGAGGAGATGACGCGCGGCGCGTCGATGGCCGGCAATTGCGGCCTTGAGGTGCATGTGCTGACGGCGGCCGAGGCCAAGGAAAAGAACCCGCTGCTGCGCATCGACGACGTGGTGGGCGCGGTGTTCCTGCCCAAGGATGGGCAGATCAACCCGATCGACGTGACGCGCGCCTTGTCGATCGGCGCACGCCAGGGCGGCGCCAGGATCGTCGAGAATTGCAAGGTCACGGGCATCGCGGTCAAGAACGGCAAGATCGCGGGGGTTGCGACGTCCAAGGGCGAGGTGGCCTGCGAATACGTGGTGAACTGCGCCGGCATGTGGGCACGCGAGGTGGGGCGCATGGCAGGCGTGGCCGTGCCGCTGCACGCGGCCGAGCATTTCTACGTCGTGACCGAGCCGATCCCCGGCCTGCCGCGCGACCTGCCGGTCTTACGCGAGCCGGGGCGCTGCGTCTACATGAAGGAAGACGCGGGCAAATTGCTGGTCGGGTGCTTCGAGCCGGTGGCGAAGCCCTGGGGCATGGACGGAATTCCCGAGGATTTCGCCTTCGGCACCCTGCCCGACGACATGGAGCATTTCCAGCCGCATCTGGAATCGGCCATGCATCGGATACCGATCCTGGAAAAGGCGGGGTTGCAGACCTTCTTCAACGGGCCGGAAAGCTTCACCCCGGACGACCGCTATCACGTCGGCGAGGCGCCCGAGGTGAAGAATTTCTTCGTCGGCGCCGGGTTCAATTCCATCGGCATCCAGTCCGCGGGCGGCGCGGGGCGCGTGCTGGCGGATTGGATCGTCGACGAGCGCGCGCCGATGGATTTGTGGGACGTGGATATTCGCCGCGCGATGGATTTCCAGGTCAACAAAAAATATTTGCGCGACCGTACGGTCGAAGGCCTGGGGCTGCTCTACGCCATGCACTGGCCGTTCCGCCAGGTGGAAAGCGCCAGGGGCGTGCGCAAATCCTCCCTGCACGACCGGCTGGCCGCCGCCGGCGCGTGCTTCGGCGAGGTCGCGGGCTGGGAGCGCGCGAACTGGTACGCGCCGAAAGGGGTGAAACCGGAGTACGACTATTCCTATGGAAGGCAGAACTGGTTTCCCTATTCAGCCGAAGAACACCGCGCGGCGCGCGAAGCCGTGGCGCTGTTCGACCAATCCTCCTTCGCCAAATTCTTGGTTCAAGGCCGGGACGCCGAAGCGGTATTGAATCGCATTTGCTGCAACGACGTTGACGTGCCGCCGGGCCGCGTCGTCTATACGCAATTTCTGAACGAACAGGGCGGCATCGAGGCGGATTTGACCGTCACGCGCCTCGACGAGCGGAGCTTCATGGTGGTGACGTCCGGCACCAGCCAGCGCCGCGACCTGGATTGGCTGAAGCGCAATATTCCCGACGGTGCGCGAGCCGTGGCGACCGACGTTACCTCGGGCATCGCCACATTGGGCGTGATGGGGCCGCGCGCGCGCGACTTGCTGCAAAGCCTGACGCCGGACGACCTAAGCAACGCCGCCTTCCCGTTCGGCGCGTCGCGCGAGATTGACCTGGCCTATGCCCGGGTGCGCGCCACGCGCATCACCTATGTCGGCGAGCTGGGATGGGAGCTCTACGTGCCGACCGAATTCGTCCAGGGCGTTTTCGACGAAATCATGGCGGCGGGGCCGAAATTCGGACTGAAGCTCGCGGGTTATCACGCGCTGAATTCGCTGCGCATCGAAAAAGCGTACCGCCATTGGGGGCACGATATCGGGCCGGACGACGATCCGATCGAATCGGGCCTGGGGTTTTGCGTCGCCTGGGACAAGCCCAGGGACAGAAAATGGGGGGGCTTCATCGGGCGCGAGGCGCTGCTCAAGCGCCGGGGCAGGCAGCCGAAAAAGCGCCTGGCCCAGTTCACGATGGAGAGCGACAAGCCCCTGCTCTATCACAACGAGCCGATCTGGCGCGACGGCAAGCAGGTCGGCTACTTAAGTTCCGGCATGTTCGGGCACACCTTGGGCCGCGCCATCGGCCTGGGTTTCGTGAACAACGCGCCGGAATGCACGCCCGACTTCGTGCTGTCGGG
>JAHFPH010000157.1 GCA_023266845.1 Rhodospirillaceae bacterium
CCCCGCAAGGCCGCTTAAAGCGCGACCGCGGGCGGGAACCGATCATGCAGCGCACCCGTCCGGTCGGCGACGTCCTGCTGCATGTCGATGACATCTCGCTCAGCTTCGGCGGCGTACAGGCCTTGGGTGGCGTCAGCTTCGACATCCGCCAGCACGAAATCCGCGCCATCATCGGGCCGAACGGCGCCGGCAAAAGCTCGATGCTGAACGTGATCAACGGCTTCTATCATCCGCAGCAGGGCACGATCACCTTCATGGGCCAGACGCGCAAGCAGATGCGGCCGCACGAAACGGCGGCCCAGGGCATCGCCCGCACCTTCCAGAACATCGCCCTGTTCAGGGGCATGACCACGCTCGACAACATCATGACCGGACGGCTGTTGAAGATGCGCAGCAACTTCCTGGCGCAGCTCGCCTGGTGGGGCCCGGCTGAGAAAGAAGAGATCCGCCATCGCGAGCATGTCGAGCGCATCATCGATTTCCTGGAAATCCAGGCCATCCGCAAGATGCCGGTCGGCCAATTGCCCTATGGCCTGCAAAAACGGGTCGAGCTGGGCCGGGCGCTGGCCGCGGAGCCGACCTTGCTGCTGCTCGACGAACCGATGGCGGGCATGAACGTCGAGGAGAAGGAGGATATGTGCCGCTTCGTCCTCGACGTGAACGACGAATTCGGCACCACCATCGCGCTGATCGAGCACGACATGGGCGTGGTGATGGACCTGAGCGACCGCGTGCTGGTGCTGGATTACGGCCGCAAGATCGCCGACGGCACGCCCGACGAGGTGCGCAAGGACCAGCGCGTGATCGACGCCTATCTGGGCGTGAGCCACTAGGAGGCGCTGGCCATGGGTCCTTTCATCGAAGTAGTGCTGGGCGGGCTTCTGGCCGGGGTGTTGTATTCGCTGGTGGCACTCGGCTTCGTTTTGATCTTCAAGGCCTCGGGCGTGTTCAATTTCGCGCAAGGCGCGATGGTGCTGTTCGCGGCCCTGTCGCTGGCGCGCCTCATGAGCGACGAGCTGACCGTGGCGCATTACTTGGGCGCGGCCGCGGTGCTGGGCCTGGCGGTCGGTTATGGGGTCGTAGCCGCTTGGCGGCGACTTGGGCCCGCCTCAGCGCCGGGCCCGCGCGTAGGCTGGGGCGTGATCGCGGCGTTCGCCCTTATCGGCGTCGCAGTGGCAGCGTCCTTCGGCGTGCGCGGCTGGCCGGGCTGGGTGGCGATTCCCGCCGCCGCGGCGATCATGGGCCTTTTGGCCGTGGCGATCGAACGGCTGGTGCTGCGGCCCCTGGTCAACCAGGAACCCATAATCCTGTTCATGGCCACGATCGGCATCGCCTTTTTCATCGACGGTTTCGGCCAGACGATCTGGGGCAGCGGCATCTACAATCTGCCGCTCGGCATTCCCAAGGACCCGATGTTCCTTCTCGAATCGGTGTTCGACGGCGGCATCCTGGTCAACAAGCTCGACATCTTCGCCGCCGCGATCGCGGGCGTGCTGGTGGCGGTGCTGGCGGTGTTCTTCCAGAAGACGCGCATCGGCCGCGCCTTGCGCGCGGTGGCCGACGATCACCAGGCCGCGCAATCCGTCGGCATCCCCTTGAACCAGATCTGGATCATCGTGTGGACCGTCGCGGGGTTCGTGGCCCTGGTCGCCGGCATCGTCTGGGGTTCGGCGCTGGGCGTGCAGTTCTCGATCGCGCTGGTGGCGTTGAAGGCGCTGCCGGTGTTGATCCTCGGCGGCTTCACCTCGGTGCCCGGCGCCATCATCGGCGGGCTGATCATCGGCATGGGCGAGAAGCTGGCCGAGGTGTATCTGGGCCCCACGCTCGGCGGCGGCATCGAGAACTGGTTCGCCTATATGTTGGCGCTGGTCGTGCTGCTGTTCCGCCCGCAGGGTCTGTTCGGCGAGCGCATCATCGAAAGGATCTGACGCCGTGATCTATCGCGAGGCCGGACAGTTCAAAACCACCTATCGCGCCGACCAGGCGGTGTTCCCGATTCCGCAGGACCGGGTGGCGATGGTATTGATCCTGCTCGCGGCCTATGTCGGCATCCCGCTGTTCGCCTCGGAATACCTGTTTCTCGCCATCCTGATCCCGTTCCTGATTCTCAGCATGGCGGCGATCGGGCTCAACATCCTGGTCGGCTATTGCGGCCAGTTGTCGCTCGGCACCGGCGGGTTCATGGCCGTGGGCGCCTATGCCGCCTACAACCTGGCGCTGCGCGTGCCCGAGTTGAACCTGCTGGTCGTGTTCCTTCTGGCCGGCGGTTGCGCCGCGCTGGTCGGCGGGGTGTTCGGCATCCCGAGCTTGCGCATCAAGGGGTTCTATCTGGCGGTGGCGACACTGGCGGCGCAGTTCTTCCTCGAGTGGATGTTCAGCCGCGTCGGCTGGTTCACCAACTACACGCCCTCGGGCTCGGTCGCGGCGCCGCGGCTCATTATCTTCGGCTACGTCTTCCGCACCCCGGCCGAAAAGTACCTGCTGTGCCTGTTCCTGGTCACGATCGCCGCGCTAGCGGCGAAGAACCTGGTGCGCGGGCGCATCGGGCGCAGCTGGATGGCGATCCGCGACATGGACATCGCCGCCGAGATCATCGGCATCCGCCCGGTGCAGGCGAAGCTCTCGGCCTTCGCCGTCTCCTCGTTCATGATCGGCATTTCCGGCGCCTTGTGGGGGTTCGTGCATCTGGGCTCATGGGAGCCCTTGGCGTTCGACATCAACCGCTCGTTCAACCTGCTGTTCATGGTGATCATCGGCGGCCTTGGCTCGATCCTCGGCTGCTTCCTGGGTGCGGCCTTCATCACCATGGTGCCGGTGTTCTTGAACCAGCTTCCCACCATCCTCGGCATCCCGATCTCGACCGCGATGATCTCGCATCTCGAGTTCATGATCTTCGGCGCGCTGATCGTGTTTTTCCTGATCGCCGAGCCGCACGGCCTGGCGCGCCTATGGGCCGTGGGCAAGCAGAAACTCCGGCTTTGGCCGTTCCCGCATTGACCGGCTCGCCCAAACTTGATCGCCGTGCGGCTTTAGCCCGCAGTTTCAGGGATTTGTCGCGATGGCGGGCTGTGCTAAACCTATCTCCAAGAGCCGGCGGCAAGGCCGGCCGTTAAACCTGACCAAGGGAGGAACTTTCATGAAGCTCAAGGCAATCTTCGCCCTGGCGGCGGCCGCGTTGGCCCTGCCGGTCGCAGGCGCCGATCCGGCGCTGGCGCAGGGCGAGCAGTTTTACCCGGCGCTGGTCTATCGCACCGGCGCCTACGCGCCGAACGGCATCCCGTTCGCCAACGGCATCGCCGACTACCTGGCGCTGGTCAACGAGCGCGACGGCGGCGTCAACGGCGTGAAGTTCGTGATCGAGGAATGCGAGTTCGGCTACGCCACCGACAAGGGCGTGGAGTGCTATGAGCGCCTGAAGGGCAAGGGCTCGACCGGCGCGGCCGTCATCACGCCGCTGTCGACTGGCGTCACCTTCGCGCTGACCGAGAAGGCGCCGATCGACAAGATCCCGCTTCTGACCATGGGCTATGGCCGATCGGAGTCGGCCGACGGCAGCGTGTTCACCTGGAATTTCCCGCTGCTCGGCACCTATTGGAGCGCGGCCGACATATTGATCCAGCACGTCGCCAAGAAAGGCTCGCTCAAGGGCAAGAAGATCGTGCTGGTCTATCACGACTCGCCCTACGGCAAGGAGCCGATCCCGGTGCTGCAGGACCACGCCAAGACGTACGGCTATACCTTCGAGGCGATCCCGGTCACGTCTCCCGGCGTCGAGCAGAAGGCCGTGTGGCTGCAGATCCGCCAAGGCCGCCCGGACTACGTGTTCCTGTGGGGCTGGGGCGTGATGAACTCGACCTCGATCAAGGAAGCCGCCGCGGTCAACTATCCGCGCGACAAGATGTACGGCGTGTGGTGGTCGGGCGCCGAGCCCGACGTGCTGCCGGCCGGCGACGGGTCCAAGGGCTACAACGCCCTGGCGCTGCACCCCGCCGGCACGGTGTACGAGGTGCACAAGGACGTCCTCAAGTATCTCCACGAAAGGGGTAAAGGCGCGCGGCGCGAGGATGTCGGGTCCGTGCTGTACAACCGCGGCCTGATCAACGCCATGCTGGTGGTCGAGGCGATCCGCACCGCGCAAGGCAAGTTCGGCAACAAGCCGATGACCGGCGAGCAGACGCGCTGGGGCTTCGAGAACCTGAACCTGACCGCCGCCCGCATCAAGGACCTGGGCATGGACGGGCTGGTGTCGCCGATCAAGGTTTCCTGCGCCGACCACGAGGGTGCGCGCAAGGCCCGCATCCACCAGTGGGACGGCAAGCAGTGGGTCTACACCACCGAATGGATCGAGGCCGACACCAAGTATCTACGGCCGAAAATGGAAGCGGCAGCCAAGGCCTACGCCGAAGAAAAGAAGATCACACCGCGCGACTGCTCCAAGCCGCAGAGCTGAAGTCCGATTGACGTGAATCGGGGGCGGGCTTCAATCTAGGCCCGCCCCTTCGTTTTTCCGGGCCGCAGCGCAGCTCAAGACGGAGAACCGCATGGCATCAGCCCAACCGGCCGCCGGCGCCACGCGCGCAAGCCAGGGGCCTGCGCCGGCGCCCGCCAACGCGCCCCTACTCGCGGTCAACAACATCGAGGTGATCTACAACCACGTCATCCTGGTGCTGAAGGGCGTCTCCTTAAGCGTGCCCGAGGGCGGCATCGTCGCCCTGCTCGGCGCCAACGGCGCGGGCAAATCCACCACCCTCAAGGCGATCTCGAACCTCCTGAAGGCCGAACGCGGCGAAGTCACCAAGGGCTCGATCGAATATCGCGGCGAGCGCGTCGACACCCTGACCCCGAACGATCTGGTGCGCCGCGGCGTGATCCAGGTGATGGAAGGCCGACACTGCTTCGGCCATCTGACGGTCGAGGAGAATCTTTTGACCGGCGCCTTCACCCGCGCCGACGGATTGTCGGCCACGCGCGCGGACCTCGACCTGGTCTATTCCTATTTCCCGCGCCTGAAGGAGCGCCGCTCGAGCCTCGCCGGCTATACCTCGGGCGGCGAGCAGCAGATGACGGCGATCGGCCGGGCTCTGATGTCCAGGCCCAAGATGATCCTGCTGGACGAGCCCTCGATGGGCCTGGCGCCGCAGCTGGTCGAGGAAATCTTCGAGATCGTCGCGCGCCTCAACAAGCAGGAAGGCGTCAGCTTCCTGTTGGCCGAGCAAAACACCAACATGGCGCTGCGCTACGCCGGCTACGGCTACATTCTGGAAAACGGCCGCGTGGTGCTGGACGGCAGCGCCGGCACGCTCAGCCAGAACGAGGACGTGAAGGAATTCTATCTCGGCATGGGCGCGGGCGGGCGCAAAAGCTTCCGCGAGGGCAAGCATTATCGCCGGCGCAAGCGCTGGCTGGCCTGAAAGCTGCGCGTCGCATGGCGGCCGGCAACCCCTATTACGACGCGCTGGAAACGCGGCCCGCCGAGGCGCGCGAGGCGGCGCTGTTCAACGCGCTGCCCGGGCATATTGCCCACGCGAAAACCACGCCCGGCTTCGCGCGCATCCTTAGGGACGTCGACCCGCGCGCGGTCGCCAACCGCGCCGCCCTCGCCAAGCTGCCGGTCACGCGCAAATCGGCGTTGATCCAGATGCAGAAGGAACACCCGCCCCTGGCCGGGCTGACCGCGACCAAGCCCGGCGAGCTCGGCCGGATTTTCATGTCGCCCGGCCCGATTTTCGATCCCGAGGGGCGCCGGCCCGATTGGTGGCGTTTCGCCCGGTGCCTCTACGCCGCGGGATTCCGCAAGGGCGATCTGGTGCTGAACTGCTTTTCCTATCACCTGACACCGGCCGGCTCGATGCTGGAATCGGGCGCGCATGCGCTGCGCTGCGCCGTGATCCCCGGCGGCGTCGGCAACACCGAAAGCCAGGTCCAGGCGATCCAAGGCCTCCGGCCGCGCTGCTATACCGGCACGCCGTCGTTCCTGAAGATCGTTCTCGACAAAGCGGCCGAACTCGACGCCGACGTGTCGTCCCTGGCGCGCGCCATGGTCTCGGCCGAGGCGCTGCCCGCGGCCTTGCGCCAGGATTTCAACGCGCGCGGGGTCAAGACGCTGCAATGCTACGCCAGCGCCGATCTGGGCCTGATCGCCTACGAGTCCGAGGCTCAATCCGGCATGATCCTGGACGAGGCCCTGATCCTGGAAATCGTCAGGCCCGGTACCGGCGATCCGGTGCCGGAAGGCGAGGTGGGCGAGGTGGTGATCACCACCTTCAATCCCGATTACCCGCTGGTGCGCTTCGCCACCGGCGACATGTCGGCGGTCCTGCCCGGCGCCAGCCCCTGCGGGCGCACCAACACGCGCATCAAGGGGTGGCTCGGCCGCGCCGACCAGACCACCAAGGTGCGCGGCATGTTCGTGCATCCCGAGCAGGTGGCCGAGATCCTGCGCCGCCATCCCCAGGTTAAGAAGGCGCGGCTGATCGTCGACCGGGTCAAGGACAACGACGAAATGACCCTGAAATGCGAGGCCGCCAAGCCGGACAAGACACTGGCCGGCGCCATCGCCGAGACCGTCCAGGCGGTCGCCAAGTTGCGCGGCACGGTCGAGATGGTGGCCCCGGGTTCGCTCCCCAACGACGGCAAGGTGATCGAGGACATACGCAAAATCGGCTGAGCGGCCCTGCCCGCCCGTCGCTTGAGCGCGCTCCGCCGCCCGTCTAGTCTCGCCGCTCGCCTGGGGGAGAGAACCGCAATGGCCAAAGCCCGTAAGAAGCCTGAAGAGTTGCGCAGCCATCGTTGGTATGGAGTCGACGACCTGCGCTCGTTCGGCCATCGCTCGCGCGTCAAGCAGATGGGCTACGCCGCGCAGGACTATGCCGGCAAGCCGGTGATCGGCATCGTCAATACCTGGAGCGATTTGCAGCAATGCCACGCCCATCTGCGCCAGCGCGCCGAAGAGGTGAAGCGCGGCGTGTGGCAGGCCGGCGGCTTTCCGG
>JAHFPH010000033.1:0-4763 GCA_023266845.1 Rhodospirillaceae bacterium
CATCGGCAAGGCCACGCTTGCCTTCCGCTTCGCGCGCTTCGCCTTGTCGGGCGGCGGCGAGGACGTTGATCCGTCCGCGCAACTCTTAATAACGCCGCGCGGATCAACGCGCGGCGGGGTTGGCGGGCAGGGGAGCGGGCTCATTAACAACGAGCCGTCGTCGATGGAAACCGACCCGTCCGGCCGCGTGTTCCAGCGCGTGGCCGCGCTCGGGCATTCCGATTTCCGGCTGGTGCGCCGCACCGTGAACCGCAAGACCGGCAGGCTGCGCCAGGAAATCTCGGTCGAGGACGTGCGCGACATGGGCCAGTTCCTGCGCTTGACCGCGGGCGAGGGCGATTGGCGCATCATCGTCATCGACAGCGCCGACGAGATGACCAACGCCGCGATGAACGCCGCGCTGAAGGCGATCGAAGAGCCGCCGCCGCGCGCGCTGGTGCTTCTGGTCAGCCACGCGCCCGGCCGGCTGCTGCCCACGATCCGCTCGCGTTGCCGGCGGCTGGACCTCAGCCCGCTCGACGACGCCACGGTGAAAAAGGTCGCCGCCCGGCATTTGCCGGATTTGTCGCCCGACGAGCTCGACGAGCTGGCGCGGCTGGCCGATGGCAGCGCCGGCCGCGCCCTGACGCTCGCCGATCACGGCGGGGTGGAACTCCACCGCGACATGCTGGCGATCCTGGGCGATTTTCCGCGCATCGACGAGCTGGCGCTGGACAAGCTCGGCGACAAGCTCGGGCGGTCCGGCGCCGAGGAGGGGTTCCGCGTGTTTGGCGAGATGCTGACCGGCATGCTGGGGAGGCTGTGCCGCGACCGGCGTGCCGATCGGCGCGTGGCTGAGGCGAATCCCGCGGAAGCGCCGGTATCCGAGCGCCTGGCGGCGGCCGGCGGTCTTGATCGCTGGCTGGATGTGTGGGAAAAACTGGCCCAGTTGTTCGCCCGCGCCGAGAGCGCGAAGCTCGACCGAAAGCAGGTTGTTGTGGACGCCGTGCTGACAATGAGTGCCGCCCCCCGAATGTGACCCGGTGGTCGCACGCTTACCGCGCCATCGTCCGGCCTTTCCCATTATACTTTAATCTGTCATGGCCCGACTTGATCGGGCCATCCACGCCGATCCGCCTTTCCGGCGCTGGCAAACGAAGCGTGGACGGCCGGGTCACCGAAGGAACGAAGTTCCGAGGCGGCCATGACGGAAAAAGAACACGGAAGAAGAAATGTCCGACCGCTACTACATCACCACGCCGATCTATTACGTCAACGACAAGCCGCACATCGGCCATGCGTACACGACGCTGGCCTGCGATGCGATCGCGCGTTTCATGCGTCTGGACGGGCGCGAGGTGTTCTTCCTCACCGGCACCGACGAGCACGGGCAGAAGGTCGAGAAGGCGGCCGCCGACGCCGGCATGAAGCCGCAGGAATTCACCGACAGGGTGGCGCAGAATTTCCGCGACCTGGCCAAGGCGATGAATTTCTCCCACGACGACTTCATCCGCACCACCGAACAGCGGCACGTCGCGGCGTCCCAGGCCATCTGGCGGGCGCTGGAGAAATCCGGCGACATCTATCTGGACAGCTATGGCGGCTGGTACGCCGTGCGCGACGAGGCGTTCTACGGCGAAAGCGAGCTGACGGCGGGCCCGGACGGCAAGAAAATCGCCCCGTCGGGCGCGCCGGTCGAGTGGGTCGAGGAGCCGAGCTATTTCTTCAAGCTATCGGCCTGGCAGGACCGGCTGCTGAAGTTCTACGCCGACAATCCGAAATTCATCCTGCCGGAAAGCCGGCGCAACGAGGTCGTAAGCTTCGTGAGATCGGGACTGCACGACCTGTCGATCTCGCGCACCTCGTTCAAATGGGGCGTGCCGGTACCCAGTGATGAAAAGCACATCATGTATGTGTGGCTGGACGCGCTGACCAATTACATCACCGCCGTCGGCTATCCCGACGCGAAGCATCCCTTGTGGAAATTCTGGCCGGCCGACATCCATGTCGTGGGCAAGGACATCTTGCGCTTCCATGCCGTGTATTGGCCGGCGTTCCTGATGTCGGCCGGAATCGCGCCGCCCAAGCGCGTGTTCGCGCATGGCTGGTGGACCAACGAGGGCCAGAAGATCTCGAAGTCGCTCGGCAACATCATCGACCCCCTCAAGCTGATCGCGACCTACGGCCTGGACCAGACACGGTATTTCCTGCTGCGTGAAGTGCCGTTCGGCAACGACGGCGACTTCTCGCACAAGGCGATGGTGGCACGGATCAACGCCGAGCTGGCGAACGGCATCGGCAACTTGGCGCAGCGCACGCTCAGCTTCATCGCCAAGAACTGCGCCGGCAAGCTGCCGGCGCCGGGGGCGCTGAGCGACGCCGACAAGGCCATGCTTGGCGCGGCGCGGGGACTTCTCTCCGCCATGCGCGCGGCGATGGCGGTTCAGGAACTGCACAAGGCGCTCGGCGACTGGGTCGACGTGGTCGTGCGCGCCAACCAGTACATCGACGCCGAGGCGCCCTGGACCCTGCGCAAGACCAACCCCAAACGCATGGAAACCGTGCTGTGGGTGCTGGCCGAAACCCTGCGCCATCTCGGTGTCCTGATACTGCCCGTCGCCCCGCAAGCGGGGAACGCGCTGCTGGATCAGCTTGCGGTCGCACAGGCGGATCGCGTGTTCGCGCGGCTAGGGGAGGGCGGTGCGCTGAAAGATGGAACCGCCCTGCCCGCGCCCCAGGGCATTTTCCCACGCTTCGTCGAGGCCGAGTCCAAGGCGGGCTGAGATGCTGGTCGATAGCCACTGCCACCTGGACTTCCCGGAATTCGCGCCGGAGCTGGACGCGGTGGTGGCGCGCGCCCGGGCGGCGGGCGTGGGCCGCATAGTCACGATCTGCACGCGGATCAGCAAGTTCGACCAGGTGCTGAAGGTGGCCGAGCGGTTCGACGACATCTGCTGCACCGTGGGCGTGCATCCGCACGAGGCCGCCAAGGAGCAGGGCGAGGACACCGCCCGGATCGTCGAGATCGCCCGGAACCCCAAGGTCGTGGGCATCGGCGAGACCGGGCTCGATTACTACTACGAACATAGCCCGCGCGACCGCCAGGCCGCCTCGTTCCGCGCGCATATTGCCGCCGCAAGGCAGACCGGCCTGCCGCTCATCGTCCACACCCGCGACGCGGACGACGACATGGCGGCGATCCTGGCCGAGGAAATGGGCAAAGGTGCCTTCTCGGGAGTGCTGCATTGCTTTAGCTCGTCGCGGCAACTCGCTGAAAAAGCGGTTGAAATGGGACTTTACATCTCGCTGTCCGGGATCCTGACCTTCAAGAAAGCCGATGCGCTGCGCGCCACGGCCAAAGCCGTGCCGTTGGACCGGCTTCTGGTCGAAACCGACGCACCTTACCTTGCCCCCGTGCCGATGCGCGGCAAGCGCAACGAGCCGGCCTTCGTGGCGCATACCGCCGCCGCCGTGGCCGAACTGCGCGGCATGACCCCGGCAGACCTGGCTAGCCGGACCACCGAGAATTTCTTCCGGCTGTTCACCCGCGTACCCAAGCCCGAGGAAGCCTGATGCGCTTCACCATCCTGGGCAGCGGCGGGTCGATGGGTGTGCCGCGGCTGGGCGGCAAGGACGGGGCGGGGGATTGGGGCGCCTGCGACCCCGCCAACCCCAAGAACCGCCGGCGGCGCTGTTCCTTGCTGGTGCAGCAGGGCGCGACCACCGTTCTGGTCGACACGGCGCCGGAACTGCGCGAGCAGTTGCTGGACGCGCATGTCGGCCGGTTCGACGGCGTGCTGATCACTCACGCCCATGCCGACCAGACCCATGGCATCGACGATCTGCGCGCGATTTCCTATTCCATGCGCCGCCGCATCGACCTCTATGCCGACGCCGAGACGATGCGCGTCCTGACGGCCCGGTTCGGCTATTGCTTTGCCACGCCCGAGGGCAGCGACTATCCGCCGATCCTGACCAGCCACATCATTGCCGAGCCCTTCGCGCCGTTCGCGGTTTCCGGCCCCGGCGGGCCGGTCCCGGTGCTGGCGTTCGGCCAGGCGCATGGCCACAATGTCCGCTCGCTCGGTTACCGGTTCGGCAAGCTGGCCTATTCCAGCGACGTGAGCGGCCTGGACGACGCGGCCTGGGCGGCGCTGGAAGGGGTGGAGGTCTGGATCCTGGACGCGCTGCGCCGCAAGCCGCATCCCACCCACGCCGATGTCGAAACCGCGCTCGGCTGGATCGCCCGGCTCAAGCCCCGGCGCGCGATCCTGACCGACATGCATCACGACCTGGACTACGAGACTTTGCGGCGCGAATTGCCCAAAGGGGTCGAGCCGGCCTATGACGGCATGGTGGTGGCGCTTTAGGCTCGCTGTTCGCTCCGAACTGGCCGGTTAAAGTATTGGCTGAAGGCCTGTATTAGTATTTTCCATAATATACATTATGCGGCTATCGAGTGGATTAAAGCCGCCTGAGAGGCTGGATGTTGTTTTGGTCAAATTGACCAAAAACAGATTTTCGCGCTATCCTACCCCCATGGCAAAGACCGTTCGCAGCCTTTACGAAGCCAAGACCGGCCTGTCGGCGCTGGTGGATCGCGCCGCGCGCGGCGAGGAGATCGTCATCACCAAGCACGGCAAGCCGATGGCCAAGCTCGCGCCGATCGAGCCGCGCCAGAAGAAACCCAAGCGCAAGCCGGGCGGTTGGAAAGGCAAGGTCTGGATCGCGGACGACTTCAACGATCCGTTGCCCGACGACCTCCTCTATGCCTTCAACGAAAA
>JAHFPH010000033.1:4863-6588 GCA_023266845.1 Rhodospirillaceae bacterium
CGATCGAGCCGCGCCAGAAGAAACCCAAGCGCAAGCCGGGCGGTTGGAAAGGCAAGGTCTGGATCGCGGACGACTTCAACGATCCGTTGCCCGACGACCTCCTCTATGCCTTCAACGAAAAGCCTATTGACCCTCCTTCTTCTTGATACCCACGCCTTCATCTGGTGGCGCAGCAAACCGGCCGCCATCCGCCCGGCTACCCGCGAGCGGGTAGCCACGGCGGATACGGTTTATGTCAGCCATGCATCGGCATGGGAGGCCGCGATCAAGGTTGGCCTTGGCAAAATGCGGTTCGAGGGAAATTTCCGCGAAGGAATAGAGGACAGCCGCTTCCAGCCCCTACCGATTACGTTCGACCATATCGATCGCGTCGCCACCCTGCCCCGCCATCATGGCGATCCGTTCGACCGTATGCTGGTGGCGCAGGCCCAGATCGAAGCGCTGACATTGGTGACGGGCGACCGCGTGTTCGCGCGTTACGGCCTGCCGATCCTCTGGACCTGACGCATGACCGAACCAAAGCAACGTCCGATCGACCGGTTGATCGCCATCATGGCGCGCTTGCGCGATCCCAAGGGCGGCTGCCCCTGGGACCTGGAGCAGAATTTCGCCACCATCGCGCCGTACACCATCGAAGAGGCTTACGAGGTAGCGGACGCCATCGCGCGCGGCGACATGGGGGCGTTGCGCGAGGAACTGGGCGATCTGTTGCTGCAGGTCGTCTATCACGCGCGCATGGCCGAGGAGCGCGGCGATTTCCGCTTCGACGACGTGGCCCACGCCATTGCCGACAAGATGGTGGCGCGGCATCCCCATGTCTTCGGAAACACGGAAGTCGATGGCGCGGCCGCGCAGACCCGCATGTGGGAGGAGTTCAAATCGCGCGAGCGCGCCACCAAGGCCGCCAAGTCCGGCGGCAAGCCCGCCTCGGTCCTCGATGATGTGCCCCTCGCCCTGCCCGCTTTGTTGCGCGCCGAGAAACTGCAGAAACGCGCCGCGCGCGTCGGCTTCGACTGGCCGGAAGCAGCCCAGGTGCTGGACAAGATCGAGGAGGAGATCGGCGAGCTGCGCGCGGAGCTGAAATCGGGCGGCAAGCCGGACCGGATGGCGGATGAGATCGGCGATCTGCTGTTCGCGCTCGCCAATCTCGCCCGGCACCTGAAAATCGACCCGGAAACGGCGCTCCGGGGCTGCAACGAGAAGTTCGAGCGCCGCTTCCGCTCGATCGAGCAAGCCCTTGCTGAACAAGGCCGTTCACCCAAGGACGCCAGCCTGGAAGAAATGGAGGCGCTGTGGCAGGACGCAAAGCGCAAGGAACGCTGCGCCTGATCCGTGGCCTCATCCTTCGACATGCTCAGGATGAGGCTGAAATACGGTCCTCATGGTGAGCTTGTCGAACCATGAGGACCGCGTAATGCGCATAGCCGCAGTGATCCTGGCATTAGGCTTTGTAGCCTCGCCATTCGCGCTTGCTCAAACCGCCGTCCCGGCAACCGACGCCGCAATTGCCGCCGCCAAGGTGCGCGATCCCAACGCTTCGTTCCTGGATGTGGCGGCGCGGCGCGCGGACCTCGCGGGCGCGACCGGCGAGCGGGTGAAAGCCGTGATCAAGGCGCTGAAGCCCTGCCCGCCCCAGCCCTACCCCGCTCCGCCCAAGGGCCGGATGATTGTTCCGCCTTATTACCTCGAGGGCAGTCATGGGCCCGTGAATCCGGCCCATGCCGA
>JAHFPH010000033.1:6688-30440 GCA_023266845.1 Rhodospirillaceae bacterium
CTTATCCTGATTGCGGAACTTGCCTGGCGCCAGGGCATCGACCTGTATGCCCTGAAGATCAACGGCCGGTCGATCCACGATGCGGTGCGGTTCCTGTTGCGCGCGCTCGACGACCCCGCCGTGGTCGCGCCCTATGCCCAAGAGCCGCAATACCTGAACAGCCTCAAACCGGGCAGCGGCGATTTCGCCTGGGGCCAGTTCTATGCAAGGCGCTTCCCCGGCTCGGGCGTCGAGAAATTCCTCGACGGACCGCTGTTCAACTCCTGGCTCGGCGGCAGCGCGGCGGTCTACGCGGCGCCGGCGCGCTAGCCGCGTCTCAATCCTTCATCAGCAGGTGGATCAGGCTGGACGTGTCCCAGCGCTTGCCGCCGCGCGCCTGGACCTGGGCATAGAATTGGTCGATCAGCGCGATGGCGGGTAGGCGCGCCTTGTTGCGCTTGGCCTCGGCCATGCAGATGCCCAAATCCTTGCGCATCCAGTCCACGGCGAAGCCGAAATCGAACTTGCCCTGCACCATCGTTTTCCAGCGGTTTTCCATTTGCCAGGATTGCGCCGCGCCCTTCGAGATCGTGGCCAGCACCTTGTCGGTGTCGAGTCCCGCCTTCATGGCGAAGTTCACGCCCTCGCTCAATCCCTGCACCAGACCGGCGATGCAAATCTGGTTGACCATCTTGGTGAGCTGGCCCGATCCGGCCGCGCCCATATGGGTGCAGGCCTTGGCGTAGACCTTCATCGCCGGCTCGGCCGCGGCATAGGTGTCCGCCTCGCCGCCCACCATGATCGTCAGCTGGCCGTTCTCGGCCCCCGCCTGCCCGCCCGATACCGGCGCGTCGAGAAAACCCAGGCCCTTTTTCTTTGCTTCGGCCTCCAGCTCGCGCGCGATTTCGGCCGAGGCCGTGGTGTGATCGACCAGGATCGCGCCCTTTTTCATTCCAGCGAAAGCGCCGTCCGGCCCCAGCGCCACCGCGCGGATGTCGGCGTCGTTGCCGACGCACATGAACACGATGTCGCAGCCCTGGGCCGCCTTGGCCGGGGTGGGCGCCGATGCGCCGCCGTGCTTCTTGGCCCAATCGGACGACTTGGCCGAGGTGCGATTGTAGACCGTGACCTTGTGGCCGGCTTTTGCCAGATGCCCCGCCATTGGAAAGCCCATCACGCCGAGGCCCAGAAAGGCCACCGTCTTGCCCGTCATTGCTGAAGTCCCCTTCGTTTCATTGCGGTCTGCTGTTTCACTGCGGTCTGCGTCAGGGCGCGGATCATACAGGGCCGCCGCCGAGCGCGGCAATGCGGCCCGGCGATACGCCGCCGCCGCGCCGGGCGGGCCCGATCCGCTTGAAAAGCGATATATTCGTTCCAATATAACGCTATGAAGACGGCGCAATTTCGCCAGCGCCACCGCAGGAATGCGAGTGGCGCGCCGGCCCGGAAATCGGTCCGGGCATTCGCCTTCGAAAGGATGGGATGCGTCATGAAGTGGCGAATCCCGACCGCCTTGCTCATAGCCGGCGTCATGCTGCCGACAGGCGGTTCCGGCGTCATCGCGCAAACGAACTGCGCCCCCCGCCACCAGGTCGTCCAGTATCTTGGCCAAGCCTTCGGCGAAAACCCTGCGGCCTTCGCCATCACCGATCTTGGCGCGCTGCTGGAAGTACTGGTCTCGCCGGGTGGCTCTTGGACGATGATCGTGACCACGGCCAAGGGCCTTGCCTGCGTCGTCGCCACCGGCAAGGATTGGCAATTGCTGGAAAAGTCGAAAAGCGAACCCGCGGTGTGACTACCGTGCAAGCGTCGCGTCAGGCCTGGCCGAGGAACTCGCGTATCCGCCGCCAAGCATCGGGGCTCGAGGCCGCGAGAATGCCGCCCGACGCATCGGTGGGCCGGTAAGCCGATCCGTCCCATTTCGCCACGCGTCCGCCCGCTTCGCCGACGATCAGCGCGCCGGGCAGATGGTCCCAGGGCTTCATCTTGCGGAACAGCGCGTAATGCTGCCGGCCCTCCGCCATGCGGGCGTATTCACGGCCCGCGCAGCTATTGTCGTCGAAGGGCGCGAGCTGGGCCTTGGCCTTGGCGCGCAGGGCCTCGCGCGCCTGCTCGGGGAAAAACATGAAACGGATCGTGCCGACGAGCTCGTTGTCGGCTCCAGGCGCCGGCGGCGGCGTCATCCGCGCGCCGTTGAGCCACGCGCCCGCGCCGCGCTCCGCCACGTAGCTGGCGCCGGGCATCGGGCGGTAGATCCAGGAGGCGAGCGTCGCGTTGCGGGTCACCAGCGCCGCCATCACGGCGAATTCCGGCTTGCCGGCGGCGAAATTGCGCGTGCCGTCGATCGGGTCGATCACCCAAACCGGCGCGTCGCCCGCCAGAAGGTCCATGACCGCAGGATTCTCGGCCGCGCCCTCCTCGCCCACCGCCACGCTGCCGGGCAAAAGCGCCGTCAGGCGCGAGGTCAGCGCGCGCTCGGCCGCCTCGTCGGCCACGGTCACGGTTTCATCGCCCGCTTTCTTGCGGACGTCGCCGTGCTTCAGATTGCGGAATCGCGGCACGATCTCTTGGGCCGCCACGTCGGCGAGGATGCTTGCGACTTTCTGCGGATCGACGGCGGACAATGCGGGACCTCGCGCCGTGGCCTGTGCGCGCAGTAGGCCCGTTCGCGCCGATCCCCGCAAGGGAAAAGCTGGTTGCCGGTTCAGGCCAGAAAGAACGCCGCGACGATGCCGCCGATAAGCGTCGCCAGCAGCGCGATGGCGCCGCGCCTGAGCCACACGGACGCGTTTGCATCCTGCATACGCATCTCCGTTCTTTTACGGGCGATCGTGCCGGAGGTTAGCCGATGCCGGCGGTCGGCGCTGTGACGCGGGTCACAACCGATGCTAAGTTGCCGCGACGCGGCTGCAACGTTATTTGATCGCGCACGTGTCGGCTTCCCGCATCGAAGCGGCCGGGGACACGCTGCCTGGCCCAATTCGCGGCGCGACCCAAACCGGACACGGCATGGACCGTCCGTGCTGCCCTACCGGACCGCTGCCGCTTGTGCTAACTCGGTATCGCTCCGGGTGCAATTTCCTGGGCATGGGAATATGCGCGCCATTCTGATTTCAGCGTTGCTGCTGGCGGGCTGGGATGGCCTCTACCCGATCGGCGTGCCAGCAGAGGCGCGCCGGGCGTTGCCGCCAGCGCAGCAGGGAACAGGCGCGCGCGACATGGCCCTGGCGGAAGCCGGGACCACGCGCAAGGCTGACGTGGCGGCCGCGCGGCGCGATGCGGCGCCCGGCGTGGCGCCCGGCTCCGGGCAAAGCTTCCGAGATCGCCTAGCCGACGGACAGCCTTGTCCGATGTGCCCCGAACTGGTGGTGGTACCCGCCGGCCAATTCACGATGGGATCGCCGTCGAATGAGCCGGAGCGTCTCGAAGGCGAGTCGCAGTTGGAAGTTTCCATCGGCCGGCCATTCGCCGTCGGCAAGTTCGCCGTCACGTTCGACGAATGGGATGCTTGCGTGGCGGACGGCGGCTGCAACGGCTACCGGCCCGGCGATCTCGGCTGGGGTCGCGGCAAGCGGCCGGTAGTCAACGTCAACTGGGAGGACGCTAAGGCGTACGCGGCTTGGCTCAGCGCCAAGACCGGCGAGACCTACCGCCTGCCGGCGGAGGCTGAGCGCGAGTACGCGATGCGCGCCGGCACAACAACGCCGTTCTGGTGGGGCTCATCGATCTCGACCAGCCAAGCCAACTACAATGGAAACTACACCTATCCAAGCGGCGGATCGAAGGGCGAGTACCGCATGCGCACGGTGCCGGTCGACGACTTCGAGGCGAGCCCCTGGGGACTGCATCAGATGCACGGAAACGTCTGGGAGTGGACGGAAGACTGCTGGAACGACGGCAACAGCGGCAATCCCGGTAACGGCGAAGCGCGGACGGACGCCGATTGCGGCCGGCACGTCATTCGCGGCGGGTCGTTTTACAACAGTCCTGCTTTCCTCCGCGCGGCCCGCCGCTATTGGTACGCCACCGTCATCCGGAACGCCAACATCGGCTTCCGGCTGGTTAGAACGATAAATCCCTGATTTGGGGCGGTCGCGCGCCAATCCGATTTTTCGTCCTCTTACTACTTGGACTCCAATTGACGAACGGCGGCTTTGGCCGGTCCGCATCTCGTTGGTGGGTCTGCGCCCCTAGCCTTGGCCCGCCGCGTTGCGGTGCCGGAAGCGCGACAGATCGGCCGGATCGAGGCCCACCTTCATATGCACCTTCTTGGTCCCGTCGCGCCGCGCCATCACCTCGCCGTGCCGGTACAGCCACGCGATCGCAGCACCATCGGTGACGGGAATGTCGAATTCGGTCACTTCGCGGCCGGCCGCGAGCCTAGCGTCGAACATGGCCAGCAGCGCCGCCGAGCCCTCGCCCGTCGCGGCCGAAACCGGCGCCGCGTTTTTCGTGCGCTTGGCCTGGGCTTTCACCGCGGCGCGTGCTTGGGCGTCCAGCAAGTCGATCTTGTTCAGCGCCTCGATCATCTGGCGGCGCGGATCGCCGCCGTCGATCAGTTCGCCTAGGCCCAGCTCGCGCAGCACTTTCAGCACGTCGCCGCGCTGCTCCTCGGATTCGGGATGCGCCACGTCGCGCACATGCACCACGATATCCGCGCCCAGCACCTCTTCCAGCGTGGCGCGGAACGCGGCGACGAGTTGCGTCGGCAGGTTCGAGATGAAACCCACCGTGTCGCTGAGAATGACGCTGCGGCCCGAGGGCAGCTTCAACAGCCGCATGGTGGGATCGAGCGTCGCGAACAGCATGTCGGCCGACAGCACCTCGGCCTGCGTCAGGCGGTTGAACAGCGTGGACTTGCCGGCGTTGGTGTAGCCGACCAGCGCCACCACGGGATACGGCACGCGCTTGCGCGCCTGGCGGTGCAGGCCGCGCGTGCGCTTCACCCCTTCGAGCTCGCGCTTGAGTTTCACGATGCGCTCGTCGATCAGGCGGCGGTCGATTTCAAGCTGGCTTTCGCCAGGGCCCCCCAGGAAGCCGAAGCCGCCGCGCTGGCGCTCCAGGTGGGTCCAGCTGCGGACCAGGCGCGAGCGCTGGTACGACAGCGCCGCCAGCTCGACTTGCAAACTGCCTTCATGCGTGCGGGCGCGCTCGCCGAAAATCTCCAGGATCAGTCCGGTGCGGTCGATCACCTTGGCTTTCCATGCCTTCTCCAGATTGCGCTGCTGCACCGGCGACACCGCGCCGTCCACCACGACGACGCCGATTTCCTGCGCCGCGACGATCCGCGCGAACGTCTCGATCGTGCCGGTGCCGAACAGCGTCGCCGGGCGCGGCCGCACGATCCGCACGCTCTGGGCGTGCGCGATTTTCAGATGGATGGCGAGCGCCAGGCCCACGGCCTCGGCCAGCCGCGTCTCGGCGTCGCGCGACGGCACAGCACCGGCGGCCGGATGCTTGCGCGGCGTCAGGCCGAACAAAACGGGGTGCAGCACCAGCGCGCGGCCGGTGACGGCGCCGTCGTGCCCCGGCACGAAGGCGACGCCGTTGCCCTTGGCGCTCAAGCGGCCCGCCGGCGTGACGTACCCGTCGTCCGGGCCAAGCCTATTGCGCCGGCGGTTCGCCGCCGCCTTCCTTGGCGCCGCCGGGCGGTTGCTCGAACAGCTGGATCGGCGTCGCGGGCATCACGGTGGAGATCGCGTGCTTGTAAACGAGCTGCGAATGCGCGTCGCGGCGCAGCAGCACCGAGAAATTGTCGAACCAGGTGATGATCCCCTGCAGCTTCACCCCGTTGACGAGAAAGATCGTCACCGGGGTCTTGTTCTTGCGGACGTTGTTGAGGAAGACGTCTTGAACGTTGTGTGTCTTGTCCGACATTTTTTACCCGTTCTGTTCTTTGTTGGTCCAGGCCGGCGGCTTGCCCGCCGCGGAACGATATTACCGCGTGGTCAGGAAGGCGCAAGCAAGGCCGCCAATTCATTGCAATTATTCAGGTGAAGCGCGGGTTTGTGCCGTCCGAAATCGCCGCCCGGCGGTTCCGGGTAGATGAGGATGGGCGTGCAACCGCTGGTATGGGCGCATTCCATGTCGATGTCGGCGTCGCCCACGAACCACACGCCGGGCCCGCGCGCGATGCCGCCGGGTTTCAACGCCAGGTCGACCGGATCGGGCGCCGGCTTGTCGCGCGCGCAATCCGCCGCGCCCACGATGCCGCCGAACAGGGGCGACCAGCCCAGGCGGCCGGCCTCGGCGCGCAGGAACTCGCCGTGCTTGTTGCTCACCACGCCTAGATAAAGCCCATGCGATTTAAGGCCGCGCAGCATGGCTTCGGCGCCGTTCATGGGGGCGATGGTCTGCAGATGGGTTTGCTGGAACGTGCCGTAGAAGATGTCGCGCGCCTTTTCCCATTCGTCGCCGAACATCTTGGGAAAGCTCTCGCGCATCGAGCTGCGCACGCGCCGCTTCGCCTGTTCGACCGTCCAACTTTCCATGCCGAAAGCGGCGAAGGCGGCGTTCAACGCCGCGGTGATGGTCGCCCAATTGTCGACCAGCGTGTTGTCCCAATCGAACAGCAGCGCGCGCGGGCGCGGCAGGCCGGACGGCCAGGATTTGCTCAATTCGACAACCGGGCCTCGGGCGCGGCGGGTTCCGCGTCCATGTAGCGCAGGTAGAAATCGCGCAGGCGCATGCTCAAGGCGCCGGGCTTGCCGTCGCCGACCGGCTTGCCGTCCAGCGTGGTGATCGGCAGCACGAAGGACGTGGTGCTGGTCAGGAACGCCTCGCGCGCCGCGCGCGCCTCGTCCACGGTGAAGGGGCGCTCTTCTATCTTCAGACCTTCCTCACCCGCCAGGCCCAGCACGGTCAGCCGCGTGATGCCGCTGAGGATCGCGTGGCTCAAGGACCGCGTGACCAGCTTGTCGTCCTTGGTGACGATCCAGGCGTTGGTCGAGGTGCCCTCGGTCACCGTGCCGTCGGCGGCGACCTGCCAGGCCTCGTAGGCGCCGGCCTCGGCCGCCTGCTGCTTGCCCAGGATGTTGGGCAGCAGCGACACCGATTTGATGTCGCAGCGTTGCCAACGGATATCGGGAATAGTGATCGCGGCCGCGCCCTTGTCCAAGAGCGCGCGGTTGGGCGCGCGGGCGTGACGCGTGGTCATCACCAGCGCCGGCCGGGGCTTCGATTTCGGAAACGCATGGTCGCGCGGCGCCACGCCGCGGCTGATCTGCAGATAGACGATGCCCTCGCGCACCAGGTTCCGCCGCAGCAATTCGCGCATTTTCAGCTTCAGCGCCGCGCGCGACATCGGCCAGCCGATCTTAAGCGACCCAAGCGAATGGTCGAGCCGGTCGAGATGCGGCTCTTCGTCCACGAGTTTCCCGGCATGCACCGCGATCACCTCGTACACGCCATCGGCGAACTGATAGCCGCGGTCCTCGACATGCACCTGGGCTTGGCCGTGCGGTATGAAGCGTCCGTTCACATAGGCGTCGCGCGGCATTCCAGAGTTCTCCGGCCAATTGCGCGGTGACCATACCAGCGGTGCAGCGCGTTAGCCAGAGATCGAAGGCAATCGCGTACAAGCCGGGGCCCTCCGATGTTCCGTAATGTCGACGGAACGGAGCGCCCACTCACTTCCGGCCTTGGTATGAATGCCGAGCTTTTAGTCGCATTCCTCGTCGCCGCGCCTTTGCTGGTGCTGTCGCCCGGGCCGGTCAACGTCTTGGTGATGGCGCACGCGACCGCTTACGGCTGGCGGCCGGCGATGGCCACCAACGCGGGAGCCTGCGTTTCCCTCGCCGTTCAGCTCGTCTTTATGGCGCTTGGCGTCGGAACGCTGTTGCTTCTGCTGGGCGATTGGTTCGTCGTGCTGCGCTGGGCTGGGGCGGGATATGTCGTGTATCTCGGCGTCGAGCAGTGGCGGGCGGCCTCGCGCGGGCAGGCAGAAGAGTTAGCCACGCCCTCGCGCGCGTCGATGTTCTGGCAAGGCGTCCTGGTTTCATCGACCAATCCGAAGAGCCTGTTGTTGTTTCCGGTGTTTTTTCCTCAGTTCGTTGATCCCGCCCGCCCCGCCCCGTTCCAACTCGCCGTGCTGGGGCTCACGTTCCTGGCGATCTCCATGGCCGGCTTCGCCCTGCTCGGCGCCCTCGCCCACCGGCTTCGGCCGTTTCTTCGCGCGCCATGGCGCGCGAGGCTGCGGGACCGGTTGTTTGGCGGCGTGCTGATCCTGCTCGGCATCGGCCTGGCGGTGCGTGCATAGCGCCAAAATCGCGCCCGGCGCGCCGGTGAGTGTTGTACAATGCGGCATGCCGCTTGCCTCCGACAGCTCTATGCTGTGGCGCGTTCCGTCGGTGGACGGAGTCGATGCGTTCAAGGCGTCCTTCGCCCGCTTTGCCTATGCGCGTCACAGCCACGATGCCTATGCCTTCGGCGATATCGACGCCGGGGCGATGGCATTCTGGCACGGAGGTTCGACGCACACGGCGCCCGCAGGAGATGTCATTACGCTCAATCCCGGAGATGTGCACGACGGTCGGTCCGCTTCACCCACGGGCTGCCGCTACCGGATGCTGTACGTCGAACGGCCCGTCGTTGAACAGGCGCTGGGCAGCGAGGTTTCCCGGATCGGGCGCTACTTCGCCCTGCGCGGTCCGGTGATCAGCGACCGGCAATTGGCCGGTTCCATTCGGAGCTTTCACGCGTCGCTCGGCGCCGACCCCGCGGATAGGGCGGCGGTGCTGGAACAGCAGTCACGCATGTTGCGGCTTCTGGTCCTCCTGTTTGCCCGGCATGGCGAGCCGCGGATTGCCCTCGGCGAGGCCTTCATCGAGCGGCGTCCGGTCAAACGGGCGATCGACTACATGGCGGCGAATTTGGACCGGCAGCTGCGTCTAGTCGACTTGGCCGCGGCGGCCGGTCTGAGCCCGTTCTATTTCCAACGGACGTTCCGGCGCACAACGGGCCTGCCCCCGCACGCCTATCTCAATCAGATGAGGCTCGACCGCGTCCGGGCGCTCTTGCAAAAGGGCGAGCCGCCCGCAGAGATCGCCGCAGAACTGGGCTTCGTCGATCAGAGTCATCTGAGCCGGCGCTTCAAATCGGCATTCGGCGTCACCCCCGGCCAATACGCCCGCGCGCACCGGCGCTAGGCGGAATCGATCGCGCCGCTTTGGTCAGGGTCGAACCCACTCGTCGGATTTGACGTTGCCGACGCAAACCGGACCCGCCTGGGTCCAGCGGAAGATAGCAGCCTCGCCCTCCATGAGGAAATGTCCGCAGCCCATCTTTTCCGGCGGACTGCCATGCCCGACATAGATCGTGTTGCTGCCCGGCCAGGGCGGGATTTTCATGGTGTTGTGCACGTGCTTGATGCGCGCGTCCTCGACCGGGTCGTTGTCCTTGCCGTTGGACAGCAATTCCATCGTCTTCTCGACCCGCCCGAAAGCGAGGCGCGCCGTGTCGGCGCTGCGGCAGAACGGGCTCGAGCGCACCACGCCCAGCGGTATCTCGAGCGTACGGAACGCCTGGCCGATGGCGCGAACCTGCGTGCGCCCATCGGCGGAAAGATTGCGCTGTTGCGCGCAGTCATCGAGGTTGCCCTCGTTCGGATCCTTGTAGTTCGGCGTTTCGCCGTGGCGAAAATAGATGATGAAACCGCCCTGGCGTAGCTGCTCCAGCAGCTCCTTGGTCAACGGCTTGTTGGCCGGTGGTTGGGCCGGCGTTTGCGCCTGGACCAACGCCGCCACCAGGCACAGCGCCGCCGCCAGTAATGCAACGTGAAGATTCATGACGTGCCCTCCCCTGCCCCAAACCTAGCGGCAGGCGGACTTCACGGCGGGTCACATCTGCGGGATCGATTCCGTGGACGCTTGGCCCTCCAGCACGCGCTCCGCGATCTGCACCGCGTTCAGCGCCGCGCCTTTCAACAACTGGTCGCCGACCGCGAACAACGCGATGGATTTGCCGCTGGGGTCGCTGAGGTCGCGCCGAATGCGGCCCACGAGTATGTCGTCCTCGCCGGTCGCGTCCCGGGGCATCGGGAAATAGTTCTTCTCGATATCGTCGACCACCCGCACCCCCGGCGCGCCCGCCAGAATCGCGCGCACCTCGTCGGGCGAGATCGGGCGCTCGCATTCGAAATTGACCGCGATGGAATGGGCGCGCAGCACCGGCACGCGAATGCAGGTGGCCGACACGCGGATATCCGGGTCGCCGAAAATCTTGCGCGTCTCGTTGACGACCTTGGTTTCCTCGTCGTTGTAGCCCGTGCGCGGGTCGATGCGCGTGTTGTGGCTGAACAGGTTGAAGGCATAGGGATGCGGCAGCACGCGCTGGGCATAGTTGCGGCCGGCGAGATAAGCGCGCGTCGACTCGCTTAACTCCTCCATCGCCGCAGCACCCGCGCCCGACGCCGCCTGATAGGTGGCGACGATCAGGCGCGCGATGCGGTTCTTGCGGTGGATCGGCCATAGCGGCACGATAGCGACGATCGCGCAGCAATTCGGGTTGGCGATGATGCCATGATGCCGCGCGATGGTCTCGGGATTGATCTCGGGGATCACCAGCGGCACGTCGGCGTCCATGCGGTAGGCCGAGGAATTGTCCACCACCACCGCGCCAGCGCGCACGGCGATCGGCGCGTATTGCCGCGCGATGGCGCCACCGGCCGAGAACAGCGCGATGCCCACCCCCTCGAAGCTCTGCTCGTTGAGCTCTTCGACCACAAGCTCGTCGCCCCCGAACTTCATGGTCTTGCCCGCCGACCGGGCCGAGGCCAGCAGGCGCAATCCCGCGAGCGGAAAGCGCCGCTTCTCGAGGCAGCGCAGCAGCTCGACGCCGACCGCGCCGGTGGCGCCCACGATGGCGACCACCGGTGCCACGACAGGCAGCGCCGCCGGCTTGGCTCGGCCATGCTGGATGTTTGCACGCGAAACGGGCGGCGGGGCGGAGCTTCTGGATTGCAGCGGGCGCATCTCGGTCTCCTCGGTTTGGCCGGAGACGGGCGCCTAGAAACTATTAGGCCCCGTCCGTTGCCGGCGGGGCCTTTCGGGTCGTTATGGCGCTTACCTCAGCGCGCAGAACCCCGTGAAGCCCCGCCGATGGCGGTCTTCTTCGTGGTCTTGCGCTTGAGGTTCAGCGTCAACATGGCGGAGAAAATAGCGGGTCGCTGTCGAATTGTAAACCCTACTCCGTCATGCGGGCTTGTCCCGGGCATCCACGTCGCCCATTCGAAGCCCGATTGTCCGCGTTCAAACCCCAACCCCTTAAGCAGCCCGACGACGTGGATGGCCGCGACAAGCGCGGCCATGACAATCGGTGCTAGGGCCAAGCTTCACCCCGTGGACTTCGCGGGCGTGGCCGCGGCGGGCGCGGGCGGCGGCGAGTTCGCGGCGGGCGAGCCTGGCGCGCGGTCGTTGCCCTGCACGCCCAGCATCTTTAGCTTGCGGTGCAAGGCCGAGCGCTCCATGCCGACGAAATTGGCGGTGCGCGAAATGTTGCCGCCGAAGCGCGTGACCTGGGCCAGAAGGTATTCGCGCTCGAACACCTCGCGCGCATCGCGCAAGGGCAGGCCCATGATCTCGCCGCCTTTGTCCCATTTCAGCACCGCCGGCGTGATCGCGCCGATCTCGGGCGGCAGCATGTCGGCGCGGATCGGATCGCCAGCCCCGCCCGGCGCCATGATCAACAGCCAGTCGATCACGTTGCGCAGCTGGCGCACATTGCCCGGCCAGTCGTAGGATTGCAGCGCCGCCATCGCGTCCATGCCGATCTCGCGGCGCGCCAGCCCGGCCGTGCTGGCGGCGCGGTCCATGAAATGCTCGATCAGCACCGGAATATCCTCGCGCCGCTCGCGTAAGGGCGGCACGGCCACGGGCACCACGTTCAGGCGATAGAACAGGTCCTCGCGGAAGCGGCCGGCCGCCATCTCGTCGGCCAGCGAGCGGTTGCTGGCGGCGACCACGCGCACGTCCACCTGCACGCGGGTGGTGCCGCCGACGCGCTCGAAGGTCTGGTCCTGCAGCACGCGCACGATCTTGCCCTGGGTTTCCAGCGGCATGTCGGCGACCTCGTCCAGGAACAGCGTGCCGTTATGCGCCAGCTCGAACGTGCCGATCTTGCGCGGCCCACCGTCGGGCGAATGCTCGTTGCCGAACAGCTCGAGCTCGACATGCTCGGGGCGCATGGTGGCGCAGTTCAGCACCACGAACGGCCCGTCGGCGCGGCGCGAGCGCGTATGCAGCATGCGCGCCACCAGCTCCTTGCCCACGCCGGCGGGGCCCGAGACCAGCACGCGGCTACCGGTCGGCGCTACCTTCTCGATCGCCTGGCGCAGATGCAGCACGGCGCTCGAGCTGCCGATGATCTCGTTCTCGTGCCCGGCGCGCAGGCGCAGCTCCTCGTTCTCGCGCCTGAGCCTGGCGGCCTCGATCGCGCGGTCCAGGATCAGCAGCAGCCGGTCGGTCTTGAACGGTTTCTCGATGAAGTCGTAGGCGCCCTTCTTGATCGCGGCGACCGCCGTCTCGATCGTGCCATGTCCCGAGATCATCACGACCGGCAGATGCGGATAGTCGTGCTTGACGACCTCGAGGATCTGCATGCCGTCCAACTTGCTGCCCTGGATCCAGATGTCGAGCACCAAAAGCGTGGGCATGCGCGCCGTGATTTCGGCCATCGTCGCGTCGCTATCGGCCGCCTCGCGCGTGGAATAGCCCTCGTCGTCGAGGATGCCCGAGATCTGCGAGCGGATATCCGCCTCGTCGTCGACGATCAGAATGTCATGCGCCATGCGCCACCGCCTGCGGCTTCATTGCCACCGGGCCCGTCTCGCCCGTTTCCGGTTTCGTGTCGGTCGCCGCCGCGGCGTCGCCGCGCAGCGGGAATTCCAGAATCACCAACGCGCCGCCGCCCGGATTGTCGTCCAGGCGCAGATCGCCGCCGTGGTCCTCCATGATCTTCTTGACGATGGCAAGGCCAAGCCCCGTGCCCTTGGTGCGCGTGGTGACATAAGGTTCGGTCAGGCGCTCGCGCCCCTCGGCCGGAAGCCCGCGGCCGTTGTCGCCCACCGAAACCGTCACCGCGCGCTGGCCGCGCGTCACGATCAGCTCGACGCGGCCGGGCGGCAGCGATTGCCTGGCCTTTACCTCGCGCCCGTCGATAGCGTCCAAGGCGTTTTGCAGCAGGTTGGTCAGCGCCTGGCTTACCTGCCGCCCGTCGCAGGGCAGCATCAGATCGCCCGGCGGCAGCTTCAGCATGAATTCCACGTCGTGGCGCGCGTTCTTCTGCAGATAGATCGCGTGATGGCACAACTCGGCCAGGTTTTCGGCCTTCATCACCGGCGCCGGCATGCGCGCGAAGGCCGAAAATTCGTCCACCATGCGGCCGATATCGCCGACCTGGCGCACGATGGTGTCGGTGCAGGTCTTGAACGTCTCGGGGTCGCTGGAGATTTCCTTCAGGTATTTGCGCTTCAGCCGCTCGGCCGAAAGCTGGATCGGCGTCAGCGGATTCTTGATCTCGTGCGCGATGCGCCGCGCCACGTCGGCCCAGGCCGCGGTGCGCTGCGCGGATTGCAGCTCGGTGATGTCGTCGAAGGTGACGACGAAGCCTTTCACCTCGCTCTCGGACCGGTCCACCGACACGCGCACCAGCAGCGTGCGGGCGCGGCCGGCGCGGATCAGGCGGATCTGCATGTCGGGCGCGCGCTCGGCCCGGTTCCGCGCCTCGGCGATCACCGCCGCGATCTCGGGCACCGTTTCGGCCAGCTCGTGCCCGATCGCCTGGGTCAGGTCGGTGTCCAGCAGCAGCGAGGCCGCCTTGTTGGGCAGGTTGACGCGCCCGCGATGGTCGAGCCCGATCACCCCGGCCGACACGCCCGACAGCACCGTCTCGGTGAACCGCGTGCGCATGTCGAGCTGCCGGTTGGCCTCGATCAGCTCGTGCTGCTGGTTGGCGAGCTGGCTGGCCATGCGGTTGAAGGCGCGGCTGAGCGTGCCGATCTCGTCGCTCATGCCGACCTCGGGCACGCGCGCGGTCAGATCGCCGGCGCGCACCTTTTCCGCCGCGAGGATCAGCCCCGCGATCGGGCGCGCGAGATGATTGGCGAACATCAACCCCACCCAGATCGCCGACAACAGCAGCAGCATCGCCACGGCCGCGAAGATGGCGACGAAGGTTACCTGGTAGTAGTTGCGCGCGCCGCGCAGCTGCTCGTACTCGCGCGCGGCGCGGCGCGTGGTGTCGATGTAGTTCAGCACCTTGGAGTCGACCGGCCGGCCGACATAGAGATACGCGTCGTAGAACCGCTCAAGCCGCACCAGGGCGCGCACGCGGTCGTCCTTGTCGCCGATCAGCATGGCGACCTCGCCCGCCCGCGCCTCGTCCAGCGCGGCCAGCGGGAAGCGCTCGAAGTCGAGCGAGAAGCTGTAGGCGGTGCGCGCCATCACCGTGCCGGCGCCGTCCACCACGATCGCCTCGGTCAGATTGCGCAGCAGCGCCTGGGTGGAAAGCGTCTGGTTGAAGCGCGCCGTGTTGTTCATCAACCGCGACGCGTCGGCGTTCAAATCGTTGGCCATGGCCAGCGCGTCGGCGCGGATCAGGCTTTTATGCTCCGCCAGATACGCCTCGGCCGCGAGCACCGAGTTCTGCACCGCGGTGCCGACCTTGTTGTTGAACCAGGTCTGGATTCCGTAGTGGAAGAACAGCGCCGAGAAGAACGCGATGAACACCGTGGGCGTCACCGCCACGATGCCGAACATCATCACCAGGCGCACATGCAGCTTGGCGCCGGCCGAGCCGCGCATGCGCTGAGCCCATAACCGCACCAGGCGATGCGCGACGACCATCGCCAGCAGCAACGCCAGCGCCAGGTCGACATAGAGCATCAACAACAGGCTGTTGGCGCCGACGCCGAACGGGGGCGACCCGGCGAACGCCATATAGGTGCCCACGCCCGACGCCAGAGCGGCGACCAGCAGGAACACCGTCAGAACGCGGCCAACGCGGTGGCGCTCGGCCCATTGCACCAGGCGCCGGCCTAGAAGCCGCAATCGTGTAGCGGTCTCGCGTTGCATTGTTGCATCTTGGTCTTTTTGTGGCTTATCAGCAACAGTTGCTTTGAGGCAACTGCCGAGGCAGGAAAACCCTGGCTTCCCAGCCCCCTGCGGCCATGCCACGGATGCGCCCGACCATTGAAACCTGGCGGGAGGACCGCCCCGGCGCCGGCCGTTAAGCTTTCGAGCCCCGGATCACCTGGATGTCCAGGTCCCTGATTTTCTTGCGCAGCGTGTTGCGATTGAGGCCCAGGAGATGCGCGGCCTTGATCTGGTTGCCGCGCGTGGCCGACAGCGACAGGCCGATCAGCGGCCGCTCCACCTCGCTCAGCACCCGGTCGTACAGCCCGGGCGGCGGCAAGCCGCCTTTATGCGCCTCGAAATAATCGCGGATATGCCGTTCGACGGCGGAGCTCAAGCCCTCGGCGCGCGGCGCCTCGCCCGACGACGACGCCACCGGCGCTACGTCGGCCAGCTCGGCGTTGATCAGGTCGACGCCGATGACTTCCTGCGAATAGAGCGCGGCCAACCGGCGCACCAGGTTTTCCAGCTCGCGCACGTTGCCGGGCCAGCGATGCGACTGCAGCCGCTCCATCGCCGCCGCGTCCAGCGCCTTGGACGGCAGGCCTTCGCTCACGGCTTGATTCAGGAAATGGCGCACCAGCGAGGGAATATCCTCCATGCGTTCGCGCAGCGGCGGCAGGCGGATCGGCACGACGTTCAGGCGATAGAACAGATCCTCGCGAAACAGGCCCTGCTGGATCAGCCCGCGCAGATCGCGGTGCGTGGCGGCGATGATGCGGACATTCGCCTTGATCGACGAACGGCCACCCACGGTGGTGTACTCGCCTTCCTGCAGCACGCGCAGAAGCCGCGTTTGCGCTTCCATCGGCATGTCGCCGATCTCGTCGAGGAACAGCGTGCCGCCCTCCGCTTGCTCGAAGCGGCCGGCGTTGCGCGTGGTGGCGCCGGTGAAAGCGCCCTTCTCGTGCCCGAACAACTCGCTTTCGATCAGCTCGCGCGGGATCGCCGCCATGTTGAGGGCGACGAACGGCCCATTGCGCCGCTTGCCATAGGTATGCAGCGCGCGCGCCACCAGTTCCTTGCCCGTGCCGGATTCGCCGTAGATCGTGACGGTCAGGTCCGTGCCCATGAGGCGCGCCAGCACGCGATAGATTTCCTGCATCGCCGGCGAACGGCCGATCAACGGCAGCTTTTCGTCGCCGTCGCCATCCGGCAGCACCGCCGCCTGTTGCGGCTGCGCAAGCGCCCGCTGCACCACATTGACCAGTTCGTTCAAGTCGAACGGCTTGGGCAGGTATTCGAACGCGCCGCGCTCGGTCGCCTTCACGGCGGTCAGAAGCGTGTTCTGCGCGCTCATCACCACGATCTTGAGATCGGGGCGCAGCTTCTTGATGCGCGGCACGAGGTCGAGGCCGTTCTCGTCCGGCATCACCACGTCGGTAATGACCAGGTCGCCGTCGCCATGCTCGACCCAATTCCACAGCGTCGCCGCGTTGCCCGTGGTGCGGACGTCGAACCCGTGGCGCGCCAGGGCCTGGGTCAGGACAGTGCGTATCGCGCGGTCATCGTCGGCGACGAGGATCGTGGCGGCGCCCATCAACCGGCCTCCGTGCTTTGTTCCTCTACATGCGAGCGGGCCATCGGCAGGCCTACGCGGAAAACGGTCCGCCTGGGTTGGCTGTCCAGGTCGATCACGCCACCATGGTCGCCCACTATTTTGGCAACCAATGCAAGCCCCAGGCCAGTTCCGTTCTTCTTGGTGGTCACAAAGGCGTCAAACAGGTGCGGGCGCAGGTCTTCGGGTATCCCCGGGCCGTTGTCCTGGACCGACACTTCCAGGGGAATATCCATGCGGGTTTCCCCGCCCGGCACCGCCACGCGGATGCCGTGCTGGAACCTGGTCGCCAGGATGATCTCACCCCCCGGATCGGGGGCGGCCTCGGCCGCGTTCTTGACCAGGTTCAGGAACACCTGCACCAACTGGTCGCGGTGGCCCAAGACCGGCGGCAGCGACGGGTCGTAGCGTTCGACGAAGCGGACATGGCGCGCGAAGCCGGACTGCGCCACGCGGCGCACGCGATCCAGCACTTCGTGGATGTTGACCGCGCCGCGATCCAACGGCCGCTGGTCGGAAAACACCTCCATCCGGTCGACCAGCGCGCAGATGCGGTCGGTCTCGTCGCAGATCAGGCGCGTGAGCTGGCGGTCTTCGCTGCCGGCGTTCTGCTCCAGAAGCTGCGCCGCGCCGCGGATTCCCGACAGCGGGTTCTTGACCTCATGCGCCAGCATCGACGCCATCGCCGTGACCGAGCGCGCCGCGCCGCGATGGCTGAGCTGCCGGTCCAGGCGGTCGGCGATCGAGCGTTCATGCAGCACCACGGCGACGGAGCGCGACGCTTCGGCCAGCGGCGCCACTTCGGCGCCGACGATGTGGGTGCCGATGCGCGGGCTCGCGATCGCGATGCTGGATTCGCCCAGGCTTGCGCCGCTGTCGCGCGCCTGGCGGATCAGCGTCAGCAAGGGGCTGTCGCCCGGCACCAGCTCGGTCAAGTCCATGCCGCTCAGAAGGCTCGCGCCCATTTCGAAGAACTGCTCGGCGGCGGGATTGACGAAGATCACTTTGTTGCCGCCGTCCACCGCCAGCACGGGGCTCGGCAAGGCGTTGACCAGCGCGCCCAGGTCGAGGGCGGGCCCTGGCGTGCGCTGGCGCGCACGCTCGGCACGGCGCGCGGCCACCGGGCGGGCCACGCTTTCCGCCAGTCTCGCGAAACGGCTGGTCATGCTGCCCACCATGTCAGGCGGCCTTTCGCTCGATTTGGCGCTCGGCGGCGGCCGAATAGAAATCGGCGATCATCGCCTCGGCCTTGCCGGGATCGGGCTCGCGCATCACGGCTGATCGGTATTCGGCCGATTGCGGCAGGCCCTTCGAGTACCAGCCCAGGTGCTTGCGGGCCATGCGCGAGCCCTGCTCGCGGCCGTAATGCGCCAGCATCGCGCGGTAATGCTCCAGCACGATCGCGCGCTGCTCCGCGAGCGGCGGATCGGGCAGGCGCTCGCCGGTGCGGCGGTAATGCATGACTTGTTTCAGGAACCAGGGACGTCCGCAGGCGCCGCGCCCGATCATCACCCCGTCGGCGCCCGATTGCTCCAGCGCCGTGTCGACTTCTTCCAGCGCGGTGATGTCGCCGTTGACGACGATGGGAATCTTCACCGCCGCCTTGACCGCACGCACGAAGGCCCAGTCCGCGCGGCCGTCGTAGAACTGGCAGCGCGTGCGGCCGTGGATCGTGATCATCTTGATGCCGCTGGCCTCGGCCACGCGCGCCAGCGACGGCGCGTTGCGGTTGGCGTCGTCCCAGCCCGTGCGCATCTTCAGCGTCACCGGCAGCTTCACGGATTTTACCGTGGCCTCCAGAATCTTGGCGGCATGAACCTCGTCGCGCATCAGCGACGATCCGGCATGGCCGTTGACGATCTTCTTCACCGGGCAGCCGAAATTGATGTCGATCAGCGCGGCGCCCCGATCCTCGTTCAGCTTCGCCGCCTCGGCCATTACCCCGGGCTCGCAACCCGCGAGCTGCACCGCCATGGGCTGCTCATCGGGCTCGTTGGACGCCATGCGCAGCGAGCGGCGGTTCTCGCGGATCATCGCGGCGCTGGCGATCATCTCGGAGACGACCAACCCCGCGCCCTGGCGCTTCACCAGGCGGCGAAACGGCAGATCCGTGACGCCGGACATGGGCGCCAGGATCACCGGGTCGGAAAGCTCGATAGGGCCGATTTTGATGCTCATTTTTTAGGCAAACACCCTAACAGCCTAATTCTTATCCACATTAGCACGAGCATATTGCGGTGCAACAAGAATATCAAAGATCAAATCGGCCGCAGGGCGCGGTGTTTATATAAATAAAATCAACCTATTAGAACGTCGGTTACGAACTTCACTCCAGGGTAGGCCAGGGTCAGCAGCAGGTAGCCGAGCAGCACATAGCGCGCGGCGCGGCGGCCGCGGACTCCGGTCCGGTAATGGGCGGCCAGCAGCGCCGCGATCACGGCGAAGGTCAGCAGCGAAAACGTCGTTTTGTAGTCGAGCTTGACCGGCGCGCCGGTGTTGAAGAACTGGATGGTCGAGCCGCTGACCATGCCGATCAGCAGCACGGCGGCGGCGGCGAACAGCAGCTTCACCAGCAGCGCCTCGCCGTCGGCGACCGACGGCAGGTGATGCGTCAGCGCGCCGGGCCGGCGGTTCTTCAGCGCGCGCTCCTGCAGGAACACGCCAAGCCCCGCCACGGCGGCGAGCGTCGCCAGCGCGTAGGTCGCTACCGACACGGCGATATGGAATTCCAGCCACGCGGCATGGCCGACGGTTTTCATCGGCCGCTCGGGCGCGTGCTGCCAGATCAGCGCCGCGAGCCCAAGCACGATCAGATAGGGCAACAGCAGCGGCGCGAGGCGCCAGGCTTGGCGCGACAGCAGGGCGGCGGCGGCGAACACGATCATGCTGCCGGTGATCGTGATCCATAGCGCCACCGAGAATCCGGTGCGCCAGCCCTCGCCCACCTGCGCGCCGATCCACACCAGCGGACCGACCAGCGCCACGGCGGTCGTGGCCCAGAACGCGGCGTCGGGTGCTTCGGCCGAAGCCCCTTGCGCCCGGCCCATGCGCGTCCACGCCAGCGCCGCCGCCGGCACCAGCGCCAGCACGGCCGACAGGCCGAACAGGAAATCCACGTTCATGCGGCCACGATACGGAACACGCGCGCCGGATACAATGACCGGGCGCGGACTTGGCACACGCGCCCGGCGGATATAGGTTCCGGCCCGCATGGCAGTCAGTTGCATTGCATTGATCGTCGCGGCCGGACGCGGGCATCGCTTCGGCGGCGAGGTACCCAAGCAATACATGCCCTTGGGCGGCGTGGCGGTGCTCAGGCATTGTCTTTCTACCTTCCTCAGCCATCCTCGCGTGGGCCAGGCGCAGGTGGTGATCCACCCGGACGACCGGGCCCTCTACGACGCGGCGGTCGCGGGCCTCGCCCTGCCCCCCCCCGTCGATGGCGGCGCGACCCGGCAGGACTCGGTGCGGTTGGGCCTGGAGAGTCTGGAAACGCGTAAGCCCGATTACGTGCTGATCCACGACGCGGCGCGGCCGTTCGTGGACGGGCCGACCATCGAGCGCACGCTGGACGCGCTCGAAAAAACGCCGGGTGCCATCGCCGCGTTGAAAGTGGCCGACACGATCAAGCGCGCCGGCCGGAACGCCGCGATCAGCGCCACGGTGCCGCGCGAGATGCTGTGGCGCGCGCAGACGCCGCAGGGTTTCCGCTACCGCGACATCCTGGCGGCGCACCGCAAGGCCAAGGGCAAGGACGAAATGACCGACGACGCGGCGGTGGCCGAGCGCGCCGGGCTGCAGGTGGCGCTGGTCGCCGGCGCGGAGGATAATTTCAAAGTGACCACCATGGACGATCTGAAGCGCGCGGAACGGATGCTGGGCGGCGCGGGCGGGGGCCAAGCGGGCGAAACCCGCGTCGGCACCGGCTTCGACGTTCATCGCCTGGGCAAGAAGCAGGATTACGTGATGCTGTGCGGCGTGAAGGTGCCGCACGATTCGGGCCTGATCGGCCATTCCGACGCCGACGTGGGCCTGCACGCCATGACCGACGCGATTTTGGGGGCGCTGGGCATCGGCGATATCGGCAGCTTCTTCCCGCCCAGCGACATGCGCTGGAAGGACGCCGACTCGTCGGTCTTCATCCGCCACGCCGCCGACCAGGTGACGGGGCGCGGCGGCGCCATCGTGCATCTCGACGTCACCATCATCTGCGAGCGGCCGAAAATCGGCCCGCATCGCGCGGCGATGGCCAAGCGCGTGGGCGAGATTCTCGGCATCGATCCGTCGCGCGTGTCGGTGAAGGCCACGACCACCGAGGAGCTCGGCTTCACCGGGCGGCGCGAGGGCATCGCCGCCCAAGCCGCCGCGACGATTTTGCTTCCCCTTGGCCGCATGCCGGGATGAAACCGAGCGAGGCCAATCGCCTGCAACACGGCCTGCCCCGCTCGCATCCCGCCTGGTGGATCGCCTGCGTCGGCGGCGTGGGGCTGGCTTCGAAGGCGCCGGGCACCTGGGGATCGCTGGCGGCGTTGCCGCCGAGCTACCTGATCGCCGCGTCGCTCGGGCCCGAAGCGCTGCTGGTCGCGGCGCTGGGGGTGTTCGCCATCGGCCTGTGGGCCGCCACCATTTATGTGCAAAGAACCGGCGCGGTCGATCCGCAGGAAGTGGTGATCGACGAGGTCGCCGGGCAGATGCTGACGCTGTCGCTGCTGCCGCCGCATTTTCTGGCCTACGCGGCGGGGTTCCTTGTCTTCCGCTTTTTCGACATCCTGAAGCCCTTCCCGGCCGGTTGGATCGACCGCAACGTGAAGGGCGGCCTGGGCGTCATGCTGGATGACCTGGTCGCGGGCGTTTATGGCTTGATCGTCATGCTGTTGGCGGTGTCGCTTGCGGGATAAGTTTAACTTCGATCCGGCCCTTGCGGACCAGGCTCGGGCGCTGCTGGAGGCGTTCCGCGTCGCGCGCTTGAGGCTCGCCACCGCCGAATCCTGCACCGGGGGGATGGTCGCGGCCGTGCTGACGGAGATCGCGGGCTCTTCCGACGTGGTCGAACGCGGCTTCGTCACCTATTCCAATGAGGCCAAGGCGGAGCTGCTGGGCGTGCCGTTGCCGCTAATCCAGGCCAAGGGGGCGGTCAGCGAGGAAGTCGCCCGCGCCATGGCCGAAGGCGCGCTGAAGCGCTCGCGCGCCGACGTGGCGGTGTCGATCACCGGCATCGCCGGGCCAAGCGGGGCCACGCCAGCCAAGCCGGTCGGGCTGGTGCATCTGGCGGCCCTGACGCTGAGCGGCCGATTGGTCCACGCACGGCATATTTTCCCCGGCGGCCGCGCCGAAGTGCGCGCCGCGTCGGTCAAGGAGGCGCTGCGCCTGCTACGCGAAGCGGCGAAGGTGTAGCGCGCTACGTTTTCGGAACGCTATGTGTTGCTATGTGTTCGCGATAGTGGGGCTTAGCTCAGAGCTGAACCGTCCGGTTCTCCATTCGTCGCCAAATGCGACCACCCAGTTGGTCCCATAGCCGCTGGCATAAGCGCGACTAACACCAGTAGCCTTATAAGTTACAGTCACTTTGCTGCGAATTGAGGCAATGCGATCCACAGGCAACGGCTCTTCCACACCAACCAAGGCAAAATCGTCGGGCTTTAGGTCATGCGCTCGAATGTATTGCTCGAAGTCGTGTACTTCTGTCGTGTCGATGTTGCTGACCATGTGCGCCTCCGATTAGTGCCTGTGGTCTTTCGGTGGGTTCGGGTCATTTCCGGGTGCAACCGTGTCAGAATCCCTCCACGGTCCGTGGTAGCCCTGGATACGGACCTCGCCGCCGCCAAGGTTTCCAACAATCTCTTTGGCACGATGTTCTGCTTCGCCCTGCGTACCAAAGACGCCACTCGAACGCTCAGCATGAGGCTTTTTGACAGCCCAGCCTTCTGGATGCCTAACAACGAAACGGTCATTCTGGGACATCTTCCTTCTCCTAGCAGTTGGGCTACGCATTGGCCTGAACACTATACCTAGTGTCCGGAATCTTAAGTTCAAGGCCCTACGTGACATTGGCAAAAGGGGCGCGTGGCTTTTGGCTTTGGCGGGGGAATACGACGAATGGGCAAACGTGCAGTGGTAGATTAGGTCCAGATGAGCGCGCGATAGGTCACGCTGCACAGCGCACTTACCACGGCCATTAGTGTGTTTGGGCTAACGCAAATGCAACAGTGTGACATTTGATCGAATGTATATACTTTGTGGCAGATGCAACAGTGTGTTTAAAATGCTTGCAATACGATAGTGTTGGGTATTGGTTATTAACTCGTTCCAAATACTTGATAATTAGCTCACCGCGACTTACCGCTACCAGGACCACACCCACGCCCATTAATTCAAATCTTCTCCTCGATGAGTCTGCGGTGCAATTTACGACCAGTCATTCCGGTACACTTGGCTTCGATGGCCGATCGCCAAGACCAGGACCACAACGCGATCCTCCTCGATACGGCAAATCAGGCGGTAGTCGCGCACTCGATAACGCCATAGACCGGCCATGGCGTAACGCAGCGGTTTACCCGTACGTCGCGGGTCGGCCACTGTGGCGACGCGCTGACGCAGGTATCGGAGGATTTCACGTTGCGCCTGCGGATCGAGCTTGCGCAGCTCGCGCCGGGCGCGGTTGTCGAATTCGACGGTCCAGGCCACCCGCAAGAACCCGTTCAGCGGTTAACGGCGACGGTGGCGCCTTTGATCTGCGCGCTTTTCCAGCTGCGCCAAGGTCCAGCGGCGCGTAGGGCTCTCCAGTCGGCTTGCCGCCAGATAGGCATCTTCGATGTCCTCGATATGCCGCAGGATCGCCTCGCGCGCGTAATACGACTTGGTGCGACCCGTGCGCTCGGCCAAAGTCCGAAGCCGCGTTTCAATCGCCGCCGGAAGACGTATCGCCAACATTGCCGCCTCATCGCTATACTTGTAAAACAAGTATAGCAGAAGACGCAGCCCCTGTCACACTCGCGGTTGTACTCCTACTCCTTCCCGTATTTGTCCACCAGCGCCATCCACAGGCCCACGGTTTCGCTGTCGCTCGGGTCGGCTGAGGGTTTCTTGC
>JAHFPH010000034.1:0-12029 GCA_023266845.1 Rhodospirillaceae bacterium
AAGCTGGTTCGTCGCGCGCTTGAGCGCAGCCGAGCACGCGCGCCTGAAGCGGTCGTTGACCAAGCTAACGGAACGCCTGGAGGCGAACGGCCCTTACGCGGCGCCTAAGCTGCGCACAAAACGCGCGCCGTAGCAGGCTGGTTTCAAGCCCCCCGGCTTTACTGCGCGCTGGCACCCAGCGAAGCGTCGCGCGCGGCAAGCAGCGCATAAATCCGATCGACCGTGGGCGTGGCCACGCCGGCGCGCCGCGCCAGCTCGACCACCGCGCCGACGATCGCCTCGACCTCCATCTTTCGGCCGTGCTCGACATCCTGCAACATCGACGGCTTGCCCGCGCCCAGCCGACGCGCCCTGTCGATGCGTTCGTCCGCGCTAATCGGGAAAGCGGCACCATAGGCGGCGCCCACCGCCATCGCTTCCAGTACAATTTCGCGCGCCAGCGCAACCAGCTTGGGGCGCGCCATGATCTGGTCCATGCGCAGCAGGGCCAGCGCCGCCAGCGGATTGAACGAGACGTTGCCGAGCAGCTTGTCCCACACCGCGTCGCGGATTTTCGGAGTGACCTGGGTTTTCATGCCCACGCCGGTCATCGCATCGGCCAGCGCCCGCGCGCGCCCTGACAGGCTTCCATCCGGCTCGCCCAGGGTGAAGTTGGTCTGGTCGGTGGTCTGCTGGATCACGCCCGGCTCGGCGATGAAGGCGGCGGGAAACACGACGCAGCCCAGGATGCGCGCCGGATCGAGCGCGCGCAGCATGGCGCCGCCGGGATCGAGACAATCGACCGGCTGGCCGTCGCACCGGCCGCCTTCCTTGTAGAAATACCACCAGGGAATGCCGTTGATCGCCGGCACGACGGCGGTGTCCTTGCCCAATAACGGCCCGAGCCGCGGCAGCATGGCGGCGATGCCGTGCGCTTTGAGCGCGATGAACACATAGTCCTGCGCGCCCAGGGCGGCGGGGTCGTCGCTGGCCCGGCAGCGCAGGGTGAACCGCTCCGCACCCTTTATAAGAGTGAGGCCCTTGACCCGGATGGCGGCGAGATGCGCCCCGCGCGCCACGACCGACACGTCGTGCCCCGCGCGCCCGAGATAGGCCGCTATCAGCCCGCCGATGGCGCCCGCGCCAACAACGCAGATTTTCATGGATAACGCCTAGCGCCGTAGCGCCGCCGCCTCAAGCCCTAGTTTCGTTAAGGTCAGCGGGCGGACGGGCTGATCGTCTTGATCCGGCCGAGTGGGCGGCCGGAGAGTTCCGCGATCTTGCGGTCCTGAGCCTCGATGATCGCTTTGATCGAGCGCTCTTCGTCGAATTGGGATATCTCGACGCCCGGGACCTTGCGGTTCGAGCGGCGCGAGCCGTCCTCATAGATCACGTCGTACAGCAGGAACTCGCCGCCGTTCGCCTTGGTTTTCTTGCCAGCCATCGCATTCCTCGTCGCTCGCCCGTTCAATCGTTCTTGCCTTGCAGCCCTTCCTTGAATCCCTTCAGCCACCGCGCCCGTTCGACAGCGGTCTTGCCGGGATTTTGCGCCGCCGTGGCCGCATCGAAATCGCCGTCGGTAACGTCGAAGTCGCAGCCCCTGCCGGCCACCCAGCCCTTGGCATAGAGCCGGCTGAACTGAAAGGGCGTCATGGCGGAACCCGGCGTGGCGCCGGGCTGGGATGCCGATTTTTTCATTTCTTCGGCAATTTACCCGATAGCCGATCGAGATCGTCGAGGACTGAGGCGACGAGTTTCTGGCGGCGCGGATCGCGCGCCGACGGCGTGGCGGCGAACAGCGTGATGAGGTAACGCGCTTTCTCGGCGGCTTCCAGCCAGGTCTGCGCCGGAGCGGCGGAGAGGAATTTCTCCAATTCCGCCTCGCGCAGGCGCAGCTTTACCTGGTCGGCCGCGACCTCGGCCAGCAGGCGGCGGATCTCGGTGGCTTTCTGGGCGGCCATGCCGCGATGTTGGTCCAGCGTGATTGGATCGTCATCGTTCATGCGGCATGTACCGTCCAGACGGCCGGCCTAGCTGGCAAGCTTGCCGGCGCAGGCGCTCGCCACATCAGAGTCGCTGACGGTCGTCCCCGGCAACACCGACCATTTCTTGGCCAGTTCGCTGCGCGCGGACCAATCCAGCTTGCCCGGATCGGCGTTGTCGAGTCGCGCCCTTGCCTCGCAGAACAGCGCCTGCGCATCGACGATGCCGGCCCGCATCTGCGCGCGCGCCGAGCTGGTCGTCTGCTGCAGCCCGAAATAGTTGGTGAGCAACGGCCCTATCGCCAAGCCGACGACGAGCGCGAAGACGCGCGGTTTCACGGCTTGCCATTTCGCGGCGATCGTTTCCCATGTGGTCACGTCTGTCTCCCCTGAATCATCTGGTTGTTATGGCTGGTCCACGGCAAGGTTTGCCGTGCCTAGTCGGTAGCGGTCTTCTCCGCCGTGTCCGGCGCCGTCTGGGCGGCGCGCTTGCGGCGAACCGGGGCGGGCTTTGCGGCGGCGGCCTCTTTGTCGGCGGCCTCCTTGGCCAGGCGAAGCGCCCTCAGCCGCGAGGTCTTCGCCGATTCCACGGCTTCCGCTTTTTGCTTGTCCCTGAGGGCGGCCGCGCTCTGTTCGTTGGCCTTGGCGAAACGTTCTTCCGCCTTGCGGCGCGCTTCGATGGCCTGTGCCCCGTACAATTTCATGACGCGCTCTCCTTGAGGTATGGGCAGGCCGAAGTTAGAGGGCCCTCAGCGCTCGACGCTGCGCCGGGCCCGGAAAGCAAACGGGGCGGCCGAAGCCGCCCCATCGCATTGTCAGACTATCTTGAGATTGCAGGCCGCGGCCTTGCCGCGATCCTGCTGGACATCGAAGCTGACCTTCTGGCCTTCGCTCAGCGTGGTCATCCCCGCCTGCTGGACCGCCGAGACATGCACGAAGACGTCCTTCGATGCATCGTCCGGCTGGATGAACCCGAAGCCCTTCTGGGCGTTGAACCACTTAACAGTTCCGATCGACATAGTGTTTCCTTTGGAAAGATGGAACGCCGCCGCGCCAAGAGCGCGGCGAGTCAGACATCGACATGGGGTTGAATTTGGATCAGCTCCAAGCAGGAGCCAAAGACAAGGCCGACCCAAAGCGAGTAGACGAAGCCAATATGGTCCTGCGACCGCGGTTTTACAATGGCAGGGGCGCGATTTGCGCGCGCAGCGAGGGTTTGCCAGGGGTTGAGGGGTGCTTTAAGGCGGGGAATGGGTGGTTTTCAGCCGCCAAACGCGGGATTGGCACGGCCGAATGGACTTTTAACCGCCCTGCCGCCGAATTTGCCATGCGACCGGCCGGGCGTGCCCTTGAACAGCGACATATGGGTGTGGACCGCGACCCAAGGCCGGCCGGTCGCCTTGCGCGCGAAAACCACCGTGGCCCGCCCGCGCCGGTCGAACCGCGCGCCGCCGGCATGGAACCCGTCGGAATCCCATACCGCGAGGCCCACGGCGGAAAGCCGGTCGGGCGAGACGATGGCTTTGACGCCGGAAAGCCGCCAGCGGAAGTTGCGGATGGTCGGCCAGACATTGCGCCATTGCTCGCGCGCGACCCTATCGCGCCCGGCAACGAAATCGCTAAACGTGCCGAACGCCACCATGTCCGCGGCGAACAACGGATAGGCCGCCCGGTAGTCCACCGCCTGAACGCAGTCCTGCAACGATTTGAACCATTGCCGGACGAGGCTTAGGTCGCTTGGGGCGGGCTTGCGCGCTTGCGTCATGGGGAGTTGAGCCTAGGCATTGTCGAGCCGGTCCGGCAATATCGAGCTTAAGCCCCGGATTTTTTGCCCGCCATGACCGTTTCAGTCAGGGGCGGCAAGCGCTTAAGGCAAAGGGTCGGATACACCCCATGGACATCGCGAGCACGACAGCCCTTACCTTGGGGGTCGCCTGGGCCAGCGGCATCAACCTGTACGCGACGATGCTGATGTTGGGCGTGCTGGGCGCCACGGGCGGCATCGTATTGCCGTCCGAACTAGAAGTTTTGGCCAATCCCTGGGTGATCGCGGCGGCCGCGTTCATGTACGCGGTCGAGTTCTGCGCCGACAAGATTCCGGTGTTCGATTCCGCCTGGGACGCCATCCATACCTTCATCCGCATTCCCGCCGGCGCGGTGCTGGCGGCGGGCGCGGTGGGGCCGGTCGATCCGTCGCTGCAGCTCGTGGCGGGCCTGCTGGGCGGCGCCATCACCGCCGGCGCGCACGCCACCAAGGCGTCGTCGCGGCTCTTGATCAACACCTCGCCCGAGCCGTTCACGAACTGGGGCGCGTCGATCGCCGAGGACGTGGCGGTTTTCGCGGGGCTCTACGCGGCCCTGCATCATCCGATCCTGTTGCTGGCGTTCCTGGCGCTGTTCTTCGCCCTGGCGATCTGGCTGCTGCCCAAGCTGTGGCGCGCGCTCAAGGGCGGGGCGTCGCGCCTGGCCGCCGCGTTTCGATAATATGGGCTCCGCGACTTGTCGTTGGTGCCCCCGGAGGGACTTGAACCCCCACGCCCTTGCGAGCAACAGATTTTGAGTCTGCCGCGTCTGCCGTTCCGCCACGGGGGCAAGCCGGCCGGAATACCGGCCGCTGAAGCCGAGCGCGCGCGATCCTAACGGGGAAATTTCCGGCGCGCCAGATGGATTGCGCGGCGATCATCGCCCTGCTACACCGCCCCGGCGCAGCCTGGGATGCGGCAGAAATGATCCGGCGGCTTTACGATTGGATGATGCGTCTGGCGGCCGACCGCCGCGCCACGTGGTGGCTGGCTTGCGTCAGCTTCGTCGAAAGCTCGTTCTTTCCGATCCCGCCCGACGTGATGCTGATCCCGATGATCCTGGCCAACCCGCGCCGCGCCTTTCATATCGCCGGCGTGTGCACGCTGGCCTCGGTCGTGGGTGGTTTCCTGGGCTACGCCATCGGCTATTGGGTGTTGGAAGCCGTAGGCCGGCCGATCCTGGCGATGTACGGCCAGACCGAGAACTTCGAGGCGTTCCAGGCGATGTTCCGCGACTACGGCTGGTGGATCATCGTCATCAAGGGCATGACGCCGATCCCCTATAAGCTCATCACCATCGCCTGCGGCGCGGCGCATTTTCCGCTGCTGAGTTTCGCCGCGGCCTCGGTGATCTCGCGCGGCGTGCGGTTTTTCCTGGTGGCGGCGCTGCTGTGGAAATTCGGCGAGCCGATCCGCGCGTTCGTGGAAAAGCGCCTGACCCTGGTCACCACCCTGTTCGTGGCGCTGCTGGTGGGCGGCTTCATCGCGGCCAAATACTTGATTTGATATTTGATTCGCGCAATGCGGCGCATACCGCGCTTGCGCGATTCCGCGGCCGTGTTACCGTTTCGCCGGATCGTTGCAGCAGAAACGATCCGGGACGGAAAACGGCGGAAAACACATGAACGACGCGGCGAAACCCCTGTCCGCAACGACGCCGCCCCTTGGCGCGGCGATCCGCGGCGAATTCCTGCTCGATCCCGATTTCCTGACCGTCAACCACGGCTCGTTCGGCGCCACGCCGCGCGCGGTGCTGATGGCGCAGGACCAATGGCGGCGCAAGCTGGAAGAACAGCCCACGCGCTTCATGCGCAAGGTCTGGCCCGGCGCGATCCGGGGCGCGGCCGCGAAACTCGCTTCCTTCGTCGGCGCCAAGGGCGAGGATCTGGCGTTCGTGGAAAACGCCACGGTGGGTTGCAACGCCGTGCTGCGTTCGCTCAGCCTTCAGTCCGGCGACGAAATCCTGGCGCTGGATCACGGCTATGCCGCGGTGCGCAACGCGGCGCGCCACATGGCCGAGCGCGCGGGCGGAAAACTGGTCGAGGCCGCGATCCCCTACCCGCATCCCGACGCGAAGAGCATCGTCGCGTCGGTCGCCCGGGCGCTGACCAAGAAAACGCGCGTGCTGATCCTCGACCACATCACCTCGCCCAGCGCGCTGCTGCTGCCGGTGGAGGAATTGATCGCGCTGTGCCGTGGCGCCGGCGTGCCGGTGCTGGTGGACGGCGCGCATGGGCCGGGCCATGTGACGCTCGACCTCGATGCCCTGGGCGCGGATTGGTACACCGGCAACTGCCATAAATGGCTGTCGGCGCCCAAGGGCTGCGCGTTCCTGTGGGCGCGCAAGGACCGGCAGGAAGAATTGCATCCCGTCACCATCTCGCACGGGCTGGGCAAGGGCTTCGCGGCCGAGTTCGACTGGACCGGCACCCGCGATCCCGGCGCGTTCCTTGCGGTCGATGCCGCGATCGACTTCCACGAAAAATTCGGCGGCGCGGCCTTGCGCCGGCGCAACGCCGCCCTGGCGCGCGCAGGGGCCGAACTGATGGCCAAGCGCTTGGGCACCGAAACCGGCGCCGACGCATCCATGCAGGTCGCGATGTGGCTGGTGCGCTTGCCGCTCAACGGCTCCACGAACCAAGAGCGCGTGCTGCGGTTGCGCGACCGGCTGATCGACGAGTTCCGCACCGACGCGCCGCTGCATGCCTTGAGCGGCGCGATCTGGCTGCGCCTGTCGGCCCAAGCCTATAACGAGCTCGACGATTACGCGCGCCTGGCCGAGATCGCCGCCAAGCTTTCGGGGCGGTCCAACTAGGAAACCCGCGCCGATCCGGTTTAGGATCGCGCCGGACGGGGGCGCATGGCCGATCTGCCGAACATATCCATCGACAAGGACCGGCTGTGGTCGAGCCTGATGCAAATGGCGCGCGTCGGCGCCACGGAAAAGGGCGGCAATTGCCGCCTGGCGCTCACGGACCTCGACAAGCAGGGCCGCGACCTGTTCGTTTCCTGGTGCAAGCAGGCGGGCCTTAGGATCAACATCGACCGCATGGGCAATATTTTCGCTCGGCGCGAGGGGCGCGATCCCAGCCTGCCGCCGATCGTCACGGGCAGCCATCTGGATACCCAGCCCACGGGCGGCAAATTCGACGGGGTATACGGCGTGCTGGCGGGTCTCGAGGTTATGCGCACGCTGAACGACTGCGGCTTCGAGACCGACGCGCCGATGGAAGTGGCGGTATGGACCAACGAGGAAGGCTCGCGCTTCGCCCCGGCGATGGTCGCCTCGGGCGTGTTCGCCGGCGTGTTCACCGAGGAATATGCGCATGCGCGCCGGGACGCCGAGGGCAAGACCATCGGCGACGAATTGAAGCGCATCGGCTATCTGGGCGATGTGCCCTGCGGCGGGCGCAAGCTCGGCGCGTTCTTCGAGGCGCATATCGAGCAGGGGCCGATCCTGGAAGCAGAAAAACGGACCATCGGCGTGGTGACGGGCGCGCAGGGCTCGCGCTGGTTCGACGTGGCGGTGAACGGCCAGGACTCGCATGCCGGCACCACGCCCATGGCCAGGCGGCGCGACGCGCTATTGGGCGCGGCGCTGATGGTCGAGCGGGTGAACCGGATCGCCCTCAAGCACGGGCCCGGGGGCGTGGGCACGGTGGGCGTGCTGCGCGTGGTGCCCGGATCGCGCAACACCGTGCCGGGGGTGGTGAATTTCACGGTCGATATCCGGCATCCCAACGCCGACTCGCTGGCGTCGATGACCGAGGATTTGCATGCCTCGGCTGCGGCGGTAGCGGCCCAGCAAAACCTGGAGATCGCAGTGAAGGAAATCTGGCACTCCAAGCCGATCACGTTCGACGTGGATTGCGTCGAGGCGGTGCGGAGGGCGGCGAAATCCTGCGGTTTCGACGGGCTGGAGATCGTCTCGGGCGCCGGCCACGACGCCTGCTATGTCAGCCGCGTAGCCCCCACCGGCATGATCTTCGTGCCGTGCGAGGGCGGATTGAGCCACAATGAAATCGAGACGGCGACGCCGGACGACCTGGCCGCCGGGTGCAATGTGCTGCTGCGCGCGATGCTGTCGCGCGCATCGGCCTGAACGAAGGAATAGATAGAACAATGTTGGACCAGAAGGCGCTGGAGTCGATTTTCCTGAACGCGCACACGCACAACGCCTGGACCGACAAGCCGGTGCCGGACGAAACGCTGCGCCGGATGTACGACATTCTGAAATTCGGGCCGACCAGCGCCAATTGCTCGCCCGCGCGCTTCGTGTTCGTGCGCTCCAAGGCGGCGAAGGAGAAACTGAAGCCGGCCTTGAGTCCCGGCAATCTGGACAAGACGATGGCCGCGCCGGTCACCGTGATCGTCGGCTACGACACCGAGTTCTACGAGAAGCTGCCCCGGCTGTTCCCGCACACCGACGCGCGCAGCTGGTTCGTGGGCAAGCCGGAGTTCATTGAAAGCAGCGCCTTCCGCAACGGCACGCTGCAGGGCGCCTATATGATCGTCGCCGCGCGCGCCGTTGGCCTGGATTGCGGGCCGATGTCGGGCTTCGACAACGCCAAGGTCGACGAGGCGTTCTTCCCCGACGGCAAGATCAAGTCGAATTTCATCTGCAATCTTGGCTACGGCGATCCCAAGGGCGTGCACCCGCGCAATCCGCGCCTGCCGTTCGAGGAGGCCTGCTCGGTCATTTGAGCCGCTTAGAGTCCTACCTAACTCACATTCAACCAGAGTTGTTTTGCGTCCCCCTCCCCCTAGCCCCCCTCGGTGGGGAGAGGGGACAGGAAAACGGGGTCTGCGCTGGGGCCTAATACGCCCGCTCGATGCAGAAATCCACCACGTCCAGCAGAATGCGCTTTTCGGCGCTTTCGGGGAAAATGCCCAGCGCGTCGCGCGCAATGGCGCCGTAATGCCGCGCGCGTTCCACCGTGTCGCGCAGCGATCCGTGGCGCGCCATCAGCTCGATCGCGCGCGCCAGGTCCGCGTCCTTCTGCTCCATGGTCTCGACCGTGCGCTTCCAGAACTGGCGCTCTTCATCGTTGCCGCGGCGGAAGGCCAGGATCACCGGTAGGGTGATCTTGCCCTCACGGAAATCGTCGCCGATGGTCTTGCCCAGCTCCGCCTGGCGGGCGGAATAGTCCAGCACGTCGTCGATCAATTGGAACGCGATGCCCAGGTTGAGCCCATAGCCTTCCAGCGCTTCTTCCTCGGCCTTCGGGCGGTTGGCCACCACGGCGCCGATGCGCGCGGCGGCGGCGAAAAGCTGCGCGGTCTTCGACTTGATGACGTCGAGATAGGCGTTTTCGCTGGTCGTGGTGTCGTTGCTGGTCACCAATTGCAGCACCTCGCCCTCGGCGATGACGGCGGACGCATGCGATAGAATCCCCAGGACCGCCAGCGACCCGTCGGCCACCATCAGCTCGAACGCGCGCGAGAACAGGAAATCGCCGACCAGCACGGATGGCTTGTTGCCCCACAGCGCGTTGGCCGAGGACTGGCCGCGTCGCAGCGCGCTGTCGTCCACCACGTCGTCGTGCAGCAGCGTGGCGGTGTGGATGAACTCGACCGCCGCCGAGAGCGCCACATGGCGTTCGCCGCTGTAGCCGCACAATTTCGAGGCCGCGAGCGTCAGCATGGGCCGCAAGCGCTTGCCGCCCGCGGCCACGATATGTCCGGCAAGCTGGGGTATCAGCGCCACGGGGCTGTGCATTTTCTGCACGATCAGCGCGTTGACGCGCAGCATATCGTCGGCGACCAGCGCCGACAGGGGTTCCAAAGACGCCCTGGGCTTCGCCCGCTCGCCGTCCAGGCTTACGATTACCGCCACGCTTTCCGAGCTCCCCTTGACCCGCGTTCGACTTGACCCGTATCGGATCGGGGCCGAGCATACGGGCGCGCGAAGTCCGGTCAAGCCGCGCTCTTGCCGCGGTCCAGAAGGATCACCGTCACGTGAAGGAAGTGTTGCGCAGCAACGATCCGGTGCTGCTGTCCTGGGCGGAAGCCCTGTTGGGCGGCGCGGGCATCGCCACCGTGCTGCTGGACGCGCATACCAGCGCGGTCGAGGGCAGCATTTCGGCCATCGCCCGGCGGCTGATGGTGGATGACGGCGACTGGCCGCGCGCCGCAAGGCTGATCGACGATGCCGCCCCGGCTGATCGCTAAAAGCGGCGACGAAGCCCCGCCGGGCCCGCCGACCGACGGCGGGTTGCTCGGCGGGCGGGTGAAGTTCCGCCAGCCGGAAAAAGGCTATCGCGTGGCGATCGATCCGATTCTGCTGGCGGCCGCCGTTCCCGCGCAGGACGGCGAGCGCGTGCTGGATTTGGGCGCGGGCGCGGGTGCTGCGGCCTTGTGCCTGGCCGCGCGCGTGAAGGGTTGCCGCGTCGATTGCCTGGAGGCCGAGGAAGACCTGGCGCGCCTGGCGGCCGAGAATGTCAGCGCCAACAAGCTCGACCAGCGCATCATCGTGCATGTCGGCGATCTGCGCCGCCCGCCCGCCGACCTGACGCGCGGCGGCTTCGACCACGCGATGATGAACCCGCCCTATATGAAGCTGGAGGCCGCCGACGCGCCGCCCGATCAGTCGAAGCGCAAGGCCACGGTCGACGAACTGGGCATCGAGGCGTGGATCGAGGCGGCGCTGCGCTTTTTGAAACCGCGCGGGCGCCTGACCTTGATCCACCGCGCCGACCGGATCGACGATCTGATCCTGGCGCTGGCCGAGCGCATGGGCGAGATAACGCTGATCCCGCTATGGCCGCGCCAAGGCGAGGCGGCGCGGCGCGTGATCTTGCGCGCGCGCAAGGGCGTCAAATCCCCCGCGCGCATCCAGGCCGGCCTGGTGCTGCACAAGGAGGATGGTGGTTTCACCGCCGAGGCCGACGCTATTCTTCGCGGCGGGGAGGTGTTGGAACCTTGACCCTTCGCCCCAGCCCCCCTAGAACCGGGCGATGTTCGGGTTGAGCTTCACCAAAATCCTGCTGGTCGCCGCGGTGATTGCCGCAGTGTGGTTCGCCGTCAAATACTTGACCCGAAGCGACAAGGAAGAAAAAACGCCCAGGCCCGCGTCCAAGCCCGGCGGCAAATCGGGACCGTCCGGCGCGGCACCGGCGGTGGAAGACATGGTGCGCTGCGCGGTCTGCGGCGCGTATCAGGCGCGCAACGCGGGCCCGTGCGAGCGCAAGGACTGCCCGGCGCTGGTCTGATGCCATCCGCCTGATTTCCAGGCATGTTCGCTTGACCCTGCCTGCACCCGACCTTATGGTGCGCCGCACCTAAAATCCCCGGGATGCCCAAGCGATGGCCGACAGCACGGCCCGTCCGCCCAGCTTCCAATCCCTGATCCTGAAGCTCCAGACCTATTGGGCCGGTCAGGGTTGCGTGATCCTGCAGCCCTACGACATGGAGGTGGGCGCGGGCACGTTCCATTGGGCGACGACGCTGCGCGCCCTGGGTCCGGAGCCGTGGAACGCCGCCTATGTGCAGCCCTCGCGAAGGCCCAAGGACGGGCGCTACGGCGACAACCCGAACCGGCTGCAGCACTACTACCAGTTCCAGGTGATCCTGAAGCCCTCGCCCGCCAACAGCCAGGAGCTGTATCTCGATTCCCTGCGCGCGCTGGGCATCGACCCCTTGAAGCACGACATCCGCTTCGTCGAGGACGACTGGGAAAGCCCGACGCTCGGCGCCTGGGGCCTGGGCTGGGAGGTGTGGTGCGACGGGATGGAAGTCAGCCAGTTCACCTATTTCCAGCAGGTCGGCGGCATCGATTGCGAGCCGGCATCGACCGAGCTCACCTACGGCCTTGAACGCCTGGCGATGTACATCCAGGGTGTCGAGAACGTGTTCGACCTGGATTGGAACGGTGCGGGCGTGACGTACCGCGACGTGTACCATCAGGCGGAGGTAGAGTTCTCAAAATACAATTTCGAGTATGCCGATACGGCGATGATCCAGCGGCATTTCGAGGATGCACAAAAGGAATGCGAGGCGCTGCTGAACGCGCGCCTCGCCCTGCCCGCCTACGACCAATGCCTCAAAGCCAGCCATCTGTTCAACCTGCTTGATGCGCGCGGGGTGATCGGCGTGAACGAACGCGCCGCCTTCATCGCCCGCGTGCGCGCGCTGGCGAAATCCTGCTGCGAGGCGTGGCTGGCCTCGCGCGCGAAGGCCTGAGGCGATGGCCGAGCTTCTCCTCGAATTGTTCTCGGAAGAGATTCCCGCGCGCATGCAGGCCCGCGCCGCCGAGGACTTGAAGCGC
>JAHFPH010000034.1:12129-30301 GCA_023266845.1 Rhodospirillaceae bacterium
GCGCGTTTGGCCGCCGCGCACGCGCTTACGCTGAAAGAAGATAAGGGCCTGCTGGAAGAGGTCGCGGGGCTGGTCGAGTGGCCCATGGTTCTGGTCGGGCGCGTGGACCCCGAGTTCATCGACCTGCCGCCCGAAGTCCTCACCACCGCGATGCGCGCCAACCAGAAATACTTCACGCTGACGTCCGGCCGCCGCGTGACGCATTTCGGCGTGGTCGCGAACATCCCGGCCGCGGACGGCGGGCGCGTGATCGTGGCGGGCAACGAGCGCGTGCTGCGCGCGCGCTTGAGCGACGCCAAGTTCTTCTGGGAGCAGGACAAGAAGGTCAAGCTCGCCGAGCGCCTGCCGGCGCTGAAGGAGCTGGTGTTCCACGCCAAGCTGGAATCGGAGAGGTCAGTGTTCGATAAGGCGAAGCGCATCGAGGCGTTGGCCGGCGAGATCGCCAAATCCGTGCCGGGCTGCGACGTGGCACAGGCAAAGCAAGCGGCGCATCTGGCGAAGGCGGACCTGGTGTCGGGCATGGTGGGCGAGTTCCCCGAATTGCAGGGCGTCATGGGCCGCTACTACGCGCTGAATGAAAATCTGCCCGCGTCGGTCGCCCAGGCCATCGCGGACCACTATTCTCCGCAAGGCCCGAACGACAAATGCCCGTCGGCGCCAGTGTCGGTCGCGGTCGCATTGGCCGACAAGATCGACACGCTGACCGGGTTTTTCGCCATCGACGAAAAACCGACCGGATCGAAAGACCCGTTCGCGCTGCGCCGCGCGGCGTTGGGTGTAATACGGCTCATCATCGAAAATAGATTGAGAGTTCGACTTCGAGAGATTGTTCGGCACGCTTATGGGCCATATGAGCGAAGCCGTTATCAGGCTAACCAAGGCGGCCCGTATCCTGCGCAGGCCGGAGGCAACGCATACTCCTTTGAACCAGTGGCGACGCCCGAGCAAACCGATTCGCGGGTGCAGGAAATCCAAACCTCGCTCCTCGACTTCATTGCCGATCGCCTCAAGGTCGCGCTGAAGGAAAAGGGCGTGCGGCACGATTACATCTCGGCGGTGTTCGCCCTGGGCGGCCAGGACGACATCGTCGATTTGCTGGCGCGCGTCCATGCGCTGGGCACCTTCCTCGACACGGACGACGGCGCCAATCTTCTGGTCGCCTATCGCCGCGCGGCGAATATTTTGAAGATCGAGGAGAAGAAGGATAACAAGCGCCATGTCGGCGCGCCCGACTCCGCGCTCATGCAGGCGGCGGAGGAGAAAACGCTGCTGGCGAAGCTGAGCGCGGCCAAGGCCGATTGCGACAAGGCGGTCGCCGCCGAACGCTATCCCGCCGCCATGACCGCGCTGGCCGGATTGCGTGCGCCCGTGGACGCGTTCTTCGACAAGGTGACGGTCAACGCCGACGATCCTGACCTGCGCGAAAACCGATTGAAGCTCTTGAGCCGCATCCAGGCGACGATGGACCAGGTCGCCATCTTTGGCCGCATAGAAGGATAACGGCGATGGCAAAGGCCAAGAAGAAAGCCACGAGGCCCAAGCCCAAAACGAAAACGGCGAAATCCACCAAGGCCAAATGGGTCTATTCGTTCGGCGGCGGCAAGGCCGACGGCCGCGCGGGCATGAAGAACCTGTTGGGCGGCAAGGGCGCGGGCCTGGCCGAGATGTCGTCGCTCGGTCTTCCCGTCCCCCCAGGCTTCACCATCACGACCGAGGTCTGCACTTATTTCTACGCTAGGGGCAAGAAATACCCGCCGGCGCTGGAAGCCGAAGTGAAAGCGGCGTTGGCGCGTGTCGAGAAAAGCATCGGCGCCAGGTTCGGCGACGCCGCCAATCCGTTGCTGGTCTCGGTGCGCTCGGGCGCGCGCGTGTCGATGCCAGGGATGATGGACACGGTGCTGAACCTAGGCCTCAACGACGAAACGGTCGAGGGCCTGGCGCGGCGCAGCGGCGACCGGCGCTTCGCCTACGATTCGTACCGCCGCTTCATCCAGATGTTCGGCAACGTGGTCCTGGGCATCGACCATCACTTGTTCGAGGAGATCCTGGAGCTGCACAAGGAGGACCGGCGGCTGAACCTCGACACCGAGCTTTCGGCCGAGGACTGGCAGCGCGTGGTCGAGGGCTACAAGAAGCGCGTGGTGGAGGAGCTGGGCAAGCCCTTCCCGCAAGATCCGCGCGACCAGCTTTGGGCGGCGATCGGCGCGGTGTTCGGCAGCTGGATGAACCAGCGCGCCAATACGTACAGGCGCCTGCATTCGATTCCCGAGGACTGGGGCACGGCGGTCAACGTGCAGGCCATGGTGTTCGGCAACATGGGCCAGGACTGCGCCACCGGCGTGGCCTTCACCCGCAATCCCTCGACCGGCGCCAACGAGTTTTACGGCGAATACCTGATCAACGCGCAGGGCGAGGACGTGGTGGCGGGCATCCGCACGCCGCAGCAGATCACCGTCGCGGGCAAAAATGCCAACAATTCCGACCTGCCGGCGATGGAAGAAGCCATGCCCCAGGTGTTCAAGCAGCTGCTGGCGGTGCGCGAACGCCTGGAGCGGCATTTCCGCGACATGCAGGACATCGAGTTCACCGTGCAGCAGGGCAAGCTCTACATGCTGCAAACCCGCAGCGGCAAGCGCACCGCGCCGGCCGCCTTGCGCGTCGCGGTCGAGATGGTGAAGGAAAAGCTGATCGACCGGAAACAGGCGATCCAGCGCGTCGATCCGGCGTCGCTCGAGCAGTTGCTGCATCCCACGCTCGACCCTAGGGCGACGCGCGCCGTGCTGGCGCGCGGCCTGCCCGCCTCGCCGGGTGCTGCCTCGGGCAAGATCGCGTTCTTCGCCGACGAGGCCGAGGACCGCGCCAACAAGGGCGAGAAAGTCATCCTGGTGCGCGCCGAAACCAGCCCTGAGGACATCCACGGCATGCACGCGGCGCAGGGGATTCTCACCACGCGCGGCGGCATGACCAGCCACGCGGCCGTCGTGGCGCGCGGCATGGGCCGCCCTTGCGTCAGCGGCGCGGGCGAGCTGCGCATCGACACGTCGGCGCGCACGCTCGGCGTCGCCGGCAAGACGCTGAAGGATGGCGACGTCATCACCATCGACGGCGGCACCGGCGAGGTGATGCAGGGCGAGGTGCCGACGGTGCAGCCCGCGATGTCGGGCGATTTCGCTGTTCTCATGGGCTGGGTCGACGAGGTCCGCAAGCTGGGCGTGCGCGCCAATGCCGACACCCCGGCCGACGCGCGCACCGCGCGCGGCTTCGGCGCCGAGGGCATTGGCCTCTGCCGTACCGAGCACATGTTCTTCGAGGGCGCGCGCATCGTGGCGATGCGCGAGATGATCCTGGCGGCCGACACCAAGGGAAGGCGCGCGGCGCTGGCGAAAATCCTGCCGATGCAGCGCCAGGATTTCGTCGAGCTGTTCCGCATCATGAAGGGTCTGCCGGTCACGATCCGCCTCTTGGACCCGCCGTTGCACGAATTCCTGCCGCATAGCGACGCCGAGATCGCCGAGGTCGCCAAATCGGCGGGCATGAGCGTGGGCGACGTGCGCCACCGCATCGCCCAGCTGGCCGAGGCCAACCCGATGCTGGGCCATCGCGGCTGCCGCCTGGCGATCTCGTATCCCGAGATCTGCGAAATGCAGGCCCGCGCGATCTTCGAAGCGGCGGTCGAGGCGACCGAGGGCGGCAAGTCGGTGGTGCCCGAGGTGATGGTCCCGCTGGTCGCGACCAAGCGCGAGCTCGACATATTGAAAGCGGTGATCGACCGCGTGGCCGCGCAGGTGTCGCGCGAGCGGAACGTGAAGCTCAAATACCATGTCGGCACGATGATCGAGCTGCCGCGCGCGGCGCTGAAGGCGCACGAGATCGCCGAGACCGCCGAGTTCTTCAGCTTCGGCACCAACGACCTGACGCAGACCACGCTGGGCCTGTCGCGCGACGACTCCTCGAGCTTCCTCGACAGCTACACGCGCCACGGGATTTTTCCGACCGACCCGTTCATGTCGATCGACGTGGAGGGCGTGGGCGAGATGGTGCGCATCGGCGTCGAGCGCGGGCGCAAGACCCGCAAGGACCTGAAACTCGGCATTTGCGGCGAGCATGGCGGCGACCCCGCCTCGGTGCGGTTTTTCCGCGAGGTCGGGCTCGACTACGTGTCCTGCTCGCCCTTCCGCGTGCCCATTGCGCGCCTCGCGGCCGCGCAGGCCGAGCTGGCGCAGGTCGCGCGCGACAAGTAGAAGCTCGCGTTTTCACCATTCTGCTGGCCATTTGAGTCCCCCTTCCTTGATGGGAGGGGGGACACAGAAAATCCGAATCGCGATCGCCCAGCAGCGAAGCGCGCCGAACCGATTTACGATTTTTCCTCTTCGGAAGACTCCGGCGTTTCCGGGGTGTCGTTGGTGGGAACGCGGTATTCGCCGCCGAGCCAGCGCCCGAGATCGATGTCGGAACAATGCTTGGAGCAGAACGGCCGGAACGCCAGCAGCGCCGGCTTGCGGCAGATCGGGCAGCGTAGTTTCAGCACCGCGACTTTTTCGTTGCCGTCGGCCATCGTCATCCCGGCGCGATATCGAACCTATCGGCAGATTGCGACGGATCGGCCTGAAGCTCAAGCCCCGCCGGAATGCGCGCGCGGGCGAAGGCGAGCGACGCCTTCTCCGCCTCCAGCGCCCTGACCGCGCCGGGTGCCGCGCGCGCGACGAGCTTTTTGCCGGGCTGCGACTGGGCGGCCGCGATCGCCGCCCGCAACAAAGCGAACCCGGCCGCAAGCGGATCGCCGCGCAGGAGGTGCATGAGCGACGGCCGGCTGCGCCGCCGCGTCATCTCCACCAGCCCGGCCGGCGTCATGCCCAGCACGTCGATTTGCTGCGCGTCGCCGACGGTGGCGCGGCGCAGCGCCTCGATCGCGCGCTTGCGGTTGGCGCCCGCGGCCATGCGCAGGAAATCCACGACGACGATGCCGCCCAGGTCGCGCAGTGCTATCTGGCGCGCGATTTCGTCGGCGGCTTCCAGGTTGGCGGCCAGCACGGCGTCCTCGTTTCCGCCGCCGAACACCTGGCGCGCCATATCCACGTCGATCACCGTCAGCGCCGCCAACTCGTCGATCACCAGCGCGGCCCCGCCCGGCAATCGCACGCGCGGGCTCAGCGCCGCGTCGATCTGGTTTTCCAGCTCGTGGCGGTGGAACAGCGGCGCGGTTCCGGCATGCAGCTTGGGCAGGGAGGCCAAGCCCGGCGCCAGGCGCTGCAGGCCGGCGCGCGCGCGGTTCAGCAGATCGGCGGCGTCGAACCAGATCGCCTTCAAATCGGCCGCGTTGTCCAGAATCGCCCGCAGCACCGGATCGGGCGCCGGCAGCAGAAGCTTGGGCGCGCCGGGTTGCTTCAAGGCTTCGTCCCAGGCCGCTTTTAGCGCGCGCGCTTCCGCGACCAGCGCTTCGTCGCTGGCGCCGGCGGCGGCCGGATTGACCATGAGGCCGTCATTGCCAAGCTCGACCTGTTTCAAAGCCTTGACCGCTCGGTCGAAGCTTTCGGGATCGAGCCGCCGCGAGCGCTCCAAGCCGGGCTGGCCGGTGCGCAGGGTCAGCAGGCGGCCCACCAACACGGGCCGGTCGGTTACGCCCGCGCCCTTATCCTCGACCGTGTCTTTCGTCACCTGCACGACGATGGCGCTGCCCTGCACCGGCGGCTTGGCGCCGCGCCTGAGCGACAGAAATCCGGATTTCGGCGTGCCGATCTCGACGAACGCAGCACCCTGGTCGCGGCGCACGATGCCGACGCGCCCGCGCAGCACCGCGCCGACCATGCTGTCCTGCCCCGCCCGCATCACGCGCAACGCGACCAGGCGCCCGCGCGTGAGCAGCGCCGCGCGCGTTTCACCCGGCAGATGGTCCACCAAAATTTCGTCGATGCCGCCCATGTCCTTCACGGCGCGAAACCCAGCCCGGCGAGCATCTGCGCCGTTTCGAACAGCGGCAGGCCGACGACATTGGAATACGAGCCGTTGATCGAGGCAACGAAACGGGCCGCGACGCCCTGGATCGCGTAGCCGCCGGCCCGGTCGCGCCATTCGCCGCTTTGCAGATACGCGCGGCGCTCGGCGTCCGTCAGACGTTTGAATGCGACCGAGGTCACGACCAGGCGCAGCGCCGAACGACCGTCCGGCGCGATCACGGCAACGCCGCCCAGCACGCGATGGCGCCTGCCCGACAGCAGATCGAGACATTCGCCGGCCGCGGCTTCGTCGAGCGGCTTGGGCAGCGCGCGCCGGCCGCAGGCCACCACCGTGTCGGCGGCCAACACGAACGCGCCGGGATGGCGTTTGGCGACTTCCTTCGCCTTGGCGAGCGCCAAACGCTTGGCCAGTCCTTGCGGCAGCTCGTCGCGCTTCGGCTGCTCGTCGATATGCGCCGGATCGATCGCGTGCGGAACGATGCCGATCTGGCGCAACAGATCGAGTCGCCTGGGCGAGGCCGAGGCGAGCACCAGACGATCGATTTTCGTATTCACCTGAAGCGGAAGGTGATGCGACCCTTGGCCAGGTCGTAGGGCGTCATTTCCACGACGGTGCCGGGAAACTCGATCAAGTCTTCCTTGGGCATCTCATCTCCGGGGTTGCGCCGGGTCGCCCCTGCGCGGCCGGTCGAATCTTTAGCGCAAAGCCGCACGCGCGGCCAGCGCAGAAGCGGCCGCCAGATCGTCACACCGTGCCCGCGCTTTTGGGCAAGCCGCGCGCGTCCTCGACGGTCTTTTTCGGCGTCGCCTCGCCCACCGCCGCCAGGTCCAGCTCCAGCCCGTCGTAGCGCAGGATTTGCGGCATGCGCCACACCACCAGCGCGGTCGCGGCCACCGTCGCCACCCCGCCCATGACGATGGCCAGCGGCGCGCCCAGCATCGCGGCGGTCAATCCAGCCTGCATCTCGCCCACGCGCGGGCCGCCGCGGAAAAACACCAGCGCGATCGACGACACGCGACCGCGCAGATTGTCGGGCGTCAGGATCTGGCGCATCAGCGAGCGAATCATCGACGAGGTGGTGTCGACCGCTCCCATCACCGTCAGCATCAAGAAGGACAGGTACAGCCAGTGCGACATCCCCACCAGCGCGGCGACCGCGCCGTAAGCGCCAAGGCACGCCACCAGAAACACGCCCTGGCGCCTGAGGCGATGCCAATAGGCCAGCGCCAGGCTGGTTAGGACGGCGCCGAGCGGCTGGCCCGCCGCCAACAGACCGTACCCGCCGACCCCGGAATCGAACACGATCTCGGCCAGAATCGGCAGCAGCACGTTGACCGAGGTGAAGCACGAGGACAGGAAGTCGGCCAGGAACGAGGCCCACAGCACCTTCTGGTCGCGCACGAAGGCCAGTCCCTCGAGGAACGCGGCGACGCTGGGCTTGGCGCGCGGCGCGCCCTCGGGCCGGGTGGTGCGCATGCCCACCAGGCAGGCGACCGGAACCGCAAAGCTGACCGCGACCGCGGCATAGGCGGCGGCGAGCGAGAAGCGTTCGATCAACAGCGCGCCGACGAGCGGCGCAGCCACCGCCGAAATGCGAAACGCCGCGGAGAACAGGCTGATGGCGTGCGACAGAAGCGGCGGCGGCACCGTGGCCGGCAGCAGCGAGTGGCGCGCCGGGGTGTCGAAGGCGGTCAGCGCCGCGGTCGCCGCCGACACGAAATACAGCAAAGCCACGCCGACAGTCCCGGCCAGCATCGTCGCCACCAAGCCCGCGGCGACCAGCGCCACGCCCAGTCGCGTCCACATCATCAGCTTGCGCCGGTCGGCGGCGTCGGCGAACAACCCGCCCAGGATGCCGAATGCGACGATCGGAAACAGCCGCACCAGCCCCACGCCGCCCAGCCCCACCGCCGCGCCGTTCAACGCGACCGAAAAGCCGAACAACGAGAACGTGAGGCTGCCGCGGTGCAGCAGCTCGAATACGTGCCAGTTGACCGCGAAAAACTGCAGATTGGCCCCGAAGTCGGCGGCGAGCTGCGCCAGGCACAGCAGCCGGAACTCGCGGAAGCTCAACGCGCCGAATCGGGCGTCGGCCTGGGAGGAGTTGGAGACGGACATGGCTTCGGAAACAAGCGGCCAGGAAACGGGGACGGAACCGGCCGATCATGCGGCTGATCGGCGATAAAATCCATCGCCCTCGCCGCCTCTCGCGCGCGGGGCTTCCCGTCCATAGGCGCATGGCTCTAGGATGCGGCGCACGCCATGCTGGCCTATATCATCCGCCGTATCCTGCTGATGATCCCAACCCTGTTCGGGATCATGGTGATCAACTTCTTCATCATCCAGGCCGCGCCCGGCGGGCCGGTGGAGCAGATCATCGCCCAGATCAAGGGTAGGGCGGTGGACGCGACCGTGCGCGTCAGCGGGTCGGCCGGCGACACCGCCCAGTCCGGCCAACGCCAGCCCGGCCAGCCCGGCGGGTCGACCGGCAGCGACAAGTATCGCGGCGCGCAAGGCCTGGACCCCGATTTCATCAAGCAGATCGAAAAGCAGTTCGGCTTCGACAAGCCGATTCACGAGCGCTTCGTCAAGATGATGAGCAGCTATCTGCGCTTCGATTTCGGCACCAGCTATTTCCGCGATCAGTCCATCGTGAACCTGATCCTGGAGAAGATGCCGGTATCGATCTCGCTGGGTGTGTGGACGACGCTTTTGGTCTATCTGGTGTCGATCCCGCTGGGCATCGCCAAGGCGGTGCGCGACGGCAGCCGCTTCGACGTGGTGACCAGCGGGGCGATCATCTTCGGCTACGCGATCCCCAGTTTCCTGTTCGCCGTGCTGCTGATCGTGCTGTTCGCGGGCGGGCGGTATTTCGACTGGTTCCCGTTGCGTGGGTTGTGGTCGGACCAATGGAGCGGCGTGGGCTGGGGCCAGCGCCTGACGTCGGTCCGCTTCTGGCTGGATTATATGTGGCACATGACGCTGCCGATCGTCGCCATGGTGATCGGCGGCTTCGCCACACTGACCATGCTGACCAAGAACTCGTTCCTGGACGAGATCAACAAGCACTATGTGCTGACCGCGCGCGCCAAGGGCCTCAGCCAGAACCGCGTGCTGTACGGCCACGTGTTCCGCAACGCCATGCTGATCGTGATCGCGGGCTTCCCCAGCGCCTTCATCGGCGTGCTGTTCACCGGCTCGCTGCTGATCGAGATCATTTTCTCGCTCGACGGGCTGGGATTGCTGGGCTTCGAGGCGGCGATCAACCGCGACTATCCGGTGATGTTCGCCTCGCTCTACGCCTTCACCCTTCTGGGGCTGGTGCTGGGGCTGGTCGGCGACCTTATCTATACCGTGGTCGACCCGCGCATCGATTTCGCCAGCCGCAAGGTTTGAGGGCATGGCGCGGATCACCCTTTCCCCGCTCAACCGGCGCCGGCTGCACAATTTCCGCGCCAACAAGCGCGGCTATTGGTCGTTTTGGCTGTTCGCCGTTCTGTTCATCCTGAGCCTGTTCGCCGAGCTGATCGCCAACGACAAACCGATCCTGGTGCGTTTCGACGGGTCGTTCTATCTGCCGTTCGCGCAGCTTTATCCCGAGACCGCGTTCGGCGGCGTGTTCGAAACCGAGGCCGAATACCGCGATCCCGAGGTGAAAAAGCTGATCGAGGCCAAGGGCTGGATGGTCTGGGCGCCGATCCCTTATAGCTATCGCACGGTGATGACCGACCTGCCGGGCCCCGCGCCCTCGCCGCCCTCGCTCAACAACTGGCTGGGCACCGACGACCAGGCGCGCGACGTGACGGCGCGCGTGATTTATGGCTTTCGCATCTCGGTGCTGTTCGGGCTGATTCTGACCGTCATGAGCTCGATCGTCGGCGTGGCCGCGGGCGCGGTGCAAGGGTATTTCGGCGGCTGGATCGACCTTACCTTCCAGCGTTTCATGGAAATCTGGTCGGGCATGCCGACGCTTTATCTGCTGATCATCCTGGCTTCGATCGTGCAGCCGAATTTCTGGTGGCTGTTGGGCCTGATGCTGCTGTTCAGCTGGATGTCTTTGGTGGGCGTGGTGCGCGCGGAATTCCTGCGCGCGCGCAATTTCGACTACGTGCGCGCCGCAAGGGCGCTGGGCGTGGGCGACCTGCGCATCATGTGGCGGCACGTTCTGCCCAACGCCACGGTAGCGACCGTTACCTTCCTGCCCTTCATCCTGAACGGCTCGATCACCACGCTGACGGCGCTGGATTTCATCGGCTTCGGCCTGCCGCCCGGCTCGCCGTCGCTGGGCGAGCTGTTGAACCAGGGCAAGAACAACCTGCAGGCGGCGTGGCTGGGCCTGACCGCGTTCTTCGTGGTCGGCATCATCCTGAGCCTTCTGGTGTTCGTGGGCGAGGCGGTGCGCGACGCCGCCGACCCGCGCAAGACCTTCGGCGGAGGCGCGAAGTGAGCGAAAAGCTGCTGCAGGTCGAGGACCTTTCGACCGAGTTCCGCGCGCCCGGCGGCACGGTGCGCGCGGTCAGCCACGCGTCGTTCGAGCTGGACAAGGGCGAGACCATGGCGCTGGTCGGCGAAAGCGGATCGGGCAAGTCGGTCACGGCGCTGTCGATCCTGCAATTGCTGCCCTATCCGATGGCGCGGCACCCCTCGGGCAGCATCCGCTTCGCCGGCCAAGAGATGATCGGCGCCGGCGAGGCGGCGCTGACCGCGATCCGCGGCAACCGCATCTCGATGATCTTCCAGGAGCCGATGACCAGCCTGAACCCGCTGCACACGGTGGAGCGGCAAGTTGCCGAGGTGCTGACGCTGCACAAGGGACTTTCCGGGAGTGCCGCGCATCGCCGCGTGCTGGAGCTGCTGCACCTCGTGGGCATCGCCGACGCCGAGAAGCGCCTCGGCGCCTATCCGCACGAGCTTTCGGGCGGGCAGCGCCAGCGCGTGATGATCGCCATGGCGCTGGCCAACGAACCCGACCTTCTGATCGCCGACGAGCCCACCACCGCGCTGGACGTGACCATCCAGGCGCAGATCCTGAAGCTGCTGAGGGAATTGCAGCAGCGTTTCGGCATGGCGCTGCTGTTCATCACCCACGACCTGAACATCGTGCGCAAGATCGCCAGCCGCGTCTGCGTCATGACCGGGGGAGAGATCGTCGAGCAGGGCGCGGTCGAGGACGTGTTCAAGGCCCCGAAGCACCCCTATACCAGGCGCCTGCTGGCGGCCGAGCCCAAGGGCAAGCTCGAGCGCGACCAGGGCGGCGCGCCGATCCTGGTGGCCAGCGACATAAAGGTGCATTTCCCGATCAAGAAAGGCCTGCTGCGGCGCGTGGTGGATTACGTGCGCGCGGTGGACGGCGTTTCGGTGGAGCTGGCGCCGGGCCGCACCGTGGGGGTGGTGGGCGAAAGCGGATCGGGCAAAACCACCCTTGGCCTAGCGCTGCTGCGCCTGCTGAAAAGCCAGGGCGGCATCCGCTTCGCCGGCGACGATCTGCAGGCGCGCGACGGCAAGGCGCTGCGCCCTTTGCGCAAACAGATGCAGGTCGTGTTCCAGGATCCGTTCGCGTCGTTGAGCCCGCGCCTGTCGGTCGCCCAGATCGTCGAGGAGGGCTTGAAGGTGCACGACATCGGCGGCTCGACCGAGGCGCGCGAGACGCTGATCGTCGCGGCGCTGACGGAAGTGGGGCTGGACCCCGAATCGCGGCATCGCTATCCGCACGAGTTTTCCGGCGGCCAGCGCCAGCGCGTGGCGATCGCCCGCGCCTTGGTGCTGAAGCCCAGCTTCGTGGTGCTCGACGAGCCCACTTCGGCCCTCGATATGTCGGTGCAGGCGCAGATCGTGGACCTGCTGCGCGGGCTGCAGGAAAAATACGGCCTGGCCTATATGTTCATCAGCCACGATCTGCGCGTGGTGCGCGCCATGTCGGATCATGTGATCGTGATGCGCGACGGCAAGGTGGTGGAGCGCGGTCCGACCGACGAGATTTTCAGGCGGCCGCAGCAGGATTACACCAAGGCGCTGATCGCCGCGGCCTTCGAGCTCGAAGCCGCGCATACCGGCGCGGTCAGAGCCTGAAGCGCCGATGGCCCTTCTGCTCAAGACCTCGAGCGACCGCGGTCCGTGGTGGCGCGAGGAATTCGGGAAAGCCCTGCCCGACCTGGAGTTCCGCCTTTGGCCCGCGACCGGACGCGCCGAGGACATCGAGTTCGCCTTGGTATGGAAGCCCGAGCCGGGTTTCCTGCGCGCGCTGCCGAAGCTGAAAGTCATCTTCTCGCTGGGCGCGGGCGTCGATCACATCTTCGAAGACCCGCATCTGCCCGAGGGCGTACCCATCGTCCGGCTGGTGGACGAGCAATTGACGCGCCAGATGGTGGAGTACGCCGTGCTGCATACACTGCGCTTCCATCGCCAGGTGCCGGGCTACGAGGCGCAGCAGCGCGACAAACGCTGGCACGAGCTGCCGCAGAAAATGACGCGCGAGCGCCGCGTGGGCGTGATGGGCGTGGGCGAGATCGGCGGCGCGGTGGCCCGCAAGCTGGCGGGATTCGGCTTCGACGTCGCGGGCTGGGCGCGGACCGAGCGCAAGATCGAAGGTGCGCGCGTGTTCGCCGGGCGCGGCCAACTGACGCCGTTCCTTGGCCGCAGCGAGATCGTGGTCTGCGTGCTGCCGTTGACGCCCGACACGACCGATATATTGAACGCGCGCGCCTTCGCCGCCATGCCCAGGGGCAGCTATGTCATCAGCATCGGGCGCGGCGGGCAATTGGTCGAAACCGATCTGCTCGCGGCGCTCGACTCGGGCCATCTGGCCGGCGCGGCGCTGGACGTGTTCCGCGAGGAGCCCCTGCCCGCGTCATCGCCGCTATGGACGCATCCCAAGGTGACGCTCACGCCGCACGTCGCGGCGATCACCGATCCGCGCTCGGCGCTCAGCCAGGTGGTGGAGAATATCGGCCGCGTGCGCCGTGGCCTGGCGCCGCTCAACGTGGTCGATCCGAAGCGCGGGTACTAGGCTTCCATCGCCTTCAGCGCGCGGCGGATTTCCTCAGCGAAGTCGCTGAGGAACACCGAGCCTTTCATCGTCCTGAGCAGCAGGATCGAGCGCCGGTCGCGCTCGTCGCGCCGGCGGCGGATCAGGTCGAGCTCGCTCAGGCGGTCCACGGCTCTGGTGATGACGGGTTTCGATACGCCGAGCGCCGCCGCCAGACCGCGCACGGTATGCGGCGCGGGCGTCAGATACACGCCGAGCAGCAGCGCCAACTGGCGCTGCGTGAGGTCGGGCCCCGATCCGCGCACGCCAGCGAGCGTCGCGCGCCGCCATACCTCCAGGGCGGCATGCGGCGAAACCGGACGGGTCATCGCAGCGGCGTTCAGCCGAAGCGATCTTCGATCAGCGCGTAGAGCGCGCGCAGCGTCATCGCCTCCGCCCCCTCGGGCCGGCCGGGCCGCGAGCGCGCGTTCCAGGCGAACAGGTCGAGATGCGCCCAGGGCGTGGAGTCGCTGACGAATTCCTTCAGGAACAGCGCGGCGTAGATCGCGCCGGCGAAGCCCGATTCGGAAATGTTGTTGAGGTCCGCCACCTTGCTGTCCAGCCCCTGGCGATAGCCGCGCCACAGCGGCAGGCGCCACAGCGGGTCGGCCTCGGCCGCGCCGTGTCGCAAAATGTCGTTGGCCAGATCGTCGTGATCGGTGAACAGCGCCGGCAGGTCGGGGCCCAGCGCCACGCGCGCCGCGCCGGTCAGCGTGGCGAAGTCGATCAGCAGCGCCGGCTTGTCGCGGTCGGCTTCGGCCAGCGCGTCGGCCAGGATCAGCCTGCCTTCCGCGTCGGTGTTGCCGATCTCGACCGTCAGGCCCTTGCGCGACGCGATGACGTCGAGCGGCCGGTACGACTTGCCCGACACCATGTTCTCCACCGCCGGCACCAGCACGCGCAGGCGCACCGGCAGTTTCGCCGCCATGATGACCGAGGCGAGGCCGAGGGCATGCGCCGCGCCGCCCATGTCCTTTTTCATCATTTTCATGCCGGCGCTGGTTTTCAGGTCCAGCCCGCCGGAATCGAAGCACACGCCCTTGCCCACCAGCGTAATGCGCGGGCCGCGCGCGCCCCAGGTCATGTCGATCAGGCGCGGCGCGCGGACGCTGCCCTTGCCCACGGCGTGGACCAGCGGATAGTTCCGCTTCAAGAGCGCGTCGCCCACGATCACGCCGCATGTCGCGCCGTGTTTCAGCGCCAGCGCCTGCGCCGCCGCCGCCAGTTCCGCGGGCCCCAGATCGGCGGCCGGCGTGTTGACCAGGTCGCGCACCATGTAGACCGCCTCGGCCATGCGCTCGACATGCGCCCGGTCGGCCTTGCGCGGCCAGTCCAGCGCGATCTTCTTCTTCTCCGGCTTGCGATAGCGCGTGAAAGCGTAGCTGCCGAGCGCCCAGCCCAGGGCGGCGCGGGTCTGTTGCTTCTTGTCGTACGGGGCTTCCAGCGCATAGCGCCCGGCGGGCAGGCGCTGCGGCAAATCGCCCAGCACCCACAGCGCGTCGTCGTCGCCCTGGCCTACGAACACTTTTTCCAGCTCGCCTTTCTCATCGGGCGCCAATTGCACCTGGCCCGTGGCACCGGTGAAGCCCGCGGCCCTGAGCCACGCGGCCTGGCGCGGCGGCAGCTTGTCCAGGCGTTTTTTCAGATCGGCCTTGGCGATTGGGACGATGGGCACGGCGCCGGGCGCGGGCTTCGGCGCGAAACAATCGAGCATGGGCGTCTCCCTGGGATAGGCGCGCACCATGCCCGGAAACCGGCCCGTGGAAAAGAGGCGGCTTGCCGGGAAACGCCGAACCGGGCAAGTATCGCGCCCCTTCCCGTTCATTTCGGAGAAACCGCATGCCCGCGCTGGAAATCGTGATCGGCACCAAGGCCTCGTCGTCGTGGTCGCTGCGCCCCTGGCTGGCGCTGAAGACGACCGGCGAGAAATTCAGGGAAACGCTGATCGAATTGCGCCAGCCCGACACCAAGGAAAAAATCCTGCGGCATTCGCCGGCGGGTTTCGTGCCGATCCTGAAGCACGGCAAGCTCGTCGTGTGGGAGTCGCTGGCGATCTGCGAATACATCGCCGACACGTTTCCCAAAGCCAAGCTATGGCCCGACGACCGTGCGGCCCGCGCCGTGGCGCGGGCGGTGGCGACCGAGATGCATGGCGGCTTCGCCCCCTTGCGCGCGGCGATGTCGATGGACGTGAAGAACCGCCACCCCACGCCGCCGATGACGCCCGAGCTCAAGGCCAATATCGACCGCGTGACGGAAATCTGGCGCGACTGCCGCAAGCGCTTCGGCAAGAAGGGCGGGCCGTTCCTGTTCGGCCGTTTTTCGATCGCCGACGCGATGTACGCGCCGGTCGCCACGCGGTTCGTGACCTATCAGGTCGCGCTCGATCCGGTCTCGGCGGCCTATGTGAAGGCGGTCAACGACCTGCCGGCGATGAAGGAATGGATCAAGGCGGCGTGATTTTGCAAATCGCCCGCGTCACCAAGCTTGGTGCGGCGCCAGTCGACTCAGCCCGCCGCGCGCGGATTCGCCAGGGAAATCAAGCCCGGGCGGGGCTGTCTTGCGCTAGGCTTGTCACAAAAGCCGCGCGCGTCCATGATTCTACGACACGTTGTCGATGGGAGACGGGGTTTGCCCATCGATCGCGCCGCTTTCCGCATCAGATCTACGCCCCCCGGGTGTCTGCCGATGAACCGCTCCCGCGCGCCGAGCCTTCGTTGCCTGCCGTTGGGGCTGCTCGCCGCGCCGCTGTTCGCCGTCGCGGCGCTGGCGCAGACCGCCCCGCCGGCGATGCCGCAACAAGCGCCGCAGACCATGCCGGCGCCGGTCCAGCCCCAGACCCCGATGTCGGCGGCCGAGGCGATGGCGAACGAGGCGTTCGACGGATTCCGCGTCCACTGCCTGGCCAATCTGGCCAATCCGAAGCTGGTGAAGGACGGCGCGAAGAAAATGAAATACGCGCCGGTCGAGCCGGACGTAATCAAGCGCCTGGGCACGGACGACGCGTGGTACGTGCCGTCCGATCACGGCTCGATCATCCTGGGCTTGAGCGCGAAGGGCAATTGCGGCGTGGTGGTGCAGACCGTCGACGCGCCGGCCTTCGCGACGCTTCTGGAAACCAAGCTGCCGCTGAACCTGGCGAGCGACGAGGTGAAAAGCGGCTTGCGCACGCGCGTCTATTCGCTGCTCTACGACAACCGCACCGCCACGCTGCGTTTGCGCCACGGCGCCGACAGCAGCCGGCTTGCGCCCGTGTCGGTGTCGGTTTCCGACAGCAAGCCGGTGCCGCTTCCGCAGGTGGCGACACCGCCCAAGCCCACCCCGCCGCCGCGCGACCTTACCAAGGAGGCGCAGCAGCAGACCGCCGAGGCGCCGGCGCTGTCGTCGCCGATGCGCCCCGATCAGCGCCGGCCGGTGCAGATCGTCTTTCCCAGCAAGCCGGCGCTGGACGCCTGGGACCCGAACAAGAAAGCGCTGGAAAATTCGCTGACCCTGTCGTTCTCGGACGCCTGCTACAACACGCGCAGCCAGCCGACCGACGTGCTGGCGCGCGCCAAGCAGGCCAACTGGCGGCCGCTCAAGGCCGCCGATCTGGGAGCGGGATTCGATTTCGCCTGGACCACGCCCGAGGCGCCGCCCGAGCAGTTGCTGGTGTTCTACGACAGCCTGAAGCCGCGCTGCTGCGTCGGCGCGTTCGGCGTGCACAAGCTGGACATGATGACCGCGGCGATGAAGCGCTTCGCGCTGACGCCCAAAGAGGCGTTCGCGGTCGGCCCGAAAGAGGTGATCCAGTTCACCCCGCGCAAGGATTACCAGCTGTCGCTGGACTTCGAGCCGGCGGACGACGGCACCACATTCGCCAACCTCTGCTACGTCGGCAGGCGCTAGCCGGAACTTCCCGGCGGCCCGAAATCGCGGGGGCTGAGGCCGGCGTGGAACCAGCAGGCGAAACCGTACATGTCGTAGACCGGCAGGCTGAGCCGCGCGTTCAGCGCGCGCGCGTAGGGAATCATGTTGGTGCATTCCAGCACCACCGCGCCGATATCCTTGTGCCGCGCGACCAGCGCATCGCCCGCTTTCAGGATGTCGCGCTCCGCCGCCGCCGCGTCGAGCACGAGCTCGTCGCCCAGCAGCACGCGGGTGAATTCCTCGCCGCCGTCGGTGCCGACGACCGGCGTGTCGGCGCTGGCGCCGGCGGCTTCCAGATGCTCGGCGGTCAGCGCGGGCGCCGAAACGGTGATCACGCCCGCGCGCTTGCCCGGTGGCAGCAGACGCTCGATGAACGGCACCTGCATCAGCGATGATGCCGCCACCGGCACGCCGACGGAAGCCGCGATGTCGCGCTGGAACAGCGACAGAAACCCGCAATTCGTGGTGATGCCGTCGGCCCCGTCGGCCGCAAGTTCCTTGGCGGCGGCGATGAAAGCGTCGCGGAGCCCTGCCGCCTTTTGCGTCACCACGCGTTCCGGCGACGCGCCGCGCACCACTTTGTAGAGCACCGGAAACGGCCAGGTCAGTGCGTTGCCCATGTCGCCGGGAATGCGCGGAAAGCGCGCCTCGAGCATTAAAATGCCGAGCCTGGCGCCGTAGATCGCCTTGCCGCCCCGCGCCACGCGCGAAGTCGCATTCTCGCCGCTCATGGCCGCCTCTCTTTCCGGGTCATTTTACGCGACCAGGCTGGGGACAAAAATCCCAATGAAGTCAAAATCTAAATATCCCAGTACCATTATGGCTCCAGCTGCCTCGGCTGGCGTCCCGCGACTCAGGGCCGCCGCCGTCAGCCAACGCTCGGCTTCGTCGGCGCGCGTGAAATGCCTGAGCGCGCGATGCTGCGAGACGCCCGCTATGTCGCGCAGCGCCTCGATCATCTTGCCGATGGCGGCATTGGCGGCGTTGTCGCCCAGCACGACCGCGACATTGCCCGTGCGCGGATCGTGCCGCTTAATCCAATCGTAGAAGCCGCGGAACTGCGCGATGTCCAGCGCGTGCAGGCTGACGCGCGACATGTCGAGCAGGGTCGGGAAAGCGGGATCGAATCCGTCGGACGTCCACAGCGCCGCGGTCATTTCCTTCAATCCCTCGGCGTCCATGTCGACAGGGGCGGTCATCCGGTTGAGCCGGCGGCGCTGATCGATCTGGATGCGAAACCGGCTCATGGCGCGCTTTCACGGGCACTGGACGCTTTTGCAGCCC
>JAHFPH010000035.1:0-9779 GCA_023266845.1 Rhodospirillaceae bacterium
ACCTACGCGATCCGCTTCGGCGGCTATTCGGGCGAGAAATTCTCGGTCGCCGACACCAAGGTCAACGACCAGGACAAGGACGTGTTCGTCGCCACGCGCATCGACCGGCCCGAGGGCAAGCCGCCGGTGATGGCGTCATGGCGCGTGCGCCAGGTCGAAGGCAAGCCGCAGATCGTGGACATCCAGGTCGAGGGCGTGTCGATGCTGGTGACGCACCGCTCGGAATTCTCGGCCGTGGGCAATCAGGGCGGCGTCAACGCGATCCTGGATTCGCTGAAGCAGCGCATCGCCAAGCTGCAGCAGCAGAAGCAGAGCTGACGCCCTACCCCTCCAGCATCGCGTAGGCGGGCAGGGTCAGGAACTCGGCGCAGTCCGGCGCCTCGATCAGCTTCTCGAACAGCGCCGCCGCGTCGTCGAAGCGTTCGGGCTGGCCGGCCGCGCGCGTCGCGCGCTGCTTGGCGACCTCTTCCTTGACGATTTGGCGGCACAGTTCGGGCGTGACGATGCGCCCGTCCTCGAGCCGCGAGCGGAACTTGATCCACTGCCAGACTTGCGTGCGCGAGATCTCGGCGGTGGCCGCGTCCTCCATCAGGTTGAACAGCGGCACGCAGCCCACCCCGCGCAGCCACGCCTCGAGATAGCCGATGCCCACCGCCAGGTTCTGGCGCAGACCCGCCTCGGTCTTGGTGCCTTGCGGCACTTGCATCAGATCGGCAGCCGCGACATGCACGTCCTGGCGCTTGCGCGCGATCTGGTTGGCGTGCGGCATCGCCTTGTCGAACGCCTCCTTGGCGATCGGCACCAGGCCGGGATGCGCCACCCAGGTGCCGTCGTGTCCGTCGCCCGCCTCGCGCTCCTTGTCCTGGCGCACCTTGGACATCGCCTCGTTGTTGGCGTGGGCGCTTTCCTTGATCGGGATCTGCGCCGCCATCCCGCCCATCGCGTGCACCTCGCGCTTGTGGCAGGTCTTGACCAAAAGCTGGCTGTAGCTGCGCAGGAAATGCGTGGTCATCGTGACCTTGGCGCGGTCGGGCATCACCTTGCCGCGCTCGTTGCGGAAGGTCTTGATGAAGCTGAAAATGTAATCCCAGCGCCCGGCGTTCAGCCCCGCCGCGTGGTCGCGCAGCTCGTACAGAATCTCGTCCATCTCGAACGCGGCCAGGATGTGCTCGATCAGCACCGTGGCCTTGATCGTGCCGCGCGGCAGGCCGAAGGCGCGCTGCGCGTGCAGGAACACCTCGTTCCACAGCCGCGCCTCGTGGTGCGATTGCAGCTTGGGCAGATAGAAATACGGTCCCGAGCCGTTGCGGATCAGCGGCCGCGCGTTGTGGAAGAAATACAGGCCGAAATCGAACAGCGCGCCCGACATCGCCTCGCCGTCGACGATCACGTGCCGCTCGTGCATGTGCCAACCGCGCGGGCGCACGATCAGCGCGGCGGTTTGCGGGTTCAACCGGTACTGCTTGCCGCTCGCCGCGTCCTTGTACGCAATCGTGCCGGCCACCGCGTCGCGCAGATTGATCTGGCCTTCGATCAGGTTGGTCCAGGTCGGCGTGTTGGCGTCCTCGAAATCCGCCATGAAGCACGACGCGCCGCAATTCAACGCGTTGATGACCATCTTGCGGTCGGTCGGGCCGGTGATCTCGACCCGGCGGTCCATCAGGTCGCGCGGCACCGGCGCCACGGTCCAGTCGCCGTTGCGGATATTCGCCGTCGCGCGCAGGAAATCCGGCTTCTCGCCCGCCGCGATGCGCTTTTGGCGCTCCTCGCGCTGGGCCATCAGCCGTTTCAATTCGGGCCGGAAGCGGCGCTCCAGGCCGACGATGAAATCGATCGCCTGGGCGTTGAAAATCTGGTCGTAGCCCGAAGCCATCGGCGCCACGATTTTCACGCCGGTCTTGGGCGTGCTGGTGATTTGCTTCAGGACCGGGCGCGGGGCGGGCTTGGCGATCGGTTTGGCCGGCAGCGGCGCGCCGGGCTTGGCCGGTGGGCGCAGATCGGCCACCGGCTTGGGGCGGGCCGCGGCGGGGTTGCGCGGACTGCCGGTGGGCGCGGCGCGGCGGGCGGCGATGCTGCGTGGGGCGGTCATGCGCTCGACAGGCTTGGCTTGGGTCAGGCGCTTGGCGGAGGGGGCAGCGGGATACGCCTTAGGCTTGGCCGTCAATATCTTCTTCATCTTCTTGATTTTGGGCTTATTTTTGCCCTTTTTCGCCGCGGCTTTCTTGCTTCCCGCGCGGCTCTTCTTGGTGGACATAATCCCACTCCTGCCGGGTTTTAGGACGCGGCAATATATCCACCGCGCGCCCCGCGTCCAGCAGGATTTCCATTGCGGAATGAACCAGTTAACACGCGGTGTTAGGTCGCGGCCTTGGCCTGCCGGCAGCGCTTGTTGGGTTCGCAAGGGCTGAGATAGGTTGATGCTCTGCCCTGGCTTTCCGAAACGGCACACTGGCGCGGGATACCCCTTGGGCCATGGCTGAAATGGCGACCCTCGACATCTTCGGCAGCTTGCGTCAGGCCATCGAGCACCAGCGCGCGGGCAGGCTGCGCGAGGCCGAGGCGCTGTACCGCCAGGTGCTGCAGGCCGATCCGAACCAGCCCACGGCGCTCAACCTGCTAGGCGTTCTGGCGCGTCAGGCCGGGCGAACCGACGCGGCGGTCGACCTGCTGCGCCGCGCCGTGACCGCGGCTTCCGACTATGCCGACGCGCACTACAACCTGGGCAACGCGTTGCGCGACCATGGCGACCGCCGGGGCGCGATCGCGTCCTATGACCGCGCGCTGGCGCTAAGGCCCGAGATGGCGGGGTGGCACAACAACCGGGGCGTGACGCTGCTGGACGACGGCGACGCGGCCGCGGCCGAGCAGGCGTTTCAACGCGCGGTCGAATTGCAGCCCGGCTACGCCGACGCGTTCAACAATCTGGGCAATGCCCTGCAAAAACAGAACCGCCTCGGCGATGCCATCGCCGCTTATCGCCAGGCCGTCGCCGTCCAGCCGCAATTCGCGGGCGCGCTCGCCAATCTCGGCGGCGCATTGATCAAGAACGGCGAGACCGCGGCCGCGCTCGCGCCGCTCGACGCGCTGCTGGCGCGCGAAAAACAGCATGTCCGCGCCGTGGCGTACAAGGTGATCGCGCTGCGCGAGCTCAGCCGGCACGACGAGGCCGACTATTTCGAGAACAACGCGCTGCTGATCGACGTGGCGCGGCCGGTAGCACCGCCCGGCTTTCCCGACATGGCGACGTTCAACGCGCAGCTGATCGCCGACATCCGCGGCCACCCCACGTTGATCGAAACCTGGGATCCCAACCAGCGCGCGGCGCGCGGCGGCGCGGTGGCGCAGGCGCTGCTGTCTCACAAGACGCCGGCGATCGCCGCGCTGGAAACGCTGGTGCGCGGCGCGATCGACGCTTTCGCCGCGCGCCTGCCCGACGACGCAAACCATCCCTTCCTGTGCAAGAAGCCGCGCCGCTACGCGCTCAACGTCTGGGCCAATATCCTGACGGAGGAGGGGCACCAGGCTTCGCATATCCATAATCTTGGCTGGCTCAGCGGCGTCTACTATCCGTGGATTCCCCCGGTGATCCGCGCCGACGATCCCGAACACGCGGGCTGGCTCGAGTTCGGCTTTCCCGGCTACGACCTGCCGTGCCGCTTCACGCCGCGGCTGCATCAGATCAAGCCCGAGATCGGCATGGCGGTTTGCTTCCCCAGTTATTTCTGGCATCGCACGATTCCGTTCCGCGGCGCGCCCGAGCGCATCAGCGTCGCCTTCGACCTGCACGTGCTGGACTGATAGAACCGGCGGCATGGGTCAGCCGAAAATCGAGGTGGTCGGCTCCACCACCGCGCGCGAGGTCGAGGCGATGGTCGCTGGCGCCGAAGGCCCCGTGCTGCAGATCGGCAGCCGCGCCCAGATCGTGGACCGGCAGGAGAACCGCTGGCGCGCGCTGCTCAAGGGGCGCGAATTCACCGGCATGGACATGGAAGCCGGCGAGAACGTGGACCTGGTCGCCGATATCTGCGCCGATTTCGCCGAACTGAAGGCCAAATTGGGCGAGGGGCGCTGGGGCTTCGTGATCTGCAGCCATGTGCTGGAGCACACCAAGAAGCCATGGGTCGCGGCGGCGAACATCAAGCGGCTGATGAAGCCTGGCGGGCACGCCTTCATCGCCGTGCCCTGGGTGCAGGCCTATCACGGCTATCCCAACGACTACTGGCGCTTCTCGTTCCACGGGCTGATCGAGCTGTTCCCGGGCGTGGAAGTGCTGGACATGTATTACAGCGCCAGCGGCACCGGGCTCGATGTCGCGTACAAGGTGCTGGTGGACGGCAAAGTCGATCTCAAGCGCACGCCGTTCGAAATCGAGGCCGGCCTGTTCCAGCTTTTGTTCGAGCGCGAGCGCAACAAGGCGCTGCTGGACGAGCAGAACCGGGCCCCTGGGCCGGCCGGCGCCCGCAAGCTGATCCTGGCCCGCGGCTATATGCCGGTAACTTTAGTCAACATATTGATAAAGCAGTAGAATTCAGTGTGATACGCGTCACAGCGTTAACCGGGCATAAACCATAAGATGCGCGTCATGGAAAACCCTTGTTAAGGGGAACGGCGATGACGAACACATTCGAACGGCGTAGCGCGCGGATCCACTACATGGCGGCGACGATGCCCACGTTCATCGGCGGCTTGGTTGTGTGGAGCTCGATCCTGCTGCTGATGATGTAGCGGCAACGCTTCCCGCCAAAACGGCAACGGGGCCGGCGCAAGCAGCGCCGGCCCCGAGCGTTTTATGGCTCCCCGGGCCTGATTCGAACAGGCGACCAACCGGTTAACAGCCGGTTGCTCTACCGCTGAGCTACCGGGGATCAGCGCGCGCGGCTTATAGCAAACACCCGCCCGGCACGAAAGCCAAGATACCGCCTCCTCCGCCGCAACCCTGGTGGAAGAGTGGAGGCCGGGGCCGGAATTGAACCGACGTACGGGGATTTGCAGTCCCCTGCATAGCCACTCTGCCACCCGGCCGCTACGCGGGATCAGCGGTTTAGCGGATGGCCGGGCAGCTTGCCAGGAGAATCAGCGGTTTCAAGGGCTTCAGTTGTTTTGCCGGGGGCAACGCCGTATAACGCTTTGCAGGACGGGGTTTCAGGGAAGCGCGCCGTGCCAAGGGGTTGCGGTCGCGCCGTTCTGCAATGACGCCAGCCAGTTATGCCGAAGCGCGCCGCAACATGGTGGACAACCAGTTGCGGACCAACAAGGTGACCGACGCGCCGCTGCTGGCCGCGATGGACGATCTGCCGCGCGAGGCGTTCCTGCCCGACCGGCTCGCTGGCGTCGCTTATGTGGACGAGGACGTGGAGTTGGGGCAGGGGCGCTGCCTGATGGAGCCGATGGTGCTGGCGCGGCTGATCCAGGCCGCCGAAATCCGGCCCACCGACCGCGCGCTCGATATCGGTTGCGCCACCGGCTATACGACCGCGGTGCTGTCGCGCCTGGCGAAATCGGTGGTCGCGGTGGAAAGCGATCCGTCCTTGGCGAACCGCGCGCGCGGCGCGCTGGCGGCACTTGGGATCGGCAACGCCACCGTGATGGACGGCGCGCTGGACCGGGGTCACGCGGCGCTGGCGCCCTATGATGCAATCCTAATCGGCGGCGCGATCGAGCGTCTGCCGCGCGCGATCGCGGACCAGCTCGCGCCCGGCGGCCGGCTGGTCGCCGTGCATGTGTCGCCCGGGCGGCGCGTCGGCGAGGCCAGCCTCTATCGCGGCCGGCCGTTGGCGCGTCTGGCGCTGTTCGACGCGGCCGCCGGAATTTTGCCCGGCTTTGCCGCGGAACCCGGTTTCGTGTTCTAGGATGGATCGGCCATAATGGATAGACCATGACGGACGCCGCATCGCCCAAACAAGCGCCGCTGGAAATCGGCCCCGCCGACCTCGACCGCATGCGCCGCGCCGGCACGCAGCATCTGGTGGTGGACGTGCGCGAGAAATGGGAGCTCGACGTCGCCGCGCTGTCGGGCGTCAAGCATGTGCCGCTGGGCGAGCTGCAGTCGCGCGCCGCCGAGTTGCCGAATGACCGTCCGCTCGTCATGCTGTGCCGCTCGGGAAGGCGCAGCATGGACGCCACCAACTGGCTGCGATCCCAGGGATACGCCAACGCGACCAACCTGCGCGGCGGCATCTTGCAGTGGGCGGCTGAAATCGATCCAACGATAAAGTCGTATTGATGCGCAAAGTTCTATCCATATCTCTGGCGGCGGCGCTGCTGACGGTCGCGGTACAGGGCGCGGCCGGCGCGCAGACTCTTGAGCAGGCCCTCAGCGAGGCCTATCTGAACAACCCCACGCTGCGCCAGCAGCGCGCCAACCTGCGATCCGTCGACGAAAACGTGGCGATCCAGGAATCGGGCTGGCGCCCGAAAGTCCAGGCCGACGCGCAAGCCGGCGCCCTGCAGCAGGAAATCGTGGCGCGCAAGAGCACGCGCGAGACCCAGTTGACCGGCCCGCATCAGCAGTCCTTCACCATCACCCAGCCCTTATTCCAGGGCTTCCGCACCGTGGCCGGCGTGCGCCAGGCCGAAAACCAGGTGCTGGCCGGGCGCGCCACGCTGCAACTAACGGAGCAGGGTGTGCTGCTGGACGGCGTCACCACCTTCGTGAACGTGGTGCGCGACCAGGCGATACTGGAACTGAACATCAACAACGAACAGGTCATTCGTCGCCAGTTGGAATCGGTGCAAGACCGCTTTCGCGTCGGTGAGGTGACCAAGACCGACGTGGCGCAGTCGCAAGCGCGCCTGGCGCTCGCCACCGCGCAGCGCGTCGCCGCCGACGGCAATCTGCAGACCTCGCGCGCCAGCTTCCAGCGCGTGATCGGAACCTATCCGGGCAAGTTGCAGAAGCCCGACACGAAAATCGACCTACCGCAGACCCGCGACGAGTCGATGGCGCTGGCCGCCGGCAACAATCCGGCCGTCATTACGGCGCGCTACAACGAGCGCGCCGCCCAGGCCAACGTCACCGTCACCACCGGCCAGATGCTGCCCGAGGTCAACCTGAAGGGCACCGTGCTGCGGACCGACGCGATCGGCGGTCTCACCAACAACCTGACGGAAAGCATGCAGGTGCAGGCCGTCATGACCATGCCGCTGTATACCTCCGGCTCGGTCGAGGCGCAGGTGCGCCAGGCCAAGCAGGTGCAAGGCCAGCGGCTGATCCAGATCGAAGAGGCACGCAATCTCTCGGTTGAGTCCGCCACCAGCGCCTGGGAAACCTGGGTCAGCGCCAAGGCGCAGATCGTGTCCTTCACCGAACAGGTGTCGGCCAACGAGGTCGCGCTGGACGGCGTGCGCCAGGAAAACCTGGTCGGCAGCCGCACCGTGCTGGACGTGCTGGACGCCGAGCAGGAACTGCTCAACTCGCGCGTAAGCCTGGTGAGTGCCGAGCGCAACGAGATCGTGGCGCGCTTCCAGTTGTTCTCGGCGATCGGGCGGTTGACCGCGCGCGACTTGAAGCTCAACGTCCCGTATTACGACGAAAAGGACCATTACGAGCGGGTGCGCGACCGCTTTACCGGGCTGGAAGGTTACCGCGATTACGACAAGGCCACCCAGAAGCCGGACAAGGACGACTAGCGCCGGCTTGGGCTGATCACGATGGGGCCGAGCGAAGAATGAACGACACCACCCAGCAGGAACCCTCGATGGAGGAAATCCTGGCGTCGATCCGCCGGATCATCTCCGAGGAAGGCGACGGCAAGTCGGCGGCTGTTCCGGCGCGGTCCGCATCTCCGCCGGCGCCGCGCGCGAGCGACGAGGACATATTGGAATTGACCCAAACCGCCCGCCCGCCGCTGGCGCCCCAATCCGCACCGCCGCAGGCCTATTCGGCGCAGCACCCCGCGCCGGGCACGCCGCCGCCGGCTCCCGCCGCCGCAGCCCAGACGCCGATGCGCGAGCAGCGCCGGCCGTCCCCTTCCAGCGGCCACGACGAGCTTCTGTCGGCGTCCTCGGCAAGCGCCGCCTCGGTTGCGTTCGCGCAGCTCTCGGGCGGCGGCGTGGAGGAGTCGGTCATGGCCGCGCTGCCGCTGGGCGGCGGCCGCACGGTCGAGGACATGGTGCGCGAGATGCTGCGGCCGCTGTTGAAGGCCTGGCTCGATCAGAACCTGCCGCCGCTGGTCGAACGCATGGTGCGCGCCGAAATCGAGCGCCTGTCGCGGCGCGGGTGACCCTTTCCGCCGCCGCCGAAGCGCGGGCGAAGGCCGTATCGTCAATGCCGTTGTCGACGTGGGATCGCGTTGTGCTTCGCAATGTATGACAGCGCCGGAATTGCCGCGGCCCAGGCTTGATTAAACCCACCTACCCGCTATGTTCCGGGGGCCGACAAGCGGCGACCAGAGACGATTTGCAAGGCCGCCGCAACCCGGCCCTTGTCACGCTGCGCGTGGCGCATCGCCGTCGCATGCGGGGGCGGCTCGAAATGCAGGATTACCAAGCCTATCTCGACGAAATAGGCAGCCGGATTCTCAGTCCCAGCGTAAAGGGCGGCTTCGATCATTGGCGCTCTCTACTGCGCGGCAAGCGCTTTCCCAAACGCCGCGAGATCGACCCCACCGCGATTCCGAACCAGCTTTTACGCGTGACGTTGATCGAGGTGCAGCTCAATCCGCTGCGTTTCACCACGCGGCTGGCCGGCGAGTATGTGCGCTTGCACCAAGGCATCGGCGCGGGCACGCAAATCGTCGCGGGCGGACACCCCGGCCAGTCGCACGATCGCGTCTATCGGCGGTGCAAGCTGTGCGTGGAGCAGCGCCGGCCGATCCGCGGTCTGTATCAGTTCTCGCCGCTCGACCGTCCGCACGTGCGAATGTGGGTCGAGGCGCTGGCATGTCCGCTGTCGGACGACGGCGAGACGATCGACTGCATGGTCTGTTTCGGCGCCGATCACGACTTCAAGGTGCCGGCCGACGCCAAGGAATGGCCGTAAGCACGGCTTGATTTAAGGCGCTCGGCCGCTATCTTCCGCCGGCCGATTGGCGGAACGGGACCGATATGCTGGAAAAAACCTACAAACCGGCCGAAATCGAGGCCAGGCACTACGCGGCCTGGGAGAAGTCGGGCGCGTTCGCCAGCGACGTCGCCTCGAACCGCCAGCCCTACACGATCATGATGCCGCCGCCGAACGTGACCGGCAGCCTGCATACCGGGCATGCCCTGACCTTTACCTTGCAGGACATGCTGATCCGCTATTGGCGCATGCGCGGGCGCGACACGCTGTGGCAGCCCGGCACCGACCACGCGGGCATCGCCACGCAGATGGTGGTCGAACGCCAGCTCGCCGAAAAGGGCGTCACGCGCCAGCAGCTCGGGCGCGAGGAATTCCTGAAGCAGGTATGGGAATGGAAGGCGGAATCGGGTGGTGCTATCACGCGCCAGCTTCGCCGCCTGGGCGCCTCGGCCGATTGGGCGCGCGAACGCTTCACGCTCGACGACGGCGTCAGCGCGGCGGTGCGCAAGGTATTCGTCGATCTGTACAAGGCGAAGCTGCTGTACAAGGACAAGCGCCTGGTCAACTGGGACCCCAAGCTGCACACCGCGATCTCGGACTTGGAAGTCGAGCAGCGCGAGATGCGCGGCCAGCTGTGGCATTTCAAATATCCGATCGAGGGCGAGCCCGGCCGGTTCATCGTCGTCGCCACCACGCGACCCGAGACCATGCTGGGCGACACGGCCGTGGCCGTGCATCCCGACGACGCACGCTACAAGGACCTGGTCGGCAAGAACGC
>JAHFPH010000035.1:9879-30229 GCA_023266845.1 Rhodospirillaceae bacterium
AAGAAGATCGTCGCGGCGCTGGAAGAACAGGGGTTGGTCGAGAAAATCGAGCCGCACACGCATACCGTGCCGCATGGCGACCGCTCGGGCGTGGCGATCGAGCCGTGGCTCACCGACCAGTGGTACGTGGATGCGGCGACGCTGGCCAGGCCCGCGATCGAGGCGGTCGAAAAAGGCAAGACGGTCTTCGTCCCCGAACACTGGACCAAGACCTATTACGAGTGGATGCGCAACATCCAACCGTGGTGTGTGTCGCGGCAGCTCTGGTGGGGCCATCAGATACCCGCCTGGTACGGGCCGGACGGAACGGTGTTCGTCGAGCTGGATGAGGCGGCCGCTAGAGCCGCCGCGAAAAAACATTACGGCAAGGACGCCGAGCTCAAGCGCGATCCCGACGTGCTCGATACGTGGTTCTCGTCGGGCCTGTGGCCGTTCTCGACCCTGGGCTGGCCCGACAAAACGCCCGAGCTCGCGCGCTATTACCCCGGCGACGTGCTGGTGACGGGCTTCGACATCATCTTCTTCTGGGTCGCCCGCATGATGATGCTGGGCATCCATTTCATGGGCGAGGTGCCGTTCCGCCAAGTCTACATCCACGCGCTGGTGCGCGACGAGCGCGGCCAGAAGATGTCGAAGTCCAAGGGTAACATCATCGACCCCTTGGAAGTGATCGACCAATACGGCTGCGACGCGCTGCGCTTCACCTTTGCGGCGCTGGCCACGCCCGGCCGCGACATCAAGCTGGCGACCTCGCGCGTCGAGGGCTACCGCAACTTCGCCACCAAGCTATGGAACGCCGCGCGCTTCGCCGAGATGAACCAGTGCGCGCCGGTGCTGGGCTTCGATCCGGCGAAGAACAAGCACGTGGTCAACCGTTGGATCGTCGGAGAGACGGTGCAACTCACGCGCCGCGTGGCGCGGTCGATCGAAACCTACCGCTTCGACGACGCGGCCGACCAGCTCTACCAGTTCGTCTGGGGCACGTTCTGCGACTGGTATCTGGAATTCGCCAAGCCGATCCTGACCGGCGCGGACGCCGCCGAAACCCGCGCCACGACAGCCTGGGTAATTCGCCGCATCCTGCGCGCGCTGCACCCCGTGATGCCGTTCGTGACCGAAGAGCTGGCGGGAAATTTTTCGCTGCCGGGCGACAAATCGCTGATCGACGCGTCCTGGCCCGACGACCCGGAGACGCTGGTCGACGGCGCCGCCGCGGCCGAGATGAACTGGGTAGTCAAGCTGATCTCGGCCGTGCGCTCGATCCGCTCGCAATACAACGTCGAGCCGGGCAAGGCGCTCATCGCCATGCTGACGCACGCATCGCCGGCCGCGACGGAATGCGTGGCCGCGCATCGCGACCTGATCCTGCGGCTCGCGCGGCTCGAGCGCATCGACGTGACCGACCGGCCGGCCGGGAAGGGTGCGATCGAAATGGTGCTGGACGAAGCCACGCTGGCGCTGTTCATCGCCGAGGCGATCGACAAGCAGGCGGAGCTCAAGCGCCTCGACAAGGAACTGGACAAAATCGCCGGCGAGGCCGCGAAGGCCAGGGCCAAGCTCGGCAACGAAGGCTTCCTGTCCAAGGCGCCGCCGGAGGTGGTCGAGGAGATCCGCGCGCGCCTAGCCGAGGCCGAATCGACCGGGGCGCGCCTGGCCGAGGCGCGCGACCGGCTGGCGGCGCTTTAGCGTCGCCGCCCAAGGCCCCCAGGCCTATTCTCGCCAGGGCACCGACTTGGCTCCGCGCCGCCATATCCCGCCGCTTGGTCCTGTGATGTAATCCGCCGGTATGGTCCGGCGGAGGCGCGTCGGCGGGCGGGGACGGCGGTGGCGCTCAAGAAGGTCATTTCGGCCGATGACGCGGTCGCGCTGATACGCGACGGCGACGTGGTGGCGTCGTCCGGCTATGGCGGGAACGGCAATCCCGAGGCGCTGTTCGCGGCGATCGAGCGGCGATTCCAGGCGGGCAACGGCCCGAAAAACATCACGCTGGTCTGGGCGGGCGGCCAGGGCGACGGCAAGGAGCGCGGCCTCAACCGTCTGGGCTATGAAGGGCTCTTGAAGCGGACTATCGGCGGCCATTACGGGCTGATGCCGCGCATCGAGGCGCTGGCGGTCGCCAACAAGATCGCGGCGTACAACTTCCCGGAAGGCGTCATCACGCATCTCTACCGGGACATTGCCGCGGGCAAGCCCGGCACGGCGACGCGCGTGGGCATCGGCACGTTCGTCGATCCACGCCTGGAAGGCGGCAAGGTAAACGCGGCCGCCACGGAGGATCTCGTCCAGGTGATCGACATCGGCGGCGAGGAATATCTGTTCTTCCGGCGGCTGCCGATCCATGTGGCGCTGATCCGCGGCACGACCGCCGACCCCGAAGGCAACGTCACGATGGAGCGCGAATCGCTGCGCCTGGAAACGCTGGCGATGGCGCTCGCCGTCCGCAACTCAGGCGGCGTCGTGCTGTGCCAGGTGGAGCGGATCGCGCAATCGGGCTCGCTCGACGCGCGCCGGGTGCGCGTGCCCGGCATTCTGGTCGACGCCGTCGTCGAGGCGGCGCCGGACGAGCACATGCAGAACTACGGCACGCACTACAACCCCGCGCTGTCCGGCGAAATCCGCATTCCCGCCGAACGGATGAAACCGCTGCCGCTCGACGGCACGAAAGTCATCGCCCGGCGCACGGCCATGGAGTTGCTGCCGAACAGCATCGTCAATCTCGGCATCGGCCTGCCCGACGCCGTCAGCGCGGTCGCCGCCGAGGAGCGCATCGAGGACCTCATCACGCTGACGGTCGATCCGGGCGTCATCGGCGGCGTGCCGCTCGGTGGGCTCGACTTCGGCGCCGCCGTGAACTTCTCCGCCGCCATAGACCATCCCTACCAGTTCGATTTCATCGACGGCGGCGGATTGGACGTCGCCTGCCTCGGCTATGCCGAATGCGACGGGCTGGGCAACGTGAACGCGAGCAGGTTCGCCGACCGCGTGCCGGGCTGCGGCGGCTTCATCAACATCAGCCAGAACAGCGGCAAGGTCATCTTCGCTGGCACCTTTACCTCCGGTGGGCTCGACGTGGCCGTCGGAGGGGGCAAAATCGAGATCAGGAAAGAAGGCAAGTACAGAAAATTCACGAACCGCGTGGGTCAGATCACGTTCAGCGGCGTCGAGGCCGCCAAGCGCGACCAAGAGGTTCTCTATGTGACCGAGCGCTGCGTATTCCGCCTGCGCGGCGAAGGGTTGGAACTGACTGAGGTGGCGCCCGGCGTCGACGTAAAACGGCAGATTCTCGACCTTCTGCCGTTCGCGCCGAACGTAAGTGGCGTCAAGGAAATGGAGCCTTCGATCTTCTCGGCGCCGCCGATGCGCCTGCGCGACCGCCTGCTCGACTTAAGGGTCGAGGACCGCCTCAGCTACGATCCGGCGTCGAACACTGTGTTCATGAACTATTCCGGCATGCGCGTGCGCACGCAGGCCGATCTCGACCGGATCAAATCGGCGGTCGACGGGTTGCTTGGGCCTTTGAACAAGCGGGTTTACTCGATCGTGAACTACGACCGGTTCGAGGCCGATCCCGAAATCATGGACGCCTATCTCGATCTCGTGCGTTATGTCGAGGAGAAGTATTACATCGCCGTCTCGCGCTATACCAACAGCGGCTTCATGCGCCTGAAGCTCGGCAGCGAGCTTGAAAAGCGGAAGGTCTCGTCGCATGTCTACGAAAGCCGCACCGAGGCGCGGAATCACTTGAAGAGTTCTGGCCGGCGCGAATAGGCATCGGGCAGGGGCTGATGCTTTCATGGGCAAGGCCTACGCCGCGGCAAGGCCTGCACTGCGTGCACGCGGGGCATCGCTAATCGCCTTGGGGCCGCCGGGCGCGAACTGCGCTAGTCTGCCGCGCTTGCCGTCACTGCAACCGAGGTTGGGCCGCCCATGCTGGCACGCCGGGTGGAGCGGATCGTCATTCTGGGCGCGTTGATCGCGCTGGCGCCGCTGGGGATCGACATGTATCTCCCCGCGCTGCCCCAGCTCGAGCGCGCCTTCGCCACCTCGGCCGGCGCGGTTCAATTCACGCTGTCGACTTTTTTCCTCGGCTTCGCGCTGGGCCAGGCGGTGTACGGCCCGTTCGCCGACCGTTTCGGCCGCCGGCCGCCCTTGTTCGTCGGCCTGGCGATGTTCATCGTCGCATCGTTCGGCTGCGTCTTCGCGCCGTCGATCGAGGCGCTGGCGGTTCTGCGCTTCGCCCAGGCGATCGGGGCCTGCGCCGGCATGGTGATCTCGCGCGCGATGGTGCGCGACCTGTTCGACGTGCGCGACGCGGTGCGGGTGTTCTCGGCCCTGATGCTGGTCGTGGGGTTGGCGCCGATCCTGGCGCCGCTGCTCGGCGCGTACCTCATGCTGTGGCTGGGCTGGCGGTCGATCTTTCTGTTCCTGGGCGCGTTCGGCATGCTGAGCGTCGTCTATGCCGGGCTTCGCCTGCCCGAAACGCGCGGGCCGGGGCCGGCGGGCAGTCTGTCGCTGGGAACCGCCCTCGGCGTCTATGCGCGGCTGCTCGGCGATCGCAAGTTCATGGGCTATGCGCTGTCCAGCGGCGTGACGCTTGCCGGCATGTTCGCCTATATCGCCGGATCGCCGTTCGTATTCATCGATCTGTTCGGTGTGTCGCCCGAGAAATTCAGCTGGCTGTTCGGCGCGAACGGATTGGGCTTCGTGCTGGCGGCCCAGGTCAACGGGCGCATGATGCGCGGCGCCGCGCCGCATCGCGTGCTGCGCGCGGCGCTGTTCGTGTCCGCCGGATCGGGGCTCGCGCTGCTCGCCGTGGCGGCCACCGGCTTCGGCGGATTGATCGGCGTCTGGCTGCCGCTGTTCTTCTACGTCGCGGTCCTGGGCTTCGTCATGCCGAACGCCACGGCGATGGCCATGGCACCGCACGGCGAGAACGCGGGCGCGGCCTCGGCGCTGCTCGGCGTGCTGCAGTTCGGCCTGGCGTCGCTCGCCGCCACGGCGGTGGGCTCGATCCACAACGGCACGGCGATGCCGATGGCGCTGGTCGTCGCCGCGGGCGGGATATTGGCCTTCACCGCCAACCGCGTGCTGGTCGGGAAGGGGTCTTAAGGCCTCAGCGTCAGCACGCCGTCGCGCACCTCGTAACCACCGAGGCGGTCGAGGAAGCTCATGCCCAGCAGGGAACCCGCCATGTCGCCGCGCGTGACCGAGGCGCGCACGTTCTCCAGCTCGATGCCGCCGACGTTCACGCGGTTCAGCGTGATCGGCGCGCCTTCGACGATGCCGTTGGCGGTGTTGTAGCGCCGCGTATAGCTGAGGGTGTCGGGATTGATGCCGATGCGCCGCGCGTCGGCGGCGCTCAGCACCACGTCGCTGGCGCCGGTGTCGACCATGAAGCGCACCGGCGCGCCGTTTACCTTGGCTTCAACGACAAAGTGCCCGCCCTGGCGCGCACGGAAGCTGACGCCCAGGTCGGGCGCCGGCGTCGGCGCGGGGGCCGCCGCGCCGGGACGCTCCGCCACGGAAACGGGCCGGTGCGGCAGCAGCTCGGCCATCACGCGCCGGCCCAACGACGTGAATTCGGCGCGAAACGAGTAGAGCGTGATCAGGGCAAGCCCGATGCCCAGCCAGATCGAAAGGTTGCCGAGCAGAAGCCTTAAGGCCCCGCCGCTCTGGCGCGCGAGGAAACTGCCGCCGATCAGCGCCAGCCACAGCGCGCCGATTGTCAGGCGCATGCGGTTGTTTTCGTCGTCCAACGCCTCGGGAAATTCGACCGACAGATAGGCGACCAGCAGTCCGATCGCCACGGCGCCGAGCAGCAGCCATAACCAGCCCGGCCCGCGTCCGCTCATGTCGCCGCCCTATGGAGCCGGCCTTGTGCCGATCAACCCGTGAAGGCCTGGATGCCGGTCTGGGCGCGGCCCAGGATCAGGGCGTGGATGTCGTGCGTGCCCTCGTAGGTGTTCACGGCTTCCAGGTTCATCACATGGCGGATGACGTGGAACTCGTCGGACACGCCGTTGCCGCCGTGCATGTCGCGGCTCATGCGCGCGATGTCCAGCGCCTTGCCGCAGTTGTTGCGCTTGATGAGGGAGATCATCTCCGGCGCCGCCTTGCCCTGGTCCATCAGCCGGCCGACGCGCAAAGCCGCCTGCAGGCCCAGCGCGATCTCGGTCTGCATGTCCGCGAGTTTTTTCTGGATCAATTGATTGGCGGCGAGCGGCCGGCCGAACTGCTTGCGGTTGAGCGTATAGTCGCGCGCGCGGGTCCAGCAGAACTCGGCCGCGCCCATCGCGCCCCAGGCGATGCCGTAGCGCGCGCGGTTGAGGCAGCCGAACGGCCCGCCCAGGCCCTTCGCGTTCGGCAGCAAATTGGCCTCCGGCACCTCGACGTCGTCCATCACGATCTCGCCGGTGATCGAGGTGCGCAGCGCGAACTTGCCCTCGATCTTGGGCGTGCTGAGGCCCTTCATGCCGCGCTCCAGGATGAAGCCGCGGATCACGCCTTCGTCGTCCTTGGCCCAGACCACCATCGCGTCGGCGACCGGCGCGTTGCTGATCCAGGTTTTGTTGCCTTTCAGCACGTAGCCACCGGGAACCTTGCGCGCGCGCGTCTTCATGCCACCGGCGTCCGAGCCGTGATCGGGTTCGGTGAGCCCGAAGCAGCCCACGATCTCGCCGGTGGCGAGCCTGGGCAGATACTTCTTGCGCTGTTCTTCCGTGCCGTAGGCATGGATCGGATGCATGACCAGCGAGCTTTGCACCGACATGGTGGAGCGGTAGCCGGAATCCACGCGCTCGACCTCGCGCGCGATCAGGCCATAGCAGGTATAGCTGACGCCGGCGCAGCCATAGCCCTCGATGGTCGCGCCGAGGAAGCCCAGCGCGCCCATCTCGTTGATGATCGCGCGCTCGAATTTCTCGTGCCGGTTGGCCTCGAGCACGCGCGGCATCAGCTTGTCCTGGCAATAGTCGCGCGCCGCGTCGCGCACTTGGCGCTCGTCCTCGCTCAACTGGTCTTCCAGCAGGAACGGATCGTCCCATTTGAATTCGCCCATACCCGATTTCTTGCCGGGCTGCTTCGCGGCACTGGGCTTGCGGCTGGGAAGGGGTGCGGTCATGGCGCGCTCGCGGGTTTGGATGGCGATGGACGGCGGATTATACACCGGCCAGGCGGGGTGCGTGGCGCAAAGGCAACTGCATGGACCGCAAGCACGGAATCGCCGTTTCCCGCGCCATCCCACGGCTTGCGGCAGAAGGGGGGGCACGATAGCCTGCACGCAAAGGGCAGGGTAACCCGCCGCAATCGAAGCGGCGGGAACGGGGACAATGGCTTATTTTCTGCAACAGATGATCAACGGCCTCACCGTGGGGTCGATGTTCGGCCTTATCGCCATCGGCTACACGATGGTCTACGGCATCATCGGCATGGTGAACTTCGCCCACGGCGACATCTTCATGGTCGGTGGGTTCATCGCGATTATCGCCTTCATGGTGCTGGGCCTGCTGGGCATCACGTGGGTCCCGCTGGCGCTGCTGTGCATCTTGATTTTGGGCATGGCGTTCACGGCGCTGCATGGCTGGGTGGTCGAGCGCGTCGCGTACCGGCCGTTGCGCGGCTCCAACCGCCTGGCGCCGTTGATCTCGGCCATCGGCATGTCGATCTTCCTGCAGAACTACGTGCAGCTGCTGCAAGGCGCGCGCAACAAAGCGCTGCCGCCCATCATCAGCGGCGGCATCGAGGTGATGGACATGGGCGGCTTCGCGGTCAAGCTCGGATACATGCAGATCGTGATCGTGGGATTGACGATCGTGCTGATGATCGGGTTCACGCTGCTGATCTCGCGCACATCGCTCGGGCGTCAGCAGCGGGCTTGCGAGCAGGACATGAAGATGGCGTGGCTGTTGGGCGTGGACGTGGACCGCACCATCGCGCTGACCTTCGTCATGGGCGCGGGGCTGGCGGCGGTCGCGGGCCTGGTTTGGCTGATGTATTACGGCGTGATCGACTTTTTCGTCGGCTATCTGGCGGGCATCAAGGCGTTCACCGCCGCCGTGCTGGGTGGCATCGGCTCGTTGCCCGGCGCCATGCTCGGCGGCATCCTGATCGGGCTGATCGACACGCTTTGGGCCGGTTATTTCAGCAACGAATACCACGACGTCGCCACCTTCGCGGTCCTGGTACTGGTGCTGATCTTCCGGCCGACCGGTCTGCTCGGCAAGCCCGAGATCGAAAAGGTGTAGCGCGATGGCTGAAGCCACCGTCAACACCTCGGCCGCGCCGGCGGCTGCGACCGGCGCCAGAGCGCACGAACCGTCGTTTGTCTATTTGGTGAAGGACGCGCTGGCCACCGGCGCCATCGCGCTGGCGCTGGCGTTCCCGCTGGTCGGGTTCCGGACCGTGGACCGCGGCTCGACCACGATCATCGAGACGCGCTTCGGGCAGATGTTCCTGGGCGTGGCGGTGATCGCGCTGGGCCGTTTCGCCTTCTCGCTGATCGATGCCGGCTACGCGCGCGCGATCCTGGCGGGGTCCGGCGTGCTGTCGGTCGCCTGGCTGCTGCTGGTCGCGGTCGATCCCGGCGGAGCCGCCATCTTTCCGCTGGGCTGGATGAGCTGGATGCTGGTGGTCTCGGTTGCCTTGCGCGCGGCCTATGTCTCCTGGGGCGACCGGTCCGAGGCGCGCGGCGACGCCGTATCGCCGGGCGATCGCGTCGCCGCCACGGTGCAGCGCCTGGCGGTGTTTTTCGGGCCGGTGCTGCTGCTGTTCGCCATCGCGATGCCCCTGCTGCCGATGGCCGATCAGCGCTGGGTCGATCTGGGCATCCTGGTGCTCACCTACGTCATGCTGGGCTGGGGATTGAACGTCGTCGTGGGCCTCGCGGGGCTGCTCGATCTGGGTTACGTCGCGTTCTATGCCGTGGGCGCCTACAGCTACGCGATCATCGCCAAGACGTTTGGCCTGAATTTCTGGGAGGCGCTGCCGATGGCGGGCGGGCTCGCCGCTATGTTCGGCGTGCTGCTGGGCTTTCCGGTGCTGCGCCTGCGCGGCGACTACCTGGCCATCGTGACGCTGGGCTTCGGCGAGATCGTGCGCGTGGTGCTGTTGAACTGGAACGAGCTGTCGAACGGCCCCAAAGGCATCGGCGAGATTCCGCGGCCCAGTTTCTTCGGCATGCCGTTCACGCCCGCGCCGCCCCAGGGCGTCACCTCGTTCCATCAGTGGTTCAGCGCGCATTTGTGGGAGATCGGCTTCTCGCCGATCCAGCGCGCGGTCTATCTCTACTACATCATCTTGCTGCTGGCGCTGCTGACCAACATTTTCACGCTGCGCATCCGCAAGCTGCCGATCGGCCGCGCCTGGGAGGCGCTGCGCGAAGACGAAATCGCCTGCCGCGCGCTCGGCATCAATCCCACCAACACGAAACTCACCGCCTTCGCCATCGGCGCGATGTTCGGCGGCTTCGCCGGATCGTTCTTCGCCACGCGCCAGGGCTTCATCAGTCCGGAAAGCTTCAACTTCATCGAATCCGCGATCATTCTGGCGATCGTCGTCCTAGGCGGCATGGGCAGCCAGATCGGCGTGGTGATCGCGTCGATCGTGCTGATCGGCGGGCCGGAATGGTTCCGCGATCTGGAAAGCTACCGCATGCTCGCCTTCGGCGGCTTGATGGTTCTGATCATGATCTGGCGGCCGCAGGGCCTGCTGGCGTTCCGCGAGCCAACCATTCTGTTGAAGCCCAAGGCGGGGCCGCCATGACTGCGACCGCCATGACCACGACCGCCATGAACGCGGCCGCTGCGCTTCCGCTGCTGCAGGTCGACCATCTGAGCATGCGGTTCGGCGGCCTGGTGGCCGTAGACGACGTGTCGTTCACGGCGATGGACCGCCAGATCACCGGCATCATCGGGCCGAACGGCGCGGGCAAGACCACCGTGTTCAACTGCCTGACCGGGTTCTACAAGCCGACGGTCGGTCGGCTGGCGCTCAGCCATTCCGACGGGCGGGAATTCCTGCTTGAGCGCATGGACGGGTTCCGCATCACCCAGCACGCGCATGTCGCGCGCACGTTCCAGAACATCCGGCTGTTTCCGCGCATGTCGGTGCTGGAAAACCTGATCGTGGCGCAGCACAACAAGCTGATGCGCGCCTCGGGCTATTCCGTGTTCGGGATTTTAGGGCTGGGTGTGTACCGTCGCGCCGAACAGGCGGCGGTGGAGCGCGCGCGCTATTGGCTGGGCCGCGTCGGGCTGACCGACCGCGCCAACGACGAGGCCGGCAACCTGCCCTATGGCGCGCAGCGGCGGCTGGAGATCGCGCGCGCCATGTGCACCGAGCCGGTTCTCTTGTGTCTCGACGAGCCGGCGGCGGGCCTGAACGCGCGCGAATCGGAAGAGCTGAACGAACTGCTGAAATTCATCCGCGACGAGCACAAGATCGGCGTGCTGCTGATCGAGCACGACATGAGCGTGGTAATGCGCATCTCGGACCACATCGTGGTGCTGGACTACGGCCGCAAGATCGCCGACGGCAATCCCGAGAAGATCCGCAACGACCCGACCGTGATCCGCGCCTATCTGGGCGAGGAAGAGGACGAAACGCTGCCGCCCGAGGTCGCGCGCGACCTTGGGGTCAGGGGTTAGGCATGCTGCAGGTCCAGGGCGTGCATACTTTCTACGGCCGCATAGAGGCACTGCGCGGCGTGGACATCGACGTCAAGGAAGGCGAGATCGTGGCGCTGATCGGCGCCAACGGCGCGGGCAAATCGACGCTGCTGATGACGATCTGCGGCTCGCCGCGCGCGGCCGAAGGGCGCGTCGTGTTCGACGGGCAGGACATCACGCGCAGGCCCACGCACGAGATCATGCGCAGCGGCATCGCGCACGCGCCCGAGGGGCGGCGCATTTTTCCGCGCATGACGGTGCTGGAAAACCTGCAGATGGGCGCGCTCGCCGCCAAACCCGAACATTTCAACGAGGATATGGAACGCGTGTTCGGCCTGTTCCCAATTCTCAAGTCGCGCCAGGGCCAGCGCGGCGGCACCTTGTCGGGTGGCGAGCAGCAGATGCTGGCGATCGCCCGCGCGCTGATGAGCCGCCCCCGGCTACTGCTTCTTGACGAGCCCTCGTTGGGCTTGGCGCCGATGATCGTGAAGCATATCTTCCAGATCATCCGCGACATCAACCGCGCGACGCGCGCGACGATCTTCCTGGTCGAGCAGAACGCGTTCCACGCGCTGAAGCTTGCGCATCGCGGCTATGTGATGGTGAACGGCAAGATTACGATGGCCGGCACCGGCCAGGAGCTTCTGGCCAACCGCGAGGTGCGCGCGGCCTATCTCGAAGGCGGACACTGAGGCTGTCATGACACCCGGCGTCATAGGGGCGATGGCGGTATTCTGTTTTTTCGGCGTCATGAGCGGCCAGGCGCTGGCCGAGAACTGGCGGCCGAAATGGCAGATCGCGTTGTACGGCGTGCTGCTGTCGCTGGGCGCGCGTGTGGCCACGCTGATCCTGTTCGCGCGCTATATGCGCGGGCCGGCGGACGAGGCGATCGAATTCGCGCTGCTCGCCGTTCTGATCGCGGGCTGCACGGCGCTGGCGTTCCAACTGACGCGCGCCCGGAAAATGGTCGCGCAATATCCCTGGCTTTACCGACGCCATGGGCTGTTCGGCTGGCGGGAAAAGGGCGGCGATGCCGTTGCCGGCAATGCGGAAAAAACCGGCTGAAACCGCCTAAAAGGCCAGCAATCCCTGGCCCCTTGCCAGGGTGCCCGGAAGCCGCCTAGATTCTGCCATCATTGAAGCGTTTTCGCTTCATGAAAGGCAGTATGAAACCTCCGCGAAAGCCTTTCACGGGGGACGTTTTGCGTAACACACAGGGAGTTCAGGGGATGCGTAAACTTTCCACATTCGCTATCGCCGCCGCGGCGGTAGCTGGCTTTGGGCTGGCTCAGGCCCAGGCGCAAGACCTGGTGGTAGCCACCGCGGGTCCGATGACCGGCGGCGACGCCATCTTCGGCGAGCAGATGAAGAAGGGCGCCGAAATGGCCATCAAGCACATCAACGCCGCCGGCGGTGTGCTGGGCAAGCAGCTGAAGCTCGAGATCGGCGACGACGCGTGCGAGCCGAAGCAGGCCGTTCCCGTCGCCACGTCGTTCGTGCAGAAGAAGGTCATCTTCGTCGCTGGCCACTACTGCTCGGGCGTGTCGATCCCGGCCTCGGCGGTCTATGTCGAGAACAACATCCTGCAGATCACGCCGGCCTCGACCAACCCGCGCCTGACCGACGAAGCGAAGGCCAAGGGCTGGAAGACGGTGCTGCGCACCTGCGGACGCGACGACATCCAGGGCGCGATCGCCGGCAAGTTCCTGTCCGACAAGTACGCGGGCAAGAAGATCGCGATTCTGCACGACAAGAGCCCGTACGGCCAAGGCATCGCTGACGAGACCAAGAAGGCCTACAACAAGGCCGGCAAGACCGAAGCGCTCTACGACTCGTTCCAGAAGGGCGACAAGGACTTCACCGCTCTCATCAGCAAGATGAAGGCGGGGAATATCGATGTCGTCTATGTGGGCAGCTACCACAACGAAGTCGGCCTGATGGTCAAGCAGGCGCGCGAGCAGGGCTACAAGGCCCAGTTCGTCAGCGAGGACGCGTTGGTCACCGACGAGTTCTGGAAGATCTCCGGCCCGGCCGGTGAAGGCCTGCTGATGACCTTCGCTCCCGACCCGGTCGCCAACCCCGCCGCGAAAGCGGTGGTCGAGGCGTTCAAGGCCGAGAAGTACAACCCCGAAGGCTACACCCTCTACACCTACGCCGCGTTCCAGGTGTGGGCCGCCGCCGTGAAGGCCGCCGGCACCACCGACCCGCAGAAGGTCGCCGCGCAAATCCACACCAAGGCCTTCGACACCGTGATCGGCAAGCTGCAATACGACGACAAGGGCGACGTCTCCAACTCGGAATACGTCTGGTATGTCTGGGGCAAGGACGGCAAGTACAGCCAGGTCAAGGGCTGATACGCGCCTGATTTGGTAAGCGACTGAGACAGACGGCCCGGCGGGCGACCGCCGGGCCGTTTTGCTTTAGAGCACGACCTCGATCACGAACGGCCCGGATTTTTTAAGGCCCGCGCGGAACGCGTCGATCAGCTCCTCGATGCTCGCCGCGCGCACGCCCTCGACGCCCATGCCCCGGGCGAGGCTGACCCAATCCAGCGCCGGATTGTCCAGGCTCAGCATATCGAGCGCCTTGCGGCCCGGATTGCGCGCGCCGACGCCGGTCAGCTCGCTTCGCAGTATGGCGTAGGCGCGGTTCGCCCAGATCAGGGTCATCACGTTCAGGCGCTCGCGCGCCTGGGTCCACAGGGATTGCAGCGTGTACATGCCGCTGCCGTCGGCTTCCAGGCTGATCACCTTGCGGTCGGGGCAGGCGACGGCCACGCCGGTCGCCAGCGGTATGCCCAGGCCGATCGCGCCGCCCGATAGCTGCAACCAGTCATGCGGCCTGGCGCCGCGCGTCGCCGGAAAGAAGCCGCGGCCCGTGGTCACGGATTCGTCGCACACCACGGCGTTGTCCGGCAGCAGCGCGCCGATCACCGCGGCGATTTTCTCGGACGTCAGCGCGCCTTGCGGCAGATCGGGCGGGGCGGATTTCTGGCGTTGCGCGTCGCCGGCCTTGGCGCCGACCGCCTCGGCCAGCGCGGCCAGCGCGCCGATCAGGTCGTCGGCGGGGGTGGCGAGCGTCTGTATCGCGCAGTCCTTCGGCGTCAATGTGCTGGGCTTGCCGGGATAGGCGAAGAACGCCACCGGCGCTGACGTGCCCAGCAGCACCAGGTGGCGCACCTCTTTCAGCGTGTTGAGCGCCATGTCGATGGGATAGGGAATCCGGTCGATCGCCACGCGGCCCGCGCCGCGCTCCATCCGCGCGTTCGAGACCTGCGCCACGATGCGGCAGCCCGTCCGGGCGGCGATGGCGCCGGCCCAATCCAGCCCCTTGGCCCGGAGCGCCTTGTGGCCGAGCAGCAGCATGCTGGTCGGGCCCAGGCGCAGCGCCCGCGCCGCGGCGTCGATGGCGTCGGACGACGGCGACTTCGGCGCCGGGATCGGCGGAACCGGCGCGACCTTGCCGCCATCGGTCCAGGCGGTGTCGGCCGGCAGGATCAGCGTCGCAACCTGCCCGGGCTCGCGCGACGCGGCGGCGATCGCCTCGGCCGCGTCGGCGCCAACCGCGCCCGCCCCGCGCGAGGTGCGCACCCAGGCCGATACCGGGCGCGCCAGCCCCTCGATGTCCGAGGTCAGCGGCGCGTCATAGGGAATGTGATGGGTGGCGTGCTCGCCGACGATGTTGACGATGGGCGAGCGCGCGCGCCGCGCGTTGTGCAGATTGGCGATGCCGTTGCCCAGGCCGGGTCCCAGATGTAGCAGCGTGGCCGCCGGCTTGCCGGCCATGCGCGCATAGCCGTCGGCAGCACCCGTGGCGCCGCCTTCGAACAGGCACAACACGCAGCGTATGCCGGGCACGCTGTCCAGCGCGGCGACGAAATGCATCTCCGACGTGCCGGGATTGGCGAAGCAGACTTCCACCCCGCCCTGGACCAGCGTTTTGACCAGGCTTTCGGCGCCGTTCATGGAATTGTCCCGCGACTGTGTGGCTGCCCTCAAGCGATAGAACACCTCTAGCACATCGCAGATTTGCCGTTGAAGCTAGGGGCTCATCGGCATGGCACCCATCGCCGCCGGGCCGGTGGCCCTGGGCCGCGCTTTTGGACTATGCTCTGCGCCCGACGAAGCCTTGGGGAGTAAGGGCGCCCGACCATGACCGTCAAAAGCAAGAGCACGCCGAACCCGAAATTCGACAAGGCCAAGCTTCCGAGCCGCCACGTCTCGGTGGGGCCGACGAGCGCGCCGCATCGCGCCTTCTATTACGCCATGGGCATGACCGAGAAGGAGATCAAGCAGCCCTTCATCGGCGTGGCGACGACCTGGAACGAGGCCGCGCCCTGCAACATCGCGCTCGCGCGCCAGGCCCAGGTGGCCAAGCGCGGCGTCAAGGCCGCGGGCGGCACGCCGCGCGAATTCTGCACCATCACCGTGACCGACGGCATCGCCATGGGCCATGCCGGCATGAAATCGTCGCTGGTCAGCCGCGAGGTGATCGCCGATTCGGTGGAGCTGACCATGCGCGGCCATTGCTACGACGCGCTGGTCGGCATCGCGGGCTGCGACAAATCGCTACCCGGTCTGATGATGGCGATGGTACGGCTCAACGTGCCCTCGGTGTTCCTCTATGGCGGGTCGATTCTGCCCGGGCGCTACAAAGGCAAGGACATGACCATCGTCGAGGTATTCGAGGGCGTGGGCCAGCATTCCGCCGGCAAGATCGACGACCAGGAGCTGCGCGAGATCGAGATGGTCTCGTGCCCGTCCGCGGGCTCGTGCGGCGGGCAGTACACCGCCAACACCATGGCCTGCGTTTCCGAGGCGATCGGCCTGGCGCTGCCCGGCTCCTCGGGTCCGCCCGCGCCCTATGACGGGCGCGACAGCTTCGCCGAGGCCTCGGGCCAGGCGGTAATGGAGTTGATTCGCCGGGGCATCCGCCCGCGCGACATCGTGACGCTGAAGGCGCTGGAAAACGCCGCCGCCGTGGTCGCCGCCACCGGCGGCTCCACCAACGCCGCGCTGCATCTGCCGGCGATCGCCAACGAGGCGGGCATCAAGTTCGACCTGTTCGACGTGGCGGCGATTTTCCGCCGCACGCCTTATATCGCGAGCCTACGGCCCGGCGGCAAATACACCGCCAAGGACCTGCACGACGTGGGCGGCGTGTCGGTGGTGATCAAGGCGCTGCTCGACGCGGGCTACATCCACGGCGACTGCATGACTGCCAGCGGCAAGACTATCGCCGAGAACGTCAGGGACGTGAAAATCCCGGCCGGCCAGGACGTGGTGTTCCCGGTGAAGAAGGCGATCAGCAAGACCGGCGGGGTGGTGGGGCTTAAAGGCTCGCTCGCGCCCGACGGCGCGATCGTCAAGATCGCTGGTTTGAAGCGCCTGCAGTTCAGCGGCCCGGCGCGCGTGTTCGACTGCGAGGAAGACGCGCTGACCGCCGTGCTGACGCACAAGTTCAAGGAAGGCGACGTGCTGGTGATCCGCTACGAGGGGCCGAAAGGCGGGCCGGGCATGCGCGAAATGCTCTCGACCACCTCGGCGCTTTACGGCCAGGGCATGGGCGAGAAAGTGGCGCTGGTGACCGACGGGCGCTTCTCGGGCGGCACGCGCGGCTTCTCGATCGGCCACGTCGGGCCCGAGGCGGCGACCGGCGGGCCGATCGCGTTGGTCAAGGACGGCGACACGATCAGCATCGACGCGGAGAAGGGCACGGTGGATATCGTCGTGCCGAAAGCGGAAATGGAGAAGCGCCGCAAGGCGTGGAAGCCGCGCGCGCACGATTTCCAGTCCGGCACGTTGTGGAAATACGCGCAGACCGTCGGTACGGCGCGGCTCGGCGCGGTCACGCATCCCGGCGCCTGGTCCGAGACGCACGTGTTCGGGGATATTTGAAATGACCGGGACGATCGTTCGTTTCGCCTGCGCGGCGGCGCTGATCGCGGCGGCGCCCGCGCTGGCGCAGACCCAGCCGGCGAAACCGGCGGCCGCGCCCGCGCCCTATCCGCAGACCGTGGTCGACGCCTTCGTCGGCGGTTGCGGGCGCGAAAGCGGCGGGCGCACCGAGTTCTGCCGCTGCCTGATCGACGGCTTGCAGAAGAAACTCAGCTTCGCCGACTTCAAGCGTTGGGAAACCGCCGGCGCGCTCGGCATGCAGGTGCCGCAATCGATCAACGAAAAAGTGCTGGACGTCGCCACGCAGTGTCGCTGGCCGGATTGACCGGCTGATATTCTAGGCCAACCCTTCCGCCCGCGCGCGAGCCAACGCCAAGCGCTGTTCGCGTATGGAAACGTAAATGCCACTGGCCGCCAGGATGAGAAATCCCACCCAGGTCCAGCGGTCGGGAAAATCGCCGAACACCAGATACCCCATCGCGGTCGAGCTTACGATCTGCCAATAGGAAAACGGCGCCAGCAGCGAAGCCTGCGTGCGTTCATGCGCGCGGATCAGCAGATAGTGCCCGAGGGCCGCGATCGGGCCAATCATTATCATCAGCCCGAACTCGGCCGCGTTCGGCCATTGCCACACGAACGGCACCACGGCGCTCATGATCGCCGCACCGGCGATGGCGGTATAGGCGAGCGTCACGATCGGCGGCGCGCTGCCCGCCAGCCGCCGCGTCGCCAGCAGGTAGCACGCGTAGCAAAAGCCCGCAGCCAGCGGCAGCAGCGCATACCAGCCCGCGGCGTCCGCGCCCGGCCGGATGATCACCAGCGCGCCCACGAAACCGATCGCTGCCGCCGTGTAGCGCCGGATGCCGACATGCTCGCCCAGCGCGAACGGGGCCAGCACCGTCACGATCAGCGGCGCCACGAACAGCACCGCCACGCTGTCGGCCAGCGGCATGTGCTTCAGCGCCACCAGGAAGAAGAAGTTCGCCGCCACCAGCAGCGCGCCGCGCAGCACCTGGAACAGCGCCACGCGGGGGCCTAGCGCGCGGCGGTGCTCGGGCCTCAGCGCCGCGACCGGCAGCACGACCAGCAGGTGGAAGAAGAACCGCGCCCAGGTGAGCTGCAGAATCGGCAGGGTGACGGTGAGCGTTTTGCCGATGCTGTCGGACACCGGAAGAATCGTCAGCGCCAGAAGCATCATCGCGATGGCGGGAAGCGGCGAGCCGGCGTGTGGCGCCATGCGCCAGACATTAACCGATCGGGTCTTGCTCCGGGCAGCGCCTGACGCGCATGGCGGACATGCGCGCCAGCGCGGCGATCAGTTGCTCCGGCGCGTGGCCTGGACCAGGCGGAACATGCCCTCGACGTTGAGCGCAAGCCATTCCTTGTACGCGGTCCAGCCCTCGTACTTCTTCATCTGGATCGCCTGCTTCATGTCGTCGACGGATTTTCCGGCCCGCGCCATCGCCGTCACCTCGGCGCGCAGCTCTTCCATGTAGGCGCGGAACAGCCGCACGTGCTCGGGCTTGCCCAGCTCCCCATGGCCCGGCGCCAGGATGTCGAAATCCATGCGCTCGACCGCCTTCAGCGACTCCACCCATTCGTCGAGATACGCGTCGGGAAAGTCGCGGAACGGCAACGTGTTCACGGGGACGAAATCCACCGCGAACAGGATCCGTTCCTTGGGAAAGCGCATGACGATGGAATTGTCGGAGTGGTTCTTACCCACGAAGCTGAGCTCGACCACCGTGCCGCCCAGCTCGACCGTCATCCGGTCGGAAAACGTCACCTGCGGAACGGCGGTCGGGCGGTTCTGGCCGACGATCACCTCCTTGGCGCGCTGATGCGCGATCACGGTGGCGGTGTCGGCGAACACCTGGCCGCCGGCGCTGTGGTCGCGGTGGTCGTGGCTGTAGATCAGGTACTTCGCCGTCGCGTTGAAGCGCGTCTTGAACTCGTTCTTCAGCCACGCCGCGGCATCGGCGTCGATCGGATCGGTGGCGATGATGCCCTGGGGCGTCACCGCGAACACCGAATAGTAGCCGTTGTTGCGGAAACGGTACACCTCGCCGGCGATCTTGGTGATCTCGCGCACCGCGGGCGCGGTTTGCGCGACTTGTTCGAACGGATGCTGGGCGTGGGCGGATGCAACGCTGAGCACCGTGGCGGCAACGGCGGCTAGCGCGGCGCGGCGGATTTTCATGGCGATTTCTCCCCCTTGGTCCTTTAAACCTAACACTGGCCCGAAGCCGCGCATCCTGAACCGGCTTGTCACATTCCTGTGAAGGCATGAGTATGGGACGCAGCGCAAAAAGACAGGATCGCACCGCCTATGCCAGCCCTCCGCGTCGCCGTCGGCGGCTTCCAGCACGAAACCAACACTTTCGCGCCGGTCAAGGCGTCGTGGAACGATTTCGTCACGCCCGGCGGCTGGCCCGGGCTGTCGCGCGGGCAAGCCCTAATCGACGCGGTTAGGGGCGCGAACCTGCCCGCCGCCGGCGCGATCGAGGCGTTCAAGACAGAGGGCTGCGAGGTGGTGCCGCTGACCTGGGCCAACGCCTCGCCGTCCGCCCAGGTCACGCGCGACGCGTTCGAGCGCGTTGCGGCGATGCTGAAAGAGGATTTGCGGCGCGCGGGTGCGATCGACGCGCTTTATCTCGATCTGCACGGCGCGATGGTGACCGAGCACCTGGACGACGGCGAGGGCGAGCTGCTGGGCCGGCTGCGCGCGCTGCTCGGTCCCGACCTGCCCATCGTCGCCAGCCTCGACCTGCACGCCAATGTAAGCGCGGCGATGGTGCGGCACGCCGACGCGCTGATCGCCTATCGCACCTATCCGCATATCGACATGGCCGATACCGGCGCGCGCGCCGCGCGGCTGCTCGCGCGCATCGCCCGCGAGGGCCGCGCGCAGCGCCCGGTCAAGGCGTTCCGGCAAATCCCGTTCCTGGTGCCGATCACCTGGCAAAGCACGTTCATCGAGCCGGGCCGGGCGATCTATAACCGCGTGATCGCGGGCGGCGAGGCGCCGGGCGTCGCCGGATTGTCGCTGAACATGGGGTTTCCGCTCGCGGACATTCCGGATTGCGGCCCCTCGGTGATCGCCTATGGCGCCACGCAAAAAGACGCCGACGCGGCGGCCGACGACATCGCCGCTTTCGTGCGCAAGAACGAAAGCGGTTTCGCCGGCAAGCTCTACGACCCCGACGACGGCGTGCGCGAGGCGATGCGCTTGTCGGCGAACGCCACTAGGCCGGTGATCCTGGCCGACACGCAGGACAATTCGGGCGGCGGCGCGCCGTCTGATTCGGTCGGACTGTTGGAGGCGATGCTGCGCCAGCGCGTTTCGGGCGCGGCGCTGGGGCTGCTGTGCGATCCCGAGGCGGCGGCGGCGGCGCACCAGGCGGGCGAGGGGGCCGAGATCCGCATCAAGCTCGGCGGCAAGAAAGTGCCGGGCCACAAGCCGCTCGAAGCGGTCTACACGGTGCGCAAGATCCACGACGGCCGGATCACCGGCACCGGCCCGTTCTACAAGGGCATCCGCATGCAGCTCGGGCCGATGGCGATGCTGGAGATACGCGGCGTCAAGGTGGTGGTGTGCTCGCGCAAGATGCAGGCCGCCGACCAGCAGATGTTCCGCGAGTTCGGCATCGATCCGCCTGGGGTGAAAATCCTCGGCCTGAAAAGCTCGGTGCATTTCCGCGCCGATTTCCAGCCCATCGCCGAGACCATCCTGGTGGTGGCGGCGCCCGGCGTGGTCCATGCCGACCTCACCAAGCTGCCGTGGAAGAA
>JAHFPH010000158.1 GCA_023266845.1 Rhodospirillaceae bacterium
GGCGACCATTTCATCACCAACGATCCGTGGCTGACCTCGGGCCATCTGCACGATTTCACCGTGGTGACGCCGACCTTCGTCGACGGCAAGCCGATCGCGCTGTTCGCCTGCACCATCCACGTGGTCGACATCGGCGGGCGCGGCTTCGGGCCCGACGGACGGCAGGTCTACGAGGAGGGCCTGTTCGTGCCGATCATGCATCTGGCGCGCGAAGGCCGCATGAACGAGGACCTGCTGGACATGCTCAGCCACAACGTGCGCGAGAAGGAGCAGGTGCTGGGCGACCTGTTCTCCTGCGCCTCGTCGAACGAGGAAGGCGCCAAGTACCTCGTCGCCATGATGCGCGAATACGCCCTCAAGGACATCGAGGCGCTGTCGGACTATATCTGCGATTCCTCGCGCGACGCCCTGGTCGCGCGCATCCGCAAGCTGAAGCCGGGCGAATACCGCGGCAAGCTGGTCATGGACGGGTACGAAAAGCCGATCGACCTGGTGGCGGCGCTGACCGTGTCGCGCGACAAGATCCACGTGGATTACGACGGCACCTCGCCCGCCAGCCAGTTCGGCATCAACGTGGTGCTGAACTATACCCAGGCCTATACGTCGTTCGGGGTGAACTGCATTTTGGGCGGCGACATCCCGAACAATTACGGCTCGCTGTCGGTGGTGGAAGTGACCGCGCCGGAGGGCTGCATCCTCAACGCCTCGCATCCCGCGCCCGTGGCGATGCGCCACGCCATCGGCCATGCCCTGCCCGATCTGGTGTTCGGGTGCCTGGACCAGGCGATGGTCAACGCCGTGCCGGCGCAAAGCTCGGCCAGCTTGTGGAACCCGACTTTCCGCGGCGGCGAGTTCGCGGTCGATCCGACGGAGTTCGCGGGCGCGCGCGGCAATTTGCGCAAATTCGACGTGCTGAGCTTCCACGCCGGCGGCATGGGCGCGCGGCCCACCAAGGATGGGCTGTCCGCCACCGCCTTCCCGTCCGGCGTACGGACCATCGCGGTCGAAGTCACGGAAAGCATTTCGCCGGTGGTCTTCTGGCGCAAGGAGCTGCGCCAGGACACGGGCGGCGCCGGCAAGATGCGCGGCGGGCTGGGGCATCGCCTCGTCGTCGGCACGGTAGACGAATCGCCGATGAGCGTGCTGCTGACCGCCGAGCGCGTGGACAATCCGCCCAAGGGCCTCAGGGGCGGGCGCGACGGCGGGGCCGCGCGCGTGGCCCTGCGCTCGGGCAAGAAACTCCGCACCAAGGGCCAGCAGACCGTGCCCGCGGGCGACGCGGTGGTGCTGGAGATCGCGGGCGGCGGCGGCTATGGCAGCCCGCTGCAACGCGACCCCGACCGCGTGGCCGCCGATCTGGCCGAGGGATATGTTTCGCCGCGCGCCGCGCGCGACGTGTACGGCGTGGTGCTGCGCCGGGGCCGGCCCGACGCCAAGGCTACCGAGCGACGCCGCGCGGCGCTGCGCAAGCCCCTCTCCCGCCAAGGGCGGGAGAGGGTGGCGCGAACGAAGTAAGCGCCGGGTGAGGGCCGCCGCGCCGCAAGCCCTCACCCGCCCTCGCCTTCGCCAAGCTCAGGCTCGGGCACCCTCTCCCGCTTGCGCGGGGGAGGGGCTATTGCCTTTTCCGCGATCCGCGGGATTGATCCCGCCGTCATAACCTGCGGAGAAATCCATGTCCCTCCAAGCCTGGCTTGCCTTCGCCGCCGCGTCGGCGGTGCTGGTGGCGATCCCCGGCCCGACCGTGATGCTGGTCGTGTCCTATGCGCTGGCGCATGGGCGGCGCATGGCGCTGGCCACCGTCGCCGGCGTGGCGCTGGGAGATTTCACCGCGCTCACCGGATCGGTGCTGGGCGTGGGCGCGTTGCTGGCGGCCTCGGCCGCGCTGTTCACCGCGATCAAATGGATCGGCGCCGTGTACCTGATCTATCTGGGCTTGAAGCTGTGGCGCGCGCCGGTCGGCGGGGATGCCGGCATGACGCAAACCCCGTCCGAGACGCGGCCGCTGCGCGTGTTCCTGCACGCCTATGCGGTCACGGCGCTGAACCCGAAGGGCATCGTGTTCTTCATCGCCTTCCTGCCGCAGTTCATCGATCCGGCGCAGGCCTATCTGCCGCAGATCCTGATCATCGAGGCGACGTTCATCGCGCTGGCCACGCTCAACGCCGCGCTCTATGGCCTGATGGCCGCGGCCGCGCGGCGCACCATCCGGCGGCCTGGGGTGCAGCGCGCGGTCAATCGCGTGGGCGGAAGCTTTCTGATCGGCGCCGGCGCGCTGGCCGTGGCGGTGAGTCGCGATAACTAGCGACCCCCCAATGAAGAAAGGGTGGCCTCTAGGACCACCCTTTCTCCGATACGAAGCCTGCTCTCGGGGGGACTACAACGAGACGCCTGCTCCGCTCAGTCCTTGTGCGCCCGGCCTGTGGGGCTCGCGCCTTTGTTCTGGGATGCGACTCTAAGCCCGCTATCTGAACGCTGGCTGAACCGCCTGGGCTCCCAAAGGACCCGCCATTTACGAGCCCGTGGATGATTTGGAGGGAATCATCCGATTCTTCACTAGGAATAGGGGTTTAGCCTGTGGACATACTATGGCTTGTGGGAAAAACGACTCGGATGTACCATCCCTATGCAGGTCAGGGGATGTGGGGGAATATCCCCGGGGCCGGCCGGGCAACCTGAAAACGAGGTCAGGACATGACTTGGACGGATCAACGCGTCGCCGATCTTCGGCGGCTCTGGGCCGAAGGGTTGAGCGCCAGCCAAATCGCGCGGCGATTGGGCAACACCACGCGCAACGCCGTGATCGGCAAGGTACATCGCCTGGGCTTGGCCAGCCGCCAGCCGCAGCCGACCTGGGACGCCAATCAGGCCATGCGCCTGACCGAGCAGATGTGCCGCTGGCCGATCGGCCATCCGGGCGAGCCCAGCTTCCGCTTCTGCTGCAAGAAAGCGGACCCGGGCAGGCCGTATTGCAGCGAACACTGCACCATGGCGTACCGTGCGAAGGACGCCTCGGCGGCGGCCTGAAGCGCCCTAACGAATCGGCCGGAGGTCTAGCGATCGGGGCTGGGCGGCGGAACAACCGCCCCCGGCCCCGATGCGTTCCGGCCTAGGTTGTGAACTCATAAGTTATCGCCAGCGGTAGAGGACGGACTTCCGCCCAGGGGTAGTAAGCGGCCGTCACCTGTGTTCGGCGCCATGGCAGCGAAGTGCCAATTCCAGACTCTGTCGATTCAGTTTTTTTCGTACACGTGAATATCGTTCGCAAAACGAAGCTATCTTTCGCTGCTGGGCAGGTCGACTGGGCCCGGCATGGTGGAGGAATGATTTGACAACGGTTCTCGTGTTCGGCGGATCGGGGTTCCTCGGCCGGAGGCTCGTGCGGCGCCTGGTCGCCGACGGGGCGAATGTGCACGTTGCGGTTCGGCATCCCGACCCCGTGCGAAGCGTTCTAGCGGCTGCCGGCTTGGACCGCGTTACGGTCCTCCGCGCCGACGTGCGTGACCGGGCCTCAGTCGCCGCAGCGGTCCTCGGAGCCGACACGGTTGTCAACGCGGTTTCGGCCTATGTCGAGAGGCGCGGCGCGACGTTCGAAGCCGTGCACGTCGATGGCGCCGAAACGGTCGCGCGGGCGGCAGCCGCGGCCGGCGTCGGTCGTCTCGTGCTTGTCTCCGGCATCGGCGCCGATCCCGAGTCCAGGTCTCCTTACATCCGCGCCCGCGGGCGTGGCGAATTGGCGGTCCAGCGAGCGTTTTCGGGCACTACCATCGCGCGCCCGGCCGCCATGTTCGGTCCGGGCGACGCTCTCTTCGGCACGCTGGCCGACCTCGCCCGGGCGCTCCCGGTGCTGCCCCTAATCGGCGGCGGCAACACCCGCCTGCAACCGGTCCATGTCGAAGACGTCGCGGAGGCCATCGGCCGCATGCTCGTCGATCCGGGGACCACCGGCCGGACCTACGAGATCGCCGGCCCCCGCGTGTACACGCTGCGTGAGCTGGTCAGGATCACCCTGCGCCTCGTCGGCAGACGACGGCTGCTCGTGCCGGTGCCCTTCGCGGTCGCCGAATTCCAGGCGCGGCTGTTCGAACTGCTGCCGAACTCGCCGCTCACCACGGGCCAAGTTGATCTCTTAAGGACCGACAACGTGGCGAGCGGGGCCCTGCCGGGTCTGCAGGACCTCGGCATTCAACCGAAATCCGTCGAGGACATCGTACCTACCTATATCAACCGAAAGCGCGACCAGGTGAGCGGATGAGCGCAAGCTGCTACGATCGAGCCTACGAGCATTGGCCATTTCATACGCCTGGAGCGTACCATGGCGAAGGCCGGCCCCTCAGAAACGAACAACACTGTGCCTCGAGAAAATTCGCGGCCGGCCCGGTTGCATACGGTTTCGCACGCAGCGCTTGCGCAAGTCCTGGCCGCACACCGTCTCTACATCGAGACGAACCGCAAGCAAGGTACGCGCGCCAATCTCAGCGCTGCCGACCTTACGGGGCACGACCTTTCAGGGCAGGTTCTCCGGCGGATCAGGCTGGACCATGCGCTTCTGTCGAATGTCAATCTTGCGAACGCCAATCTGCAACGAGCAAACCTGGTCGGGGCCATCTTGAGAAACGCCTGTCTGAAGGAGGCCGATCTTAGCGACGCCCGGCTCTCCGGCGCCAACTTGGAAGGGGCGTATTTCGAAGCAGCGGTTCTCGTCGGCGCAGACCTGGAGTTTGCGGTGATGACCAAGGCAGTGCTGCGGCTAGCCCGTCTACGCGGCGCGGATATGAGCGGGGTCAATCTCGACGGGGCCGATTTGCGCGAAGCCGATCTGCGCGAAGTCAATCTTCGCGGCGCGAGTCTTCGGCGAGTGCGTATGGATCACGCCGATCTCCGGGCGGCGCGGCTCGGCGGCGCCATTCTGAGCGGCGCGTCATTGCGTGAGGCCGATCTCCGGGGGGCCTACCTTCGCGTGGCACGGGTCGACGGCGCCGATCTGTCGGCAGCGGACCTGCGGGATACGCAAGGCTTGGTTCGGGCCCAGATCGCGGCCGCTAAATCCTTGACCAATACCCGGCTGCCAATAGATCTGTCTGGATCGGAATAGCCGATGGCAGATGAAACGCATCTCGCGACGCTGAAACAGGGCGTAGATGCTTGGAACGCCTGGCGGTTGGCGCAGATGGGCACGCGGATTGACCTTGCCAACGCAAGCTTGCGCGGCCTGGACCTAAGCAAAATCGATCTTGCCAGGGCGGATCTTCGCAAGGCGGACCTGCGCGGCACGGTTTTTAGCGGTGCGACATTGGTCGACGCCGACTTTGCGGGCGCCAACTTTTTCAAAGCCGTGCTCGATGGCGCCGACCTCGCCGGCGCCAATCTCATCGGCGTTCAGTTCCTCAATTGCGCCCAGCTCACGACCGCGCTGAACTGGCAATCGGCCTTGCGCGATCCGGAGCTCGCGTGTGGCGCTCCTGCTCGGCCATACTAAGATCGAAAGCACCGTGAGATACCTCGGCATTGAAGCCGATGATGCCCTTGCAATTGTGAACAAGTTGACGTCTGAACTGCCCGGGCAGAGCAGACATGCTCTGCCAGGCCAATTTCGGCTGAATCGTGCCAAGAACGCCCTTTCGCAGTGCGCTGGCCGAAGGCGTAATGCGCCGCCTCGTCAGCGAATCAGAGAGCGCAATACGCTTCGCTGTTGCCTCCTCCGCGGTGGTCCTAAAGCGACGTCGAATGGAAGTGAAGCTGCATAGCCGTGTCGAGCGCTCTGGAATGCGAATGCCCTCTGCGACGCCCGGTTCTTTTGCGGCAAGCGGGTGAAGGCTATTTTATGAGCGAATCCAGATCGTATTTCGCCAAAATACTTTTTAACGTTCCGTCGGCTTTGAATTTCGCGAGAGAGGCGTTCACCTTGGTGACCAAATCTTGTTGCCCCTTGCGGAAACCGAATGCCGCCCCGATCTGCAGCCGCGGTATATAGGTTTTTACAATTTGGAGGTCCGGAGTCCGCGCCACGTTTGCTGGAGCGACAACGGCAGAGCCGAAGTACGCCTTGATGTCTCCTGAGCTTACGGCCGCCAGAACGGTCGGGTCGCCAGCATAAACCTTCACCTCTTTGAACAGGCCACTTTTCCGAAGCATATCGGCGTAAATTGTGCCAGCATTCGCTCCCACGATCTCACCCTTAAGGTCGTCAAGTGATTTGAATTGCGTTGAATCAGTATTCTTGACGACCATGGCCTCACCGAATGTCAGGACCGCGTTGGAGAAGTCGGCCTGCGTTGCGGTGTCAGGGCTAGCGTTGAGACCAGTCACCGACATGTCCACGATGTTGGCATTAAGGGCTGGCAGCATGTCGCCACCTAACAGCGGGTGGAACTCGATCCGCATGTCTTGGTCCTTAGCGATCGCGGTCATGAGATCGATGAATGCGCCAGCTGCCTGGCTGGTCCTGGAATCGATGAAGCTAAGTGGCGTGGCGAAGGGGGCATATCCGACCTTTATTGGCGGTTGTTGAGCGTGAGCAGCTCCAACAAACAAAAACAAGCCAACGCACGAAAAGCAGAGTCTTACAAAAGTTCTCATTTTGCTCGCCTCCACCACGAACAAATAACTTCTGCAGCGTCTGACACTAGCAAGAAAGCGGGTAGGCGGGAACCCCCGGTTTGGATCGCGCCCTTCCATGCCCGTCTCAGGTTCGGGTGAGGTCTTGCTGGGCTGCTCGGAGTAGAAAACCGCACCGCTGCAGGGCGTCGCAAATGTCCGACGTGGGTCATGCGCGTCGCTTGGGCCATGTCCGCGATAGGTCCGGTTGGCGGGTAATTCCAGAAAGGCCCTTTTGGTGTTGATGGCGTCGGGATGAACTTGATTCAAGCCCCGAAACCGGAGC
>JAHFPH010000159.1 GCA_023266845.1 Rhodospirillaceae bacterium
GCCGGGAGCTTTTCGCCGCGACAACGGCGCCCTTTCCGATGTCGTGATCGATCCCGCGACCGGGCGCGCGGCGTTGATCTGGCCGTCGATCCAGGTGAACATCCAGGCCGGACGCCTGCCCGATTCCGACAAAACGGGATGGTCTATCTGAGGCTGCCGCTGAACGCGCTGTAGCCCACTGCATCCATCCCGGCACGGGGAGAAGACCATGAACGGACAAAACATCGCCGATCCAGGCGTGCTGGTGCGCGAAACCGGCAGGGGCCGGTTCACGCAGGAAATACTGTCGGGGCGGCACGTCCTGACGGCGGACGAGCCGGTCGCCGCGGGCGGCGACGACGCGGGCCCCGGACCTTATGAATATCTATTGGCCGCGCTTGGCGCTTGCACGTCGATGACCGTGCGCATGTATGCGCAACGTAAGGGGTGGAATCTGACGCGCGTGTCGGTGCGCCTCAGCCACGCGAAAATCCATGCCCAGGACTGCGCGGATTGCGAAACCAAAATCGGCCTGGTCGACCGGATCGAGCGCGACATCGCGCTCGAGGGAGCGCTATCGGCCGAGCAGATCGCGGCGCTGATGGCGATCGCCGATAAATGCCCGGTCCACCGCACGCTGACCTCGGAAATCAGCATCGTGACGAGACGGGTGGAGGCGGCGTAAGCCCGCAACAATCCGGGGGCGTCGGCTATACGCGCTGAAGCGGACGAAAACTCTTTGAGATGCGTGCTTCGCATATTGACCCTAAAGAGACATTCCACGCGCTTGGAGGAAAGCCCGATCTTGGCGGTGGGTACGGAAAGGTTTTTGGTCGAATAATAGATGCCTACCTTGACGCTTGAAAACGCAGAACATCCGAGGACTGTGCCAATAGCGGTCTAATTAGGTAGATTGGTGTCGGTCGGTTTAAATGATGCTGGCCACCGGTTCCCGTGTGATGGTTTATCGGCGGCCAGTGAAGGGGCAAATGAGCGACTCTCTGCCGGACCGTCGACTGGTGTCGGTGCTTTGCGCCGATCTGGTCGGCTACAGCCGACTGATGCGCGCCGACGAGGAAGGCACCCTGATCGAATGGCGCGGTCATATGCAAGAGCTGATTAGACCAACCGTGGCGCGCCATCGCGGACGATTGGTGAAGACCACCGGTGATGGCTTCATTGCCACGTTCGACAGCCCCGTCGAAGCCGTGCGCTGCGGGGTCGACATCCAGGACGGGATGGCCGCACGAACCGCTGGCACGACGCCCGATCGTCGCCAGCAGTTCCGCATAGGAGTCAACCTGGGCGATATCATCGTCACCGACGACGACGTTCATGGCGATGCAGTAAACGTGGCCGCCCGTCTGCAGACGTTGGCTGAGCCAGGCACCGTCTTTCTTTCCGCCACGGTTTACGACCATGTGCGCGACCATCTGGACCGCCCTTGTGTCGACCTGGGCGAGCAGACGGTAAAAAACATCGACCGGCCGTTTCGAGTTTTTTGCCTCGGCGGTGCGGCTGGGATCGCGCACCGGAGACGCTGGCGTCCAACTGTCGCCGTTGTGGCAGCAATCCTGCTGTGCATTGTCGCGGGCATGACTTGGTGGTGGCGCTGGGGGCCACCAACAGCGGACCTGGTTGCTATCAACACAAGCCAACAGCCGAGCATCGCGGTCCTTTCATTTTCAAATCAGAGCGACGACGCGTCACAGGAATACTTCAGCGATGGCGTCACCGAGGACATAATCGCGGCGCTTGGGCGGTTTCCTTGGCTCACGGTGATGGCCCGCAACGCTGTGTTGCCGTACAAAGGCAAGAAGGCGAAACCGGCGGAGATCGGCCGTGAACTTGGCGTGCGCTATTTGGTCGAAGGTAGCGTGCGGCGCGCTAACGAGCGCATCCGGGTTTCTGCGCAGCTTACCGATGCTGTCGCAGGCAAATTGTTGTGGTCGCAACGGTTCGATGAGGAGCTGAAGGATGTGTTCGCCCTCCAGGAGGATGTGGCACGCAAGGTAGCCGGCACGCTAGCGACCAACCTGACGCGTCTGGAACAGCAGCGCGCTGGCGCCAAGCGGCCAGAGAATTTAAATGCGTATGACCTTGTTCTCCGTGCTCGGGAACTACTGCTCCGCGCGACGCGGTCGACGAATCGAGACGCTCGCCGACTGCTACAGCTCGCGATTCGACTCGATCCCAATTATGCAGACGCCTACGCGTGGCTAAGTGCCGCCACCTACGACATTGCGACGCTAGGCTGGAGCGATGCAGTCGCCGAGACGCTGGCAGAGGCAGAAAGCCTTGCGCTGAAGGCCCGAGCGCTGGACGACAACAGCGCAGCCGCTCATCGCATGCTTGGGCGCGTCTACGCCGCCGATCAGCAGCTGGATCGATCTCTTGCCGAGATGGATCGTGCGCTAGCATTAAATCCTAGCGACGCGGAAGCGTATGGTTCACGCGGCGCGACGCTGCTTTGGATGGGCCGCACTGCCGAGGCAATCAAATCCGCCGAGATCGGCTTGGCATTGGACCCAAACCCGTTCCCTTCGGTCTACTTCAACCTGGGACTGGGCTATTACCTAGCTGGAAGGTTCGATGACACCATACGTTTGCTTGAACGCGCCGCTAGTCGCTACCCGTCGTATGCGTTCATTACCCCCGTCCTAGCGGCCGCCTATGCCGAAGTCGGGCGCAAAACGGAAGCAACCCAGGCCGTGTCGACCGCCTTGCGACAAAATCCATACTTTGATCCCGCAACTTATGGATCGCGACTAATTGACCCGGAACAACGTGGCAAACTCGCAGAGGGCCTGAAAAAGGCAGGCTTCTAACTACAGCTGCGCTTATTGAAATGGTTTGTCTTTCAGATTCCGCCAGTTAGATCGCGCCGACGCGACCAGCTGATCGAACTCCTCGCGCGATCGCTGCTTGTTGACCGGCCCCAGGAAGACATACAGCTTCCCATCTACCAAAAGCCAGTTTTCCGGATCAGCCTCCACCTTCACGTTCCTAGACATCATTCCGGCGCAGGAACCGCCGAATTGCGGCAGATAACGGTCGGGGTCGGCTTTGAATTGCTCCAAATGGCGCGCCGAGGCGAAACGATATCGGCCACCGTCAAACTCCGTCTCGAACTCAGGTTTGCCAGGTGTCGGCTTTCCGTCGGTGAAATAGGCCACCGGATCGTAGCCCCTCAACACCAAGCGCAGCGGCGTGGCTGGCGCGGATTGTGACTGCGCCATTGCAACTGGCGCAGCAAGCAACAGCACCACCAGCAAAAACACGACTCTAGCCCTTGTATAGAACGCGCCCATCGTCGAACTGCTCCTTTCGCCGTCGCAAGTTGGCCTAACGCGTCGCGCAATCCCTCGTAAGCATACGCTCGGCATTTGGTGATGCCAATGCCTGGCGAGTGCTTTTCTATGCGTTCCCTTGAATACGAGGAAGGGCAAGGATTCTTCGAGGTATCCGAGGACACGTCTCCGGCTGACTATGGCACCGAACCAAAGTAGTGGAGCAGGCAGGTGACTTCCGCTGTTGGCACAACCCGGAACCAGTCAGGCCACGATACTTGTTCCGATGACGGCCGCAAATCGGACATTGCTCGCCGCGGCCGATCTGAATCTCGTTTGTGAGTACGCGCGCCTTAAACCCTTAACAGCCTCGCCATCGGTTTCGCGTCGGCGCTGTCGGGGAACACGCGCGCCTCGACCGCTTTCGCCGGCACGCCGAGATGGTCGATGAGCAACGCCTTGGCGACCGAGCGCAGATCGGTGGTCGGCATTAGGTCGCGGCCCTCGAACAGTTTGCCGCCGCTCAAGCCCGGCCAATCCGCCAGCACGCGCCCGCCCGCGATGGCACCGCCCAGAAGGAACGCCACGCCGCCCGTGCCGTGATCGGTGCCGCCCGTGCCGTTGACCGCGGCGGTGCGGCCGAACTCGGTCATCACCAGCACGACGGTCTTGCTCCAGGCCGGGCCCAGCCCGTCGGCCAGGTCCTTCAAGCCCTCGGCGAGTATCTGCAATACGTTCGCCAGGCGGCCGCGCGCGCCGCCCTGGTTGGCGTGCGTGTCCCAGCCACCGATATCCATGACCGCGAGTTTCGGGCCGTTGGCGGGGGCCATCAATTTGCCGGCCGCGGCCGCCGCCTGCTTGAATTGCTGCGCGCCCGCGCCGGGCGCCTGGTTCATGCGCTGGCCGTCGTTCATCACCTCGTCGGCGAAGGCCTGCGATTTCAATCCCTCGGCCAGGGCCGGGCCCAGCAGCGCGTCGCGCTGGTAGATCATGGCGATGGCCTGCATCAGCCCGGGCTCGACCGCCGGCAGGTCGCTGGGCGACCACGAGGCCACGGGCACCCGCCCGCGCAGGGCCAGCGGCACGGTTTGCCCGAGCGCCAGGCCCTGGCGCGTTCCCGACGGGTCCTGCAGCGCCGCCAGCGCGCGATTGACCCAGCCGTCGCGCGCGCCATGCGGCGTCGCCACGCCCGATTCCAGCACATCCTGCCCGTCGAAATGCGAGCGCCCGCGATACGCGCTGCAAGCCGCGTGGATCACCAGCATCTCGTTACGCTTGTAGAACTCGTGCAAGGGAGCGAGCGCGGGATGCAGGCCGAATTTTCCGCCCAGGTCCAGCGCGCCATCGGGCTGGCCCGGCTCGGCGATGGCCAGCTGGCCGCGCCGCAATTCCTTGAGCTCGCGGTCGCCATAAGGCGGCACGGCGGCCAGCCCGTCCATGCCGCCGCGCAAAATCACCAGCACGAAACGCCGGTCGCCGGGCGTCGCCGCCATCGCCAGGCGCAGCGGCAGGGCTGCTATGCCCGCGCCCGCGCCTAGACCCGCCAGCACATGACGCCGTGTCAGCATGCTCATCTCCTCTGGAATTCGGGCGCGGCCAGGACCAGCGCGATGCCGTCGCGGGCGCTGGGCGCGCGTTCGACCGCCAGGCGCGTCTCGTCGCCCGCGCTGGGCGCGATCGACTGATGGAACAGATCGAGCGGCGCGTGATCGGCGGCCAGGCGCGCGGCCAACTGCCCGGCCCATTCGACGCGGCGCACCATCGCCTCGGGCGCCACCCAGTCCTGCGCCGTGTCGGGCCAGCCGGCGGGCGAGGGGGCGGCGAAGGGCGCCTGGCCCAAGCGGCGCAAGCCGTTGACCAGCGGGCGCTGCTCCAGCTTGGCGCCGGCGCCGGTCAAGCGCAGCGCCGCCACGACCAATTCGTTCGGGCTTCTGAGTTTCGACAATGGCTTGTCCCAGGCCGCGTCCTCGGCGACCACGGCGCGCGATACGGCGCCAAGATCGCCGCCGGTCGATTGGAAAACCTCGGCGATGCGCGCGACGCTCGCCGGCGGCGGGTCGTCGGCGATGAAATGGCGCGCCAGCTTGGCGGCGATGTGCCTGGCGGTCGATGGATGGCGCGCAAGGTCGCCTAGCGCCTTCACCGCCTCGCTCTCGCCGCCGCTGTAGCTTTGGCCCAGCAGGCGCTTGTCGCCCGGCTCGTGGGTCTGGGGGCGGAACATGAAAGCGCCGGGCCGGTCGTCCTGCGGCCGCGCGATCGACCAGCCGGTCAGGATCATCGCCAGCGCGCGCACATCGTGCTGCGCGTAGCCGCCGTTCACGCCCAGGGTGTGCAGCTCCAAGATTTCGCGCGCCAGGTTCTCGTTCAAGCCCCGCTCGCGCGCCTGGCCGAAGCGCGAATTCGGGCCGATCGACTGGGCGTTGTCGAGATAAAGCAGCATCGCCGGATGGCGGGCGACCGCCAGCAGCATGTCCTCGAACCGGCCCAACACGTAAGGCCGGATCGCCTCGCGCTCGAACGCGCCGGCGAGCCCCAGCACCGGCGGGCGCTGCACCGAAACCGTGAAATGGTTCGACCAGAACGCGACCAGACGCTCGAAAACCGGAGCCCGGCTGTTCGCCTGGGCCAAGACGCGCTGCGCCGCCTCGCGCAGATAGGTCTCGCGCGCCAGCCCGTCGCCGAACACGCCCGGCGCGGTCTGCGGTTGCGTCTGCGATTGCGGTGGCGTTTGCAGCTGACGCGCCTGCCGGATCTCGCGCTGAAGTTTGGGCTGCGTTTCGTCTTCCATCGACGGGCGGGGCGCCAGGCGCGCCTGGGCCAGAGACTGGCGGCGCAACAGGAACAGACGCGTCTCGTCGATGCCGGTCGGAAGCCCGGCTAGCTCGCGCGGCAGGGATTGCGGCCGCAATTGCTCCAGCACCCAGCCACGCGGATCGCGGGCGGCCTCGGCGATCTCGCCCGGGGCCGGCCCAAGGCCGAAGCGGGCGGCGGCGACCAAGCCGCCGACGGCTGCGTTCGGCGGCAGGGCCATTATTGGCGCATCCTGATGTTGGCGATCGATTCAGCCAGGTCGCGGCGCTTGTCGGCCGGCAACTTCGAAACCGCCTCGACGAACGTCGTGTGGATGCGAACCTGAATCGCCTGGAGTTTCTCGCGCACCTGGGCCAGCGCATCCGTCATCGCCTTGGCGTCGAACGGCTCGGCGCGGATCGCGTCGTTCACCTTGAGCCGGGCGCGGCGCACGTCCTGTTGCATCTCCATGATTTGCCCGCGCTGGGCGGCCATCGCGTCCTCGAACACCCTGCGGTCGGCCTCGGGCAGGCGCTGCACCGCCTCGCGCACCGCGATCATCACCGGCGGGCCCATCGGGCCGCCGCGATACTCGCCCATCATCGCGCCTTGCTGCGCCATCATCATTTGGCGATGCATGCCACGATGCGAATGCCACCAGCCGCCGACCATCACGCCGACCAGAAACAGATTGAGGCCCAGCGAAACGAACAGGATCGGTCCGCGCCAGCGCACCCAGAAGCTGGCGGGTGTGAAGCCGGGCGTGTCTTGCGTGGTTACCATGTCGTC
>JAHFPH010000036.1:0-6372 GCA_023266845.1 Rhodospirillaceae bacterium
CAACGCGACGGCGCCTCGCGCGCGGCCAGCAGCACATGCCCGCTTCGTTCGCTCATCAAGTTGTACAAATGGAACAGCGCGTGCTCGTCCAGCGCCGCGGGTCCGGCCGCGCCGAGATCAAGCGCCACGGCGCGCGCCCGGCCCAGCAGGCGCGGCAGCGCGCCGGTGTCGAGCGCGCGCGGATCGAGCACGCGGGCTGCGGCGCGCGCGCGCCAGACCTGCAGCAGGTGGCTTTTGCCGCTGCCCGCCGGTCCCGACAGCGCCAAGAGCGGCGCGGGCCAATTTGGATAGCGCTCGATCCAGGTCGCGGCCGCCCGGTTCGACGGCGTGACGATGAAATCATCGGCGCTGTGCGACGGGCGATGGTCCAGCGCCAGGACGAGCTGCGGGGTGTGGCTCACCGACCCTCCCCGCCGCCGCCCAGATAATAGGAACTGGCGAGATAGCGCTGCAGGGCGAAGCGCACGCCGACGCCGATCACCGCCGCGGCCGGCACGGCCAAAAGGATGCCGACGAAGCCGAACAGCGCGCCGCCGGCAAGCAGCGCGAAGATGATCCAGGCGGGGTGCAGGCCGACGCGGTCGCCGACCAAACGCGGCGTCAGGAAATTGCCTTCGAGCAACTGGCCGGCCGCGAACACCGCCACGACCAGCGCGACGCCATGCCACGCAGCGAACTGCACCAGCGCCAGGGACACGCCGACGATCAGCCCCAGCGCCATGCCGAAATACGGCACGAAGGAGACGAAGCCGGTCAGCATTCCAACGAACAAGCCGAAATCGAGCCCGACCAGGCTCAAGCCCAGGCCGTAAAAGCAGCCGAGCGTCAGGCAAACCATCGCCTGGCCGCGCAGGAAGCCCGACAGCGTGCGGTCCACCAGCCTGATTTGCTCACGGACGGTTTCGGCATGGCGGCGCGGCAGCCAGGAATCGACGCGCGCCACGATGCGCGGCCAGTCGCGCAGCATGTAGAAGGCGATCACCGGCGTGATCACCGCCAGCGACAATAGGCTCGCCAGCATCACCCCGCCGCCGATCACCCGCAGCACCACTTGCGCCAGCCAGTTGGCGGCGGGCGCGAGATAGTCCATGGCCGCGGATTGCAGCTTGTCGACCGTGCCCGGCGGCAGCGCGTCCCTGGCCAGGTCGACCAACGGCAGGGCGCGGGCGCGCAGTGCGTCGACATATTGCGGCAGGCGGCGCGCGAAGCCGGCGATCTGGCCGACCAGCACCGGCGCCACCACCAGCAGCACGGCCAGCACCAACAGGCCAAACCCGAGAGTCACCAGCGTCGTCGCCCAGGTGCGCGACAGTCCCTTGCGCTCCAGGCGTTCGACGACCGGGTCCAGCAGATAGGCGACCGCCATGCCCGCGACGAAGGGCGTCAGCACCGCGCCCAGCTCGTACAGCGCCAGCAGGAAGACGGCCAGCGCCGCCAGCCAGAACCAGAAATGGCGCGCGGGGTTCACGGCGACGCTCCCTCGATGCGCGCCGCGCCCCTAAGGCCCAGCACCACATAGGCCGCGCCGGAGATCAGCGTGGTGGCCGCGGTCAGCGCGGTCAGCACCGCCAGCGTCCAGCCGCCGTCGATCTTGAACCCGTGCAGCAGCAGCACCATGCCGGCGAGCGTCACCTGCAGGGCGGTGTTGACCTTGCTGACCATCAACGGCCGCATTTGCAAGGGGTGGCCCAGCGCATGCGACAGCGCGATGCCCGCGACGATCAGCGCGTCGCGGAACACCACCAGTATCACCAACCATGCCGCCAGGTGCCCCTGCATTCCCAGCGTGATGTACACGCTGACCAGCAGCGCCTTGTCGGCGAGCGGATCGAGATAGCCGCCGATCACGCTGCGCGCGCGGAAATGCTTGGCCAGGTATCCGTCGATCGCGTCGGACACGCCGGCGGCGGCGAACAGCCAGAACGCCCAGGAAAGCTCGCCCGCGATGATCAGGTAGATCGTCACCGGCACGGCGCAGAGCCGGGCGAGCGAGATGAGGTTGGGCAGCGCCAGGCGCAGGTCAGAGGCGATCACTGTGCCCTCTGCGGCTGTGCCTCGGCGCCCGGCGCGGCTGGCGCGGTCTTGCCGGCGATGGTCAGCGTCCAATCCGGCGGCTGCGGGATCAGCGTCATGTCCTTCTGCGCCAGCGCCGCCTGAAGCTGCGGCGCGCCGCCGCTGAAGGTGACCGCCAGGCGCGCGACGCGCGGGGTCAACGCCATGACGTCGACCCGCCTTACCACCGGCAGCTCGCTCAGACGCTTGCGCGCCTCGACCAGATCGCCGATGCCGCCGAGCGGCAGGGACAGCAGCAATTGCTGCTCGCCACCGAAGCTCATCAGGTTGGCGCGCTTCCAGTCGTCCTCGACACGGCGCGACAGGCGCTGCGCCGCCGCCATCAGCAGTTTCTCGACCGCCACGGGCGTGTCCACCGGTACGGGCGCGGCCACGGGGGCAAGCTGGGCCGACTCGCCCAGGGCGGAGCCGCGCCGGGCGGTGGTAATTTCCAGGGTCTGCGCCTTGGTGTCCGGATTCTCGACCAGCTTAGCCACGGCCACGACCACCTCGCCCGCGCGGTAGCGCGCGGCGATCGCGCCCAGTCGTTCGCTGTCGCCTTCCAGCGCGGTTTTGGCGTCGATCGTGTCGGCGTCGGTCAGATCGCCGATCGGCACGATGATGCTGATCAGCCCATCGCCGGTGGGAATCGCGTTCCAGGCACGGCGCCACGGATTGGCGTCGTCCCACAGCATGGCGTCGTCGCCTTCCTGATACACCGGCAGCAGCAGCACCGGCTTGCCGCGCGTCTCGGCATAGCGCACGCCGGCCTGGCGCAGCAGCTCGCGCATTTCGTCGGCCTTGAAGCGGACGGTAAGGCTGGCGAGATAGCGCACCTTCGAGGTGCGCTCGCGGTCCACCTCGAGCGCCTGGACCAGCGATTCGATGCCGCGATCGTTCGAGCGCGGCAGGCGCTTGGCATCTTCTTCCAGCGTCACGCGGTCGTACACGCGCTGCAACGCCCGACGCTGGCCGTCGGCCAACGCGCGGGCGCGCGCGGCGGCGGCGTTGTCGGCGGTGGCGTCCACCGGGACGTCGCGCACGGTGTAGATGTCGTCGTCTTCGGCGCCCGATGCCGGGGCCAGGACGCCTACCAGCGCCAATGCGGCAACGGCGAGACTAAGGCCCCGCCTTCCGTCCGCGGCCATTGCAAACCATCCCGGAAACAGTATTGTCGGCGCGCCCGAAGCCGGCCCCGCCCTCCCCAAGCGTCGGCGGCCGTCCGGGCGACCAATCCTTCTTACTGGAAGCCCGACGAGGACGCCATAGCCAGCCGGACCTACAGGGACGCAGGTGTGGACATCGACGCGGGCGACGCGCTGGTCGAGGCGATCAAGCCCTTGGCGCGTTCCACCAGGCGGCCCGGCGCGAACGTGCAGTTGGGCGGATTCGGCGCGTTTTTCGACCCCAAGGCCGCCGGCTACCGGGACCCGCTGCTGGTTTCCTCGACCGACGGGGTCGGCACCAAGCTCAAAGTCGCCATCGCCGCCGGCAAACACGACACGGTCGGCATCGACCTGGTGGCGATGAGCGTGAACGACCTGATCGTGCAGGGCGCCGAGCCGCTGTTCTTTCTCGACTACTTCGCCAGCGGCAAGCTTGAGGTGGGTGTCGCGCAGAAAGTGATCGCGGGCATCGCCACGGGCTGCCGCATCGCTGGCTGCGCGCTGGTCGGCGGCGAGACCGCCGAGATGCCGGGCATGTACGCGGTCGGCGATTACGACCTTGCGGGTTTCGCGGTCGGCGCGGTCGAGCGCAGCAAGGCGCTGACCGGCGCTACGGTCAGGCCCGGCGACGTGGTGCTGGGCTTGGCTTCCTCGGGCGTACATTCCAACGGCTTCTCGCTGGTGCGCCGGATCGTCGCCGACGCCAATCTCGGCTACGACGCCCCCGCGCCCTTCGCCGAGGGTGCGAGCCTGGGCGAGGCGCTGTTGACGCCGACGCGCATCTACGTGAAGCCGCTGCTGAAAGCGCTCAGCGCCAAGGGATTTCGCGCCGGCGGCATCAAGGCCCTGGCGCATATCACGGGCGGCGGCATCGTCGAGAACACACCGCGCGTTCTGCCCAAGGGCACGATGGCGGCGATCGACGCCGGCGCGTGGCGCCTGCCGGAGGTGTTCCACTGGCTGCGCCGCGCGGGCAACGTGGCGGACCGGGAAATGCTGCGCACCTTCAATTGCGGCATCGGCATGATCGCGGTGGTCGGCGAGAAGGACGAAGCGGCGGTGACCAAGGCGCTGAGGAAATCGGGCGAGACCGTGCACCGCATCGGTGTCGTCGAAAAGAGCAAAGGCGAGCCGGCGGCGGTCGTCACGGGGACCGAGAAAGCCTGGAACCGCGCATGAGCGCGCGGCGGCGCGTCGGCGTGCTGATTTCCGGGCGCGGCAGCAACATGAAGTCGCTGATCGACGCGGCAAAAGCGAAGGACTATCCCGCCGAGATCGTGCTGGTGATCGGCAACCGCGCCGATGCCGGCGGGCTGGCCATCGCCAAAGACGCCGGCATCCCCGCGCGCATGATCGCGCACCGGGATTTTCCCAGCCGCGCGGCGTTCGACGCGGCGCTGGACAAGACGCTGAAAGAGGCCCGCGTCGAGCTCGTGTGCCTGGCCGGGTTCATGCGCCTGCTGACGCCCGAATTCGTCGAAGCCTGGCGCGACCGGATGTTGAACATCCATCCCTCGCTGCTGCCGGAGTTTCCCGGGCTCGACACGCATGCGCGCGCGATCGCGGCGGGCAAGCGCGTCGCGGGCTGCACCGTGCATTTCGTGCGCGCGGAGATGGATACCGGACCGGTCATCGCCCAGGCGGAGGTGCCGATAGAGCCGGGCGACACGCCCGACACGCTGGCCGCGCGGGTACTCAAGGCCGAGCACCGCCTTTATCCGATGGCGCTGAAGCTGGTGGCCGAGGGACGCGTCCGGGTGGCCGGCGATAAAGTGGAGATCGCTGACGCCTAAACGGGACTTGGCGGCTGCCCCGCTTAGGCGGGGCTTGGAATCGGGCCCCGCTTCGTACTATTTTCGCCTGCCCAGACATCGATTGGAGGGTCACGCATGGCCGCCGAACCGCACGGCACGCACGAATTCGACCTGACGCCGCATATCAAGACCTGGAACTTCTTCTGCCGGCTGCTGCAGGTCGTGATCCCCGTGATCGTGGCCGTACTGCTGCTGATGGCCTATTTCCTCACCTGATGGCCGACGACGCGCCGGTACGCGACGAGCAGGGTTTAAGGACGCTGTTCGCCGAACCGTCCGACCTGGCGGTCAAAAAGCAGCTCGACCGTCTCGACCAGCACTGCCGCAATTTCATCGCCCACTCGCCGTTCCTGGTGATCGGCTCGACGCGCCCGGGCAAGGGCACCGATGTCAGCCCGCGGGGCGACGCGCCGGGCTTCGTGCAGGTGATCGACGACAAGACGCTGGCGATCCCCGACCGGCCGGGCAACAACCGGATCGACACCATGTCGAACCTGGTGCACGCGCCCGAGGTGGGGCTGATCTTTTTCATTCCCGGCATCGACGAAACGCTGCGCGTGAACGGCACCGCGCGGGTTTCGCGCGACGAGGCGCTGCTGGCGAAGGCCGAGGTCCAGGGCAAGCGCCCGAAAGTGGCGGTCGTGGTTGACGTGCGCGAGGTCTTCCTGCATTGCGGCAAGGCGCTGAAGCGCGCGCGGCTGTGGAGCGCGGATTACCGCGCTAGGCCCGGCGAGATTCCCTCGCTCGGCCGCATGATCGCCGACCAGATCGGCGGCTTGTCGGTGGAAAAGGCCGAGGCGGCGGTCGAGGAAAGCTACAGGAAACGGCTGTACTAGTTCAGCCGACGATTTCGCTTTTCTTGAAGAAGAATTTGATCTCCTGCGCGGCGTTCTCGGCGCTGTCCGAACCGTGCACCGAGTTGGCCTCGATCGACTCGGCGAAGTCCTTGCGGATCGTGCCGGGCGCGGCATTGGCAGGGTTGGTCGCGCCCATCACGTCGCGGTTCTTCTGCACCGCGCCCTCGCCCTCGAGGACTTGAACCACGACCGGCCCCGAGGTCATGGACTTGACCAGGTCCTTGTAGAACGGCCGCTTCTTGTGCACGGCGTAGAACGCGCCCGCCTGAGTCTTGCTGAGCCGCAGGCGGCGTTGCGCAACGATCCGCAAGCCCGCCTCCTCCAGCTTGGCGTTGATCTTGCCCGTGATGTTCCGGCGCGTGGCGTCCGGCTTGATGATCGACAGCGTGCGCTCGACGGCCATGGCGGCAGGCTCCCGAAAGCATTCTTGATTTTGGGTGCGGTCTTATAGTCGGCCATAGAAGGGCTGGCAACAGCCCGCCA
>JAHFPH010000036.1:6472-29578 GCA_023266845.1 Rhodospirillaceae bacterium
AGGGCTGGCAACAGCCCGCCATCGGATAACGCGGGGCTGGCAACGGTCTAGGCCGCCCGCTTCTGTGCTATCAACCGCCCCGCCATGCTCCATATTAACGACCTGACCTTCCGCTATGGCGGCAACGCGCTGTTCGAGCGCGCGGCCGTGGCGATTCCCGACCGGCATCGGGTGGGGCTCGTGGGCCGCAACGGCAGCGGTAAGTCCACGCTGTTGGCCCTGGTCCGGGGCGAGCTTCAGCCCGATGGCGGATCGGTGGAGTTTCCGGCGCGCGCGCGGCTCGGGTATCTGGCGCAGGCCGCGCCCGACGGCCCGCAAAGCCTGATCGATTTCGTGCTGGCGGCCGACACCGAGCGCGCCCAGCTGCTGGAAGAAGCGGAGATCGCGCACGAGCCCGGGCGCATCGCCGAGATCCACGACCGGCTCGCGTCCATCGCGGCGCAATCCGCGCCGGCGCGCGCCGCGACGATTCTCGCGGGTCTGGGCTTCGACGAGGAAAAGCAGCGGCAACCCCTGTCGGATTTTTCCGGCGGCTGGCGCATGCGCGTGGCGCTGGCGGCCGTGCTTTTTTCGGCTCCCGATCTGATGCTGTTGGACGAGCCGAGCAACCATTTGGACTTGGAAGCCAGACTCTGGCTGGAATCGTTCCTGTCCGCCTATCCCGGCACGCTGATCCTGGTCAGCCACGACCGCGAACTGCTGAACGCCGTGGTCGAGGAAATCGTGCATATCGATCGCGGCAAGCTAACGCTGTACCGCGGCGATTACGACCGCTTCGAGACGGCGCGGGCCGAGCGCCTGGCGTTGCGCGCCCAGCAATCGGCCAAGCAGATGGCGCAGCGCCGGCACATGATGGAATTCGTGGATCGCTTTCGCTACAAGGCCAGCAAGGCGCGTCAGGCGCAAAGCCGCCTGAAGATGATCGAGCGCCTGGGGCCGGTCGCGGCGATCATGCCAGATGAGGAGATCGCGTTCGATTTTCCCGACCCGGAAATCCTGCCGCCGCCCCTGCTGACGCTCGAGGACGCCGCGGTCGGCTACGCGTCCGGCAAGCCGGTGCTGGAGCGACTCGATCTGCGCATCGACATGGACGACCGCATCGGGCTTCTGGGCCCCAACGGCAACGGCAAGACCACGCTGCTGAAGCTGCTGTCGCGCCGCCTGCAGACCCAGACCGGATCGCTGCGCCGGCCGGCGAAGCTGCGCGTCGGCTATTTCGACCAGGACCAGGCCGACGCCTTCGCGCCGGAGCGCACGGCCTATCAGCACATGGCCGAGCTGATGCCGCAGAAGAACGAAACCGCGGTGCGCGCGCATCTCGGCCGGTTCGGCTTTAGCAAGGATCGCGCCGACCGCCGCGTGCAGGATCTGTCGGGCGGCGAGCGCGCGCGGCTGCTGTTCGCGATGATCACCTACGACGCGCCGCACATGCTGCTCTTGGACGAGCCGACCAACCACCTGGACATCGAGGCGCGCGACGCGCTGATGACGGCGCTGAACGCGTTCGAGGGCGCGGTGATGATCGTCAGCCACGACCCGCGCCTGTTGGCCGCGACCTGCGACCGGCTGTGGCTGGTGGCGGAGGGAACCTGCAAGCCGTTCGACGGCGATTTGGCGGACTACCGCAAGCGCGTTGCCGAGGAACGCCGCGCCGAGAAGCGCGAGGCGCCGGCGAAACAGCGCGAGCCGAGCCGCAAGGACGACCGCCGCGCCGCCGCCCAAGCGCGGGCGCGCCTCAAGCCTCTGCGCGACGCGGCCCGGGCGGCCGAGGCGGCGCTCGACCGGCTGCATCGCCAGAAGCAGGCGCTGGAAGCGACCCTGGCCGACCCCAGGGCTTACGACGGCGCGCCGGACAAGGTGACGGAGACCACAAGGCAATTGGGCCAGCTCAACCGCGATCTGGCGACGGCCGAAGAGGCTTGGTTCAAGGCCCAGCACGCCCTGGAGGCGGCAAAACAGATAGACTCAAGTCTTTGAAATTCAATAATATTTTCTTTTATTGCCAAACATTTAGCGCGTTTACTAAATATTAACTTTGAACAAGCCATCCTAATGGCCTGACTAACGAATGGGCCGCTAAGGCCGAAGGGACAGTCCATGGCTGCCGTCCAACCGGGCCACACGCCCGTCGAGCATTCCGGCTTTTCGGACGCGCGCATCGCCGCGGCGTTCGATTGCCTGCGCGTGGCGCTGACGGTGTTCGACCGCGACGACCGGCTGATCTACGCCAACGAGCATTTCCGCTACCTCTATCCCTGCTTCAAGCGGATCGAGCCGCTTCTGGGCTTGGGCTTCGAGGAAATCGCGCTGGCGATCGCCAGGGACGGCGACGTGGACGACGAAACCGCGCAGCGCGACCCCGCGCTGTGGGCGCGCCAGCGCCTGGCCGAGCATCGCTCCCGCGCGACCAAGGCGCGCGAGATGCGCCTGAGCAACGGGCGCTCTCTGCAGATCAAGGAGCGCAAGACGCCGGACGGCGGCAGCGTGCTGCTGTGGGTCGACATCACCGACGCGGTGCGCCAGCGCCTGCGGCTGGAGGACGCCATCAACGGCGCCAGCGACGGCTTTGCGCTGTGGAGCCGGTCCGACCGCCTGATGGCCTGCAACGACCGCTTCGCGCGGCTGTTCGCCGCCGACGGGAAGCTTGAGCCCGGCATCGCCTATGACCGCGCGATGGAAGACGCGGTCGAGGCCGGCCGCGTGCGGCCGATCGGCGATGCCCGCCTGTGGCTTGAGCAATTGCTGTCGGGCCGGCCGGAGCTGGGCATCCGCACCGAGTTCAAAACCGACGATCACCGCTGGTTCCAGTTGACGGAGACCCCCACGCGCGACGGCAGCGTCGCCAGCGTGCTGACCGACATCACCGCGATCAAGGCCAGCGAAATGGAGCTGCGCCGGCGCGGCGGCGCGCTGGAACGGAGCATGCGCGAGATGGAAGCCGCGCGGACGCTGCTGCACCAGAAAAGCACCGAGATCGCCGCGGCCAATGCGGAGCTGGAGGCCGCGCGCATCGACGCCGAAGGCGCCAACGCGTACAAAACCTCGTTCCTGCGCTCGATCACGCACGAACTGCGCACGCCGCTCAACGCCATCATGGGCTTCTCCGAGGTGCTGGAAACCCAGAAGATGGGCCCGCTCGGCAACGCAAAATACATCGAATATGTCGGCATCATCCGCTCGAGCGGCCAGCACCTGCTGTCGCTGATCAACCAGTTGCTGGACCTGTCGCGTATCGAGGCGGGCCGCATGGATCTGCTGCGCGAGAAGCACGACGCAGTCGAGATCGCGCGCTATTGCGCCGACATGCTGCAGGCCACCGCCGCGCGCGGCGGCGTGGCCGTCGGGATGGAACTGCCGGACCAGCCGGTGGCGGTGCACGTAGACGTGCTGGCCACGCGCCAGATCCTGCTGAACCTGATGTCGAACGCGATCAAGTTCACGCCCGACGGCGGCAGGGTCACGCTGGCCCTGCAACCGGCCGAGGGCTTCTGCGCGTTCAGCGTCAGCGACACCGGAGCCGGCATCGCGGAAGAGGACCTGCCGCGGCTGATGCAGCCCTTCATGCAAGCCGGCGACATACTGACGCGCCGCGACAAGGGCTCGGGGCTGGGCCTGGCCATCGCCAAGGCGCTGACCGAGTTGCAGGACGGGCGCATCGAGCTTCAGAGCGAGCTCGGCGTCGGCACCACGGTGCGCGTGTTCCTGCCGCTATTCGGCGCGCCGGGCGAACAGACCAAGGCTGCTTAGCCCCCCTCGCCCGCCTGCCTTGCTTGCTCCCCTCCCCGCTGAAGCGGGGCAAGGAGTCACCCCTGCGCTTCCTGCTTCCAACCCTCGCCAGTCTGGCGCCAGTACGTGAGCTGGTGCCCGGCTTCCTTGTAGCCGCGCCAGCGTTCGCGCGCGGCGGTCACGGCGGCTTCGTCGCTGCCGTCGAACAGCTCGACGCATTGCTTGAAACGCGCCAGCTCGTCGGTTCGCGCGCCGTCCGCCAGGAACAGAACCTCGGCGTTGTTGGCGTTGGCGGCGGCGGCGGGCTGGTCGGCCGAGGCCAGCAACACGGGCTGGTCGGCGCTGAAACCGTCCTCCGGCACGCCATGCGGCAGGAACGATTCCTTGCCATAGGTCCAAAGCCAGGCGTTCACCGCCTCCAGCCGTTCCTTCGATCCCAACAGCACGAGCGCGCGCTGGCCGCGCTCCAGCACCCGTTCCAGCATGCGGGGCAGCACCGATTCCAGGGTCGATCGTTCGAGGTGGTAGAAACGGATTTCGGTCACGGTGCGCCGCGTGCGCCGGTCCGTCGGCGGATCACGACGATTCGTAGTTGTCGGCCACCAGACGGTCCAAAAGCCGCACGCCGAAGGCCGTGGCGCCCTTGGGCACCGCGCCGTGGTCCTTCTTCGACCAGGCCATGCCGGCGATGTCGAGATGCGCCCAGGGCGTGTTGTTGACGAAACGCTGCAGGAACTGCGCGGCGACGATGCTGCCGCCGGCGCGGCCGCCACTGATGTTCTTCACGTCGGCGGCGTCGCTGTCGATTTCCTGGTCATAGGCCTCGGCCAGCGGCATGCGCCACAGCAATTCGCCGGTGCCGGCGCCGGCCGCGATCAGCTTTTCGGCCAGCTCGTCGTTGTTGGAATAGAGGCCGGCATGCTCGTGCCCCAGCGCGATGACGACGGCGCCGGTGAGCGTGGCGAGATCGACCATGAAGCGCGGCTTGAAGCGATCCTGCGTGTACCAAAGCACGTCGGCCAGCACCAGGCGCCCCTCGGCGTCGGTGTTCAGCACCTCGATGGTCTGGCCGGACATCGAGGTCACGATGTCGCTCGGCCGCTGCGCCGTGCCCGAGGGCATGTTCTCGACCAGCCCGACCACGCCCACGGCGTTGACGCGCGCGCGCCGTCCGGCCAAGGCCTTCATCAGGCCGATCACCGTGCCGGCGCCGGCCATGTCCCATTTCATGTCTTCCATGCCGGCCGCGGGTTTCAGCGAGACGCCGCCGGTGTCGAAGGTGACGCCCTTGCCGCAAAAGGCGATCGGCTTGCGGTCGCGTCCCTTGGGATCGCCATGCCAGTAAATCGCGGCGACCTGGGATTCGTTGGCGCTGCCCTGGCCCACGCCCAGCAGCGCGCCCATGCCCAGTTTTTTCATCTCCTTGACGCCGAGGACTTCGACCTCGCAGCCGAGCTTGGTAAGACCGCGCGCGTGTTCGGCCAGCGAGGCCGGAAAGATCACGTTCGGCGGCTCGCTGACCACGTCGCGCGTCAGGAACACGCCCTCGGCCACTTTCTCGCGCGTCATGAAGCTGCGCTGCGCGGCCGACGCGCCGGTGACCATGACGGTAAGCTTCTTCAGGGTCGGCTTCTTTTCGGGTTTCTCGCGCGTCTTGTATTTGTCGAAACGGTAGGACCGCAGAACTGCGCCGAAGGCCAGCTCGACCGCGCGCTGTGCCGCCGTGCCCGTGGCGCCGCCCAGACGCCCGACCGACACCGCCGCCTCACCGTCGCCGTTGTGGTTCAGATGCGCCACCAACGCGGCGCCGATGCCCTGCAGCCTCAGGTCGGACAACTCTTCCGCCTTGCCCGCGCCGTACAGCACCACGCGGCTGATGCCCGCGCCCAGCGGCGCCGGCACGGACAGGATCTCGTCGCGTTTGCCGGTGAAACGGCTGACGTTCATCGCGCGGCGCAGCGCGCCGCCCAGCTTCTTGTCGAGTTCGATCGCCTCGGGCGACAGGGTGCGGTCGGCCGAGGCGGCGACCGCGTAGATGCCGGAAGCGGGCAGCTTGGGTTCGGCGAAGGCGATCTTGAGCATGGGTCCCCGGAATCGATCTGGCTGAAAAAATCCTACCGGCGCAGCGTCTTAGGCCGCAGCCGGCTGGACGACCATAGCAGGGCTGTTTGGCGGCGTCAGCGGGACGGGCCCAAATAGCGGTACAGCCCAGGCTGGTTCTGGCGTTGGCTCACCGCTTGAGCCAGGGCTTGTGTCAGTTGGACCGCCACCGACTGCGTATAGTGGAGCTGGTCCCAATAATTGGCGTCGCGCGTGGTAATGCCGGATTCGATCATGAAATCGACGACGTGCGCGTTTTGCGCACCGGCCGCCATCGCCGCCAACCGCCGCTTGCACTCGGTCCAAACAGCGGCCGCGCGCGAGCCGGGCGCGGGCTGGTTGTGGATGTGGTACGGCATTACCAGCAATATCTTGAGCGTCGCCGGCGGCAAGCCATCCAGCATTTCGCGCAGCAGCTCATGGGTGGGGAAATTGAGCTGAGCGGCGGCGCCCGGCGACAGCACGACCGGTGGTGTCACCGGCTGGACCGGCTTCGGCCCGCTTAGGCCGTAGATGCGCAGCTGCGCGCGCGCCAGGTCATAGGCCGAATCGGGCGGCAGAAAATCGGTATAGCCGTCCTTGCCGTATTTGGCTTTGCGCAGACCCGTGAGATACGCGAGCTGGCGCCCGGTTTCCTCGAGCGCCGGCCGATTGAAGAGATGCAACAGGTCGTTCCAGCGGTTCGAGTCGTACATCCATGCGGGAAACGGACGCGGGGTCAGCTTGCGATAGCCCGATCCCTCTTCGCACCACACCACGTCGATGCCTAGGATCGCCGCGCGCGGATCGGGATGATGGCGGCGGAATACCTTGAAGATCTGCGCTTCTTCCCAGGCCGTGGCGTCGTTCATCGACAGGTTCACGAACCGCGCGCCGAACAACGGATCGAGCAGGCGCGGCTGCAGCAACCGCGCGGTCGAGGTGCCGACGATGGCGCTGTCGAATTTCTGCTTGCGCGCCAGTGCGGGGAAAGAGAAGCGCTGGTTGCTGGTCACGGGCTCGCGGTCGAAGTTGGGCGAGAACCACACCGTGTCGTAGCCGTCGACGACCAGCAACAGGGCGTAAAGCGAAAGGCCCGCGCTGAGCGCTGTCGCCGCCGCGATCTTCAGGTATCGGGTCCAGCCTGCCACGCGCGTCGCTCTAGAATTGGAAGTAGATGAATTCTGTATTGCGCCCGCCGCCCACCTCGATCAGCAGGTAGACGAAAGCCAGCGCGACGATCGCGCCGATCCAGGGGCGCGGCCGCAAGCGCTCGAGCGCCAGGACATGCGCAGGCGGGCCGATGGTCGCAAGCAGGCCCGCGACGGGGATCGTCGCAAGCTCGGTCCAGTCCGGGCGCACCGCGCCCGAAACGGGGCCCAGCCCCTGCGCACCGGCCATGCCGGCGATGATCGTCGCGGCCGAACCGAAATCATGCGCGCGGAACAGCACGAAGCCCACGACCACGACCAGCATGGTCAAGATCCAGCCGAGCCAGCCGGGCATGGCGTGGCCCTTGGCGGACCAGGCTTGGTTGGCGGCCAGGGCCGCGCCGTGCAGCCCGCCCCAGGCGACGAAGGTCCAGCCCGCGCCATGCCACAACCCGCCCAGCAGCATCGTGGCGACGGTAGCGGCGGCGCGGTGGCCGGGCGCAAGCTTGTTGCCGCCCATCGGAATGTAGAGATAGTCGCGCAGGAAGCGCGACAACGTGATGTGCCAGCGCCGCCAGAACTCGCGGATCGACGCGGCGCGGTAGGGCGCCATGAAATTCACCGGCAGCATCAGGCCGAGCCCCATGGCCAGGCCCATCGCCATGTCGGAATAGCCGGAGAAATCGAAATAGATCTGCAGCGAAAAGGCGAGGCCCGCGATCCAGCCCTCGGCGAGGCCGACGGCGCGGCCGGCATGCGCGGCGTTGAACAGCGGATCGGCGATGGCGGCGAGCTGGTCGGCGATCAGCACCTTCTTGGCGATGCCCAGCGTCAAGAGCGTGAAGCCGCGCGACAGGCGCTCCGGCAATCCCGGGCGCAGCGGGTCGAGCGCGAACTGATCGATGATCTCGTGATGGCGGATGATCGGCCCGGCGATCAGATGCGGGAACAGCGTCACCCAAAGCGCGTAATCCGAAAACCGGTAGCGCGGCGCCGTGCCGCGCCCGAGATTGACCAGGTACGAAATCTGCTGAAACGTGAAGAAACTGATGCCCAGCGGCAGCACGATGCCGAAGGGATCGTGTTTCAATCCCAGCGCCGCCTCGATGCTGCCGACCAGAAAATCGGCGTATTTGAAGAACGCCAGCACGGCGAGATTCGCCGCGACGCCCATGACCACAACCGCGCGCAACGCGACGCGTGGCGGCAGCAGCGACAGCGCCCAGTTGATCGCGACCGACAGGACCAGCAGCGGCACCAGCCGCCAATCCCAATAGCCGTAGAACACCAGCGAGGCGGCGATCATCGCCCAGCGCCGGCCCTCGGGGAAACGGGCAAGCGCGTAATAGGCCGCCAGCGTGACCGGCAGAAAGGCCAAGAGGAACGCTTGCGTATGGAACAACATGCGAACGAGGGGGCTGGCTGGATTCGAGGCAAAGCTTAACGGAGCGGGCCGCGGCGACACGCCATGACCATGCGCAGACTACCAGCCCGGTTCCGCTCACGCACCACAGTTCGACGTGAAACTGTGGTGTCAACCACAAGCTATTGAGATTGTGGCGGCGCTCGCAGCTTGGGCTGGTTACGGCCACCTGTTCGCCGCAATCCTGTCGTCTTCTAGCGTTGGAGGATGGCCGCCGTGTTGCCAATGTTGCGTTGCAACGAATCAGTTTCGGCCCTGTGGGTGATAGGCAACAGTTTAATAGTTCCTAGGGGTTAGGGCCTAGATTCCTAGGAATTACATTAAGCCGGCGGTATAGTTCCACAACATGGATGGCATAACCAAGTACGTGTTGCGCCAAGTGGGCGGCGTGATGTTTTTCGTCACGCTTTGCCTGACGCTGGCGATTTGGCTGACGCAGTCGCTGCGTTTCGTCGATCTGATCGTCAACCGCGGCCTGCCGCTGACCACGTATCTGTATCTGGCGATGCTGCTGCTGCCGCGCTTCCTGGTGATCGTGCTGCCGGTGGCGATATTCGCATCGGTGCTGTTCACCTACAACAAGCTGACGATGGACAGCGAGCTGATCGTCTGCCGGGCGGTCGGTTTCAGTCAATGGGCGCTGGCGCGGCCGGCGCTGTATCTGGCCCTGGGCGTCACCGCCATCGTCTATTCGCTGACGATCTATTTCCTGCCGGCGTCGTATCACGCGTTCAAGGATCTGCAGTGGTCGATCCGGCACGAATATTCCCACGTGCTGCTGCTGGAAGGCGCGTTCAACGAGGTCGCGGACAACGTGATCGTCTACGTGCGCCAGCGCGATTCCGACAACAATCTGCGCGGCATCCTGGTGCACGACATGCGCAAGCCCGAGCACCCGGTCACGCTGCTGTCGGAATCGGGCGCGTTGATCCGCACCGAGGAGGGCCCGCGCGTCTTGCTGGTGAACGGCAACCGGCAAGAGGTCGACGCCCAGACCCATCGCCTGTCGCTGCTGTATTTCGACCGCTACACGGTCGAGATGAACGCCGACCGCATCCAGTCCGAGGATCGCTGGCGCGAGCCGCGCGAGCGGTTCCTGAACGAGCTGTTCTTCCCCGACGATTCGCCGGCCGACCGGAAATACCGCAAGCTGATCATCGCCGAGGGGCACAACCGCCTGGCCTCGCCGCTGATGGCGATCGCCTTCACCATGGTGGCGCTGGGCGCCTTGCTGCACGGCGACTTCAACCGCCGCGGCCAGTCCATGCGCGTGCTGGCGGCCTGCGTCACCGTGGTGCTGCTGCAGGCCGCGAGCATGAGCCTGCTAAACCTGGGCGCCAAGACCGTGACGGTGCATCCCGCGATGTACCTGCTGCCGGTGCTGGCGACCGGCGTGTCCGCCTGGGTGATGACGCTTCGGCCCGCGCGGCCGGTCCGCCGCCCGGCCGAGGCTTGAGGGCAAGCGGGGCGGCCATGCGCATGTCGACCACGCTGTTCGCCTATATCGCGCGCCAGTTTCTGGTCGGCGTATCGGGCGTTTTCATGACGCTGCTGACGCTGATCTTCGTGTTCGACGTGGTCGAATTGACGCGCCGCGCGACCGGCAAGGACGCCGTCACCATCTGGATCGTCCTGCAGATGGCGACACTGAAGCTGCCGAAAATGGAACAGGAGGTGATGCCCTTCGCCATCCTGTTCGGCGGCATGTTCGCGTTCTGGCGGCTGACGCGCAGCAACGAGCTGGTGGTGGCGCGATCGGCCGGCATCTCGGTATGGCAGTTTCTGCTGCCGGCACTGTCGATCTCGGCCGCGGTGGGCGTGATCCAGGTCGGGCTGTTCAGCCCGATCTCCTCGGCCATGCTGGCGCAGTTCGAGAAGATGGAAAGCCTCTATTTCCGCGGCCAGGTCAGCGCGCTGTCGGTTTCGGCCACGGGATTGTGGTTGCGCCAGGGCGACGACAACGGCCAGGCGGTGATCCACGCCACGCGCATGGACCAGAAAACGTTGGAGCTGCAGAACGTGATCGTCGTCCAGTACGAGGGCCTGGACAAATTCGTGCGCCGGATCGACGCGGCCAGCGCCAGGCTGGCGCCCGGCATATGGCGGCTGGAGAAAGTCTACCTGTCGCGGCCCGACCTGCCGACGGTGTTCCAGTCGAGTTACGAGCTGATGACCGACCTGACGATCGAACGCATCCAGGACAGTTTCGCCTCGCCGGAAACGATGTCGTTCTGGGACCTGCAGAGCTTCATCGGCACGCTGGAAAAGGCCGGGTTCACCGCGCACCGGCACCGGCTGCATTTCCATACGCAGCTCGCCGTGCCGCTTTTGCTATGCGCCATGGTGTTGATCGCCGCCACGTTCTCGCTCAGGCCCACGCGGCGCGGCGGCACCACCTACATGATCAGCGGCGGCGTGGTCGCCGGGTTCCTGCTGTTTTTCATCTCCGACATCGTGTTCGCCCTGGGGCTTTCGGCCACCATTCCGGTGATCCTGGCGGCTTGGACGCCGGCCGGCGTCAGCTCGATGCTGGGCGCGGCGATGCTGCTGCATCTGGAGGACGGGTGATGCGGCGGCTCGTTTTCATAGCCGCCGCGCTGCTGGCACTGGCGACCGCGAGCGGGCCCGCGCCCGTTTTGGCGCAATGGTCGCCGGCGCCGGGCGAGCCGGTTTTCCGTCAGCCGCCGCAGCCAAAATCGGAGGAACCCGCGCTGCTGACCGCGGACGAGGTTACGTTCGACAGCGAGCTGGGCCTGTATGTCGCGCGCGGTAATGTCGAGGTGGTGCAGGCCGAGCGCACGCTGCTGGCCGACACCGTGACCTACAATCAGCGCACCGGCCAGGTGGTGGCTTCCGGCAATGTCAGCATCATCGAGCCGGCCGGCGAGGTGATCTTCGCCGACTACATGGAGCTGACCGACGCGCTCAAGGACGGCGTGATCCGCGACATCCGCATTCTTCTGACCGACAATTCGCGCTTCGCCGCCAACGGCGCGCGGCGCACCGGCGGCAATCTGACCGAGATGACAAAGGGCGTGTTCAGCCCCTGCAAACCCTGCCAGGACGATCCCTCGCGCGCGCCGCTGTGGCAAATCAAGGCCGGCCGCATGGTGCACGACGAGGAAGCGCATATCATCCGCTACAACGACGCGCGCATGGAATTTCACGGCGTACCGATCGCCTATACGCCGTATTTCCAGCATCCCGATCCGACCATCAAGCGCCAAAGCGGCTTTCTGGCGCCGACGTCGATCGTGGGCTCCGAAATCGGGGTGATGAGCGGCGTGCCGTATTACTGGGTGATCGACAACGACAAGGACCTGACCTTCGACCCGCAATACAGCTCCAAGAAGGGCCCGATGGGCCGCGGCGAGTACCGCCAGGTGTTCCCGCATGGCGGGCTGATCTTCGACGGCAGCGTGGCGCGCACTGACCGCGGTATCCAGCCGCTGCTGGAACAGACCGATCCGCCCAAGACCGAGGAAAATCAGCTGCGCGGCCACATCTTCGGCCGCGGCCGCTGGGACATCAACGAGAACTGGCGCACGGGCTTCGATACGCAGTACGCCAGCGACAAGACCTACCTGCAGCTCTATCGCATCACCAACCCGACCTTGTTCACCGATTCGCAGACCCTTACCTCGAACGCCTTCGTCGAGGGATTCATGGGCCGCAGCTACGCTTCGGCCAACTCTTACTATTTCCAGGGCCTGCGCTCTTTCGACACCGGGCGAACCATGCCCTACGTGCCCGTGATGTGGGACTACAACTACCTCAGCGAAGCCGCGCCCTATGGCGGACGCTGGAGCCTGGACGCCAACACCATGATGCTGGGCCGCAACGACGGCACCGACAGCCGGCGCGTTTCGGTGATCGGCGGCTACCAGGTGCCGTACATCACGCCGATCGGCGACGTATGGCGCTTCTCGGCCTCGGTGCAAAGCGATTTGTACAACGCCTCGAACGTGCAGGATCCCGGCCGCCCGTTCGAAACGCATAACGGCACATCGGCGCGGCTGTTCCCGCAGCTCGGCGCGCAATGGAGCTATCCCTTCGTGCGCCAGGGCGAGGAATACCGCCAGGTGATCGAGCCGGTGCTGGGAACCTTCATGGCGCCCAACGGCCACAACTCGGCCCGCATCCCGAACGAAGACAGCGTCGATATCGAGTTCGACGACACGCGCCTGTTCAGCGCCAACCGATTCACCGGCATCGACCGAGTGGATAGCGGCATCCGCGGCATCTACGGCTTGCGCACCGGCCTTTATCACGTGGGCGGCGGCTATGCGACCGGGTTCTTCGGCCAGAGTTACAACGTCGCCAAGAACGAGGTCTTCACCAGCGGCAGCGGCATGGCCGGCCATCGCTCGGACTACGTGGCCCGGCTTGAGGTTTCGCCGATCGCGTTTGTCGACCTGATCACCCGCTTCCGGCTGGACAAGGAAGACTTTAGCGTCGCCCGCAACGAAACGTCGGTGATCCTGGGTCCGCCGATCCTGCAGGTCCAAGGCACTTATCTGCGTGCGCCGTCGACCCAGTTCTCGAACGGCCGTGTGCAGCAAGCCTCCGCCGTCGTGTCCTCGCGCGTGGACGAGAACTGGACCGTACGCGCCAACGGCATCCGCGACCTGAACAACGGGAATGGGCTGGGCTGGGTGAATTACGGCGCCGGCCTAAGTTACGAGGACGAGTGTTTCGCGGTGAATTTCAATTGGTTGCGCTCGCTGACGTCGAATCCCGAGGTGTCGCCCGGCGACACGTTCTATGTGCAGGTCAATTTCAAGCTGCTGGGCACCTTGGCCGGCGGCTTCGATCGTCCTACATTCGACGGCGGAAACCCGCTCGGAACCAAAAAATGACGGCTAAAGCCCGTTCGGTGCGCGCACTGGGAAGCTTGCGGCTCTCGGTCCTGGCGGCGGCGTTGGCGCTCGCCTGGCCGGCCTCAGCGCAGCAGGACATGCAGCGCATCGCCGCCGTGGTCAACGACGACATCATCTCATTCTTCGACCTCAACGCGCGTATCCACTTCACGATCGCGTCCACCAACACGCGCGACACGCCGGAAAATCGCAAGCGCCTGCAGCAGCAGGTGCTGCGCGGCTTGATCGACGAAAAGCTGCAGAAGCAGGAAGCGGCCAAAAACAGCATCAAGATCACCGAGCAGGACATCAACCGCGCGATGGCCGACTTGGAAAAACAGAACAACATGCCGGTCGGCGGGTTGGACAGCTATATGCAGAGCAACGACGTGCCCAAATCGACGCTGACGGCCCAGGTCGAGGCGGGCCTAGCCTGGCAGAAGCTGGTGCAGCGCAAGGTGCGCTCACGCGTCGATATTGGCGACGACGAGGTGGACGAGATGCTGAAGCGCATCGAGGCCAATCGCGGCCAGCCCGAATTGCACGTGGCCGAAATCTTTCTGACGGTCGATTCACCCGACCAGGAGGACGAGGTGATGCGCAACGTCGAGCGCATCATCGACCAGTTGCAGAGCGGCGCGCGCTTCGGCGCGCTGGCGCGGCAATTCTCGCAAAGCGCCAGCGCCGCCGGCGGCGGCGATTTGGGCTGGTTGCAACAGGGCCAGCTGGACGAGCAGATCGACGAGGTTCTGAAGCAGATGCCGCCGGGCACCATTTCCAAGCCGATCCGCACGATCGGCGGATTCCATCTGATGGCGCTGATCGAAAGGCGCCGCGCCGATGGCGCCGCGCCGCGCATAGACCTGCACCAAGGCATGCTGCCTTTGCCGCAACGCGCCCCGCCGGCCGAGATCGAGGATGTCAAGGCCCGCCTGTCCGCAGCGGCGCGGGGCGCCAAGAATTGCGATGCTTTCGACGCGGCGATCAAGGAGCTGCCGCGCGGCCGTTCCGTCAATCTGGGCAAATTGGCGTTGAACGAGCTGCCCGGACCGCTGCAGGCGATCATCGATCCGATGAAGCCCGGCCAAGTGACGCAGCCTCTTCAGGCCGACGCAGCCACGGTGATGGTGCTGATGGTTTGCGCGCGCGACGACGGCGAGCCGGCGCCGCTGCCGAGCCGCGACGACATCCGCGAGCGGCTGTCGGCGCAACGCGTCGATCTGATGGCGCGGCGCTATCTGCGCGACCTGCGCCGGGCCGCGTTCATCGACCCGAGGATCTGAGCCGCTGGACGCGTCCGACCTGCCGCCGTTGCGCGAGGTGATCCGGCGATACGGCCTGACGGCCGTGAAATCGCTGGGCCAGCATTTTCTGCTCGATTTGAACCTGACGCGGCGCATCGCGCGCGAGGCGGGCGAGCTTTCCGGCGCCAGCGTGATAGAGATCGGTCCCGGTCCCGGCGGGCTGACGCGCGCGCTGCTGGAGACGCAGGCGGCCCGGGTGGTGGCGGTGGAGCGCGACCGCCGCGCGATCGCGGCGCTCGCTGAACTGGGCGCGGCCTATCCCGGCCGGCTTCAGGTGGTCGAGGGCGACGCGCTGGAGCTCGACCCCGCCGCGCTTGCTCCCGCGCCGCGCCACATCGTCGCCAACCTGCCCTACAACATCGCCACGCCCCTGTTGGTCGGCTGGCTGAAGCGCGCGCGCGATTATGCCGGCCTGACGCTGATGTTCCAGAAAGAGGTGGCGGATCGCATCGCCGCCCGGCCGCGCACCAAGGATTACGGGCGGCTGAGCGTGCTGGCGCAATGGGCCTGCGAGACCCGGAAGCTGTTCGACATTCCGGCGCGCGCCTTCACCCCGCCGCCCAAGGTCACGTCGAGCGTGCTCGGCCTTAGGCCGCGCGCCGACCCGGAGCCCGTGGACGTGGAGAAGCTGGAGCGGGTCACGCGCGCCGCCTTCGGCCAGCGCCGCAAGATGCTGCGCCAGAGCCTGAAGTCGCTGGGCGTCGATCCGCAGGCGCTGCTCGAAACCGCGGGCATTGCGCCGGAGCGGCGCGCGGAAGAGCTGAGCGTGGCCGAGTTCTGCGCGCTGGCAGGGGCACTCGATGGAAAACCCCATCCTTCGACAAGCTTAGGATGAGGTTTTCCTTTTGTCCTCATGCTGAGCCTGTCGAAGCATGAGGACGCGCGCGGCTGAATTACTGCCCCTCGCGCAGGCCTTTGACGAATTCGTGCAGGCCGATCTGGCGGTCGCGGCGATAGCGTTCGGCGATCAGGATCGCCTGCACCGCCGCCACGCTGTCGTCGAGGTCGCGGTTGATGACGATGTAATCGTACTCCCGCCAATGGCTCATCTCGTCGGCGGCGCGGGCCATGCGGCCGGCCACGACCTTGGCCGAATCCTGCGCGCGGGTATGCAGCCGGCGTTCGAGCTCGGCGGTCGAGGGCGGCAGCACGAACACGGCCACCAGGTCGGCGCGCGCCGTGGCCGCGAGCTGCTGCGTGCCCTGCCAGTCGATGTCGAACAGCACGTCCTTGCCCGCCTCCAGCGCTTGCTCGACCGGAGCGCGCGGCGTGCCGTAGTAGTGGTCGAATACTTTCGCGGATTCCAGCAGCTCGCGCTTGGCGCGCAGTTCCTCGAACCTGCCGAGATCGATGAAATGGTAATCCCTGCCCTGCACCTCGCCCGGGCGTTTCGGCCGCGTGGTCACCGAAACCGACATGCTGAGGTTCGAATCGCGCTCGAGCAGGCGGCGCGAGATCGTGGTCTTGCCCGCGCCCGAGGGCGACGACAGCACCAGCATCAACCCGCGCCGTTTGGGGACATACGGCTCCATCGGCCCCGCCCTATTCCACGTTCTGCGCCTGCTCGCGCAATTGCTCGATCGCGGTCTTCAGGTCAAGCCCGATTCGCGTCAGCTCCATGTCGGAGGATTTCGAGCACAGCGTGTTGGCCTCGCGGTTGAACTCCTGGCACAGGAAATCGAGCTGCCGGCCCACCGTCCCGCCACGCTTCAACAACTCGCGCGCGGCCGCGACGTGCGCGATCAGCCGATCCAGCTCTTCGCGCACATCGGCGCGCGCGGCGATCAGCGCCGATTCCTGCAGCAGCCGTTCTTCCGGCAAGGCGGGTTGCGCCGCCATCAGCTCGGCCACGCGTTCCTTGAGGCGGGCCTTGATCGCCTGGGGCTGCGCCGCCGCGGTGGCGCCCGCGCTTACGACCAGCGCGTCGATTTCGCCGAGCCTGTCGACCAGCATTTTCTCCAGGCGCTTGCCCTCGGCGGCGCGGGCGGCCGCCAGCGCCTTGAGCGCCTCGCCCAGACTTTTCAGCATCAGGACCTGGCGCGCCTCGCGCTCGGCGTCGCTTTCCGTTTCCTCGACCTGCTCGACCACGCCGCGCACGGCCATCAGCGCGTCGAGTCGCGGCTTGCCGGCGGCGACCTTGCCCTTGAAGCGCCGCGCCAGCTTCAGCATCTCGTCGATCATCTTGGTGTTGACGCGATAGCGCGCCGGCTCGCCCGCCAGGTTCGATTGCAGCGCTACGGTCACCGAGCCGCGCTTCAGGCGCTCGGCCGCCGCCGCGCGCGCCGGGCCTTCCAGCGCGTCGGCGCCCGGCGGCAGGCGCATGCGCACGTCGAGCCCCCTGCCGTTGACGCTGCGGACCTCCCAGCTCCAGCTGCGCCCGCGATGCGCGCCTGAGGCGCGGGCGAATCCGGTCATGCTCGCGATCGGCAACGATGGTCTCCCGTGGGGTTCTCGCTTGGAACGGACGCGTAGTGGGCGGGCGCGGCCCACTCTATACTCGGGCCCCGCGCGCAACAACCGGCTGCGACATGAGACACCATCCCCGATCCATTCTTATCACCGGCGCCAGCAGCGGCATCGGCGCGGCGCTGGCCGCCGCCTATGCCGCGCCGGGGGCGAGCCTGCATCTGGGCGGACGCGACCGCGGCAGGCTGGGGCAGATGGTCGAGCGCTGCCGCATGCAGGGGGCGATGGCCGCGGGCGAGACGGTCGACGTGACCGATGCGCCGGGCATGGCGCGGTGGATCGCCGAGTCGGACAGGCGCCACAGGCTGGACCTGGTGATCGCCAATGCCGGCATCTCGGCCGGCGGCGAGGCGGGCGTGGCGACCGAGGCGCATCTCAACGCCGAAGATATGTCTGCGGTGACGCGCCGCGTGTTCGCCACCAACATCGACGGCGTCGCGAACACGGTGCTGCCGGCGCTGGAGCTGATGCGCGCGCGGACCGAACCCGCAGACGGCCGCTACCGCCGGGGCTGGCGCGGGCAGATCGCGATCGTCTCGTCGCTCGCCGGAATGCGCGGTTTTCCCGGCGCGCCGGCCTATTCCGCCAGCAAGGCGGCGGAACGAGCCTGGGGCGAGGCGTTGGCCGCGCGCCTTGGCGACGACGGCATATCGATGTCGGTGGTGCTGCCGGGATTCGTGGACACGCCGATGACCGAGCGCAACCCGTTCCCGATGCCCATGCTGATGACGGCCGATGAGGCGGCGCGCACGATCCGCCGGCGGCTTCGGCGCCACAGCGCGCGCATCGCCTTTCCGTTTCCGCTTTATCTGCTGGCATGGTTCGTGGCGGCGCTGCCGCCCTTGCTGATCGATCCGATCCTGGCCGCGTTGCCGGACAAGCGGTCCTAGTGGATGAAATCAGACGCTTGGTACCGGCAGCGCCGCGTCTTCGACACATAGGGCTGCTGACGATCCTTAGCCTACATTGCCCACAGGTTGCCCGCCGTGGCAGTTTGGCAATGGGTGGCTCGGGCGCGCCACCAAGAACCGCGCAACGGTTCTTCTACCTCACGCTATGGAGCACGACCGCCATGCCCCAACACATCGGCATTGTTGGCTGCTCTGCCGAAGGCGCAGCTCTTTGTTATCGTACCATCTGCGTGGAAGGTGCGCAGCTTCTCGGTGCGCACGCTCATCCCGAGGTCTCGATGCACACGCCCTCGCTCGCCGAGTACGTGCAATGCATCAACCGCGGCGACTGGCAGGGCGTGAGTGAGCTGATGCTCTTCTCCGCAGATAAGCTCGCGAAGATCGGCGCTGATTTCTTGATCTGCCCCGACAACACCATCCACCAAGCGCTTGCTTACGTTGAACCGCGATCACCGCTGCCTTGGCTGCACATCGCCGAGGTCGTCACCGCACAGGCCGTCGAGCGCGGGTTCCTGCGCCTCGGCCTGACCGGAACGCGTTGGCTCGTCGAAAGCGAGGTCTATCCGGAAAAGATCACAGCGCGCGGACTGGAATATTTTCGCCCGAACACCGCTGAACGCGAAGAAATCAATCGCATCATCATGGATGAGTTGGTTGGCGGCGTTTTCAAGCCCGAGGCCGTCGCTTACTTTCAGCGGGCCATCGGACGGATGAAGAATGAGGGCTGCGACGCCGTCGTACTCGGCTGCACTGAGATTCCGTTGATCATGAACGACTCGAACTCTCCGCTGCCGACGCTCGATTCCACACGCTTGCTCGCACGAGCCGCGCTGCGCCGGGCGGTGCAGCGTGCAGCTGCGCCATTATAACAATTCCCTCTGCACCAACTTCGGCTTGCCACCCAGAGCGGACCGGACGCCTAGGGTACCATCCGCCTGATTTTATCCACTGGTTCTTCTGCGCCGATTTCGGCGGCTCAGTTCTCTTGCGCGGCCCTGGGCTGCTGGGCGCGCTGCTGCTCGATGCGCCGCCATTGCTCGACGTTCTTGGCGTGCTCGGCCGCGGTTTTGGCGAACAGATGCCCGCCCGCCCCGTCGGCGACGAAGAACAATTCCTGGTGCCGGTCCGGGTTCAGCACCGCGGCGAGCGCGGCGCGGCCGGGATTGCCGATCGGGCCGGGCGGCAGACCCGCGCTCATATAGGTGTTGTAGGGGCTTTTCGTGGCGAGGTCCGTCTTGGTCAACCCGCGGTCGAGCCGGAACTTGCCGCCGGTCACGGCATAGATCACCGTCGGGTCGGCTTCCAGCCGCATGCCGCGCTCAAGGCGATTGATGTAGACGCCGGCGACGCGCGCGCGCTCCGACGCGCGGGCGGTTTCCCGTTCCACGATCGAGGCCAGGATCACCGCTTCGCGCGGATGGGTGAACGGCAGGCCCGGCGCGCGCTTGGCCCACAGCTCCTGCACCGCCTCCAGCATCGCGTCCTTCATGCGCTGCGCCATCCAGGGCCGCGCATCGCCGTATTTGTAGTAATAGGTCGACGGCAGCGCCTCGCCCTCGGCGATCGGCGGCATGGCGCCGGTGAAACCCGCCTGGTCGCTGAGCAGCCGCATCACCTCGAACGCGGGCATGCCCTCGATCACCACCAGCCGCCGGTCGACGGTCTTGCCGCTTTGCATCAGGCGCGAGACGTCTTCCATGGTCATGCCGGCGCGGAACATGTACTCGCCCGATTTGAGCCGCCCGGCCGCGCCGGTAAGCCTGATCGCCAGCGCGAACACCAGCGGATGGTCGATCACGCCCGCGTCCGAAAGCTGCTTGGTGACCTGCTCGACCCCGCCGCGCTCGACCACCAGCGCCAGGTCGCCCCTGAGCGGCCCGGGGCGCGTGAACTGGGCGAAGCCCCAGAACAACGCGATGGCGAGCCCGGCGACCAGCGCCAGGCCGAGTCCGACCAGGGGAACGACGCGGCGTCGCATCTCGCCGCCTTTCAGTTGACGCTCAGGGCGGCCCGGTGAAGATCAGCGACGCGTTGGTGCCGCCGAACCCGAACGAGTTCGACAGCGCGCGACGGATCTTCCGCTTCTTCGACTGCTTCGCCACCAGATCGATGTCGCAGCCCGGCGACGGGTTGTCCAGGTTCAGCGTGGGCGGCGCCACCTGGTCGCGGATCGCGAGGATCGAAAAGATCGCCTCGACGCTGCCGGCCGCGCCCAGCAAATGCCCGATGGCCGACTTGGTGGACGACATCGACAGCTTATAGGCGTGGTCGGTGAATAGGCGCTTGACGGCGCCGAGTTCGATCTCGTCGCCCACTTGGGTCGAAGTGCCGTGGGCGTTGATATAGTCGATGTCGTCGGGATTGAGCTTGGCGCGCTTCAGCGCCGCCTTCATCGCGCGGAAAGCGCCGTTGCCGTCCTCGGCCGGCGCGGTGATGTGGAAGGCGTCGCCCGACATGCCGTAACCGATCACCTCGGCGTAGATCTTGGCGCCGCGCTTCTTGGCGTGCTCCAGCTCTTCCAGCACCACGATGCCCGCGCCCTCGCCGATCACGAACCCGTCGCGGTCCTTGTCCCAGGGGCGCGAGGCCCGCTCGGGCGTGTCGTTGAAGGCGGTCGACAGCGCGCGCGCCGCGGAGAAACCCGCCATGCCGATGCGGCACACCGCCGCCTCGGTTCCGCCGGCCACCATCACGTCGGCGTCTTCCAGCGCGATCAGGCGCGATGCGTCGCCGATGGCGTGCGCGCCGGTGGAGCAGGCCGTGACCACGGCGTGGTTCGGACCCTTGAAGCCGTGCCTGATCGACACCTGGCCCGCGGCGAGGTTGATGAGCGCGGCGGGAATGAAGAACGGGCTTACCCGGCGCGGGCCCTTTTCATTCAAAGTCAACGAGGTTTCGGTGATCTCGGGCAGGCCGCCGATGCCCGAGCCGATCATCACGCCGGTGCGCTCGCGGCCCTCGTCGTCCTCAGGCTTCCAGCCCGAATCCCGCACCGCCATGTCCGCCGCCGCCACGGCGTACAGGATGAACGTATCCATCTTCTTCTGGTCTTTCGGCGCCACCCAGTCGTTGGCGTTGAACAGGCCCGACGAGGTTTCGCCGCGCGGCACCTGGCCCGCGATCTTGGACGGCAGGTCGCTGACGTCGAAGGATTGGATCGCGCGCAGGCCGGACTGGCCTTCGGTCAGCCGCTGCCAGTTGTTCTCGATGCCGATTCCCAAGGGCGTGACCAGCCCAATACCGGTCACGACCACGCGTCTAAGGTCGGTCATGGGGGATGCGGCGTCGGCCGGAACGGGATCCTGCCGCCCGGCGTCAGGCGGCTTGTTTTTCGATGAACGCGATGGCGTCTTTCACCGTGAGTATCTTCTCGGCCGCGTCGTCGGGGATTTCCAGGCCGAACTCCTCTTCGAACGCCATCACCAGCTCGACCGTGTCCAAGCTGTCGGCGCCCAGATCGTCGATGAAGCTGGCGTTGTCCGTGACTTTGCCTTCCTCGACGCCCAGATGCTCGACCACGATCTTTTTCACGCGCTCTTGCACATCGCTCATTGCCGCAGGCCTCTCGGTTTTCTATTTGTCTTTCAAGGTATTCGCGCCGTTCCGACGCCGAAAAAGGGCGTCCGCTTCCGGGCAGCGGGCGGTTAGGTAACATAAACCTTCGGGATTGCAAAGCCTAGGGGTCCCGAGGGGCGCGCAGCCCTCACGGCATCGCCATGCCGCCATTGACGTGCAGCACCTGGCCGGTGACATAGGCCGCCTCCTCGCTCGCCAGATAGACCGCGGCGGCCGCGATATCCCCAGGCTCGCCCATGCGGTCGGCCGGGATGCGGGCGACGATCCGCCCGCGTACATCCTCGCTCAGCTTCTCGGTCATGGGCGTGCGGATATAGCCCGGCGCGATCACGTTGCAGGTGATGCCGCGCGTGGCGACCTCGGCGGCGATCGACTTGGTCAGGCCCACCAGCCCGGCCTTGGCGGCGGCGTAGTTCGCCTGGCCGGCATTGCCGATCAGCCCCACCACCGAGCCGATGCCGATGATGCGGCCCCAGCGGCGCTTGACCATGCCGCGCAACGCCGCGCGTGACAGGCGGAAGGCGGCGGTCAGGTCGACGTCGATCACCGCCTGCCAGTCCTCGTCCTTGAGGCGCATCGACAGCATGTCGCGGTTGAGGCCGGCGTTGTTGACCAGGATGTCGAGAGCGCCCATCAGCGCCTCGGCTTCCTTGATGAGCGCGTCGGAGGCCTCGGCCTTCGACAGATCGGCCGCCGCGACGTGGCATTTCCCGCCGAGCTCGCCCTTCAGCGCCTGCAACACCGCCACGCGCGTGCCTGACACGGTGACTTGCGCGCCCGATTGGATGAAGGCGCGCGCGATGCCCGCGCCGATTCCGCCCGACGCACCCGTGACCAGGGCCGAGCGGCCCTTCAGATCGAACATTTCGCCCTCACATGCAGTCTCGAAAAGACTGCCGCCGTCCTTCGAGACGCCCAGCCACGTCGTCCTGAGGAGGGCCGAAGGCCCGTCTCGAAGGACGACGTGGCTGGGCTCCTCAGGATGACGGCAAGCTCACATGAATTGCGCCCATTTCAAATCGTCTTGAGGAACGCTTCGACTTCGGCGGGCGTGCCCACGTTCAGGCCTAGCAGCTCCTTGTCGATGCGCCGGGTCAGGCCCGACAGCACCTTGCCCGCGCCGCATTCTACCAGCTCCTCGACGCCGTGCGCTTTCATCGCCGCCACGCATTCGCGCCAGCGCACCGTGGACGTCACCTGCTTGACCAGCAGCGCGCGGATCGCGTCGGGATCGTCGGTGGGCGCGGCCGAGACATTGGCCACCACCGGCACTACCGGCGCCGCGACCGTCACTTCGCCCAGCGCTTTTTCCATCGCGTCGGCGGCGGGCTGCATTAGCCGGCAATGGAACGGCGCGCTGACCGGCAGCTTGATCGAGCGCCGCCCGCCCTTGGCCGCGGCGATCTCGATCGCCTTGTCCACCGCCGCCGCCGCGCCGCTGACCACCACCTGGCCGGGCGCGTTGTCGTTGGCCACGTCGCAGACCAGACCCGTGGCGGCGCTGGCCTCCTTCGCCACCTCGCCGACGACGGCCAGCTCCATGCCCAAGAGCGCGGCCATCGCGCCCTCGCCCACCGGTACCGCTGTTTGCATCGCCCGGCCGCGGTACCG
>JAHFPH010000160.1 GCA_023266845.1 Rhodospirillaceae bacterium
TGATGAGCATCCCGATGGAGCGAAGCAAACTTGGCTATTTGACCGCGGCCGCCAAGTTGCCGAAGAACTCGGGAATTCGCTCCCAAGCAAGATCAAGGCAACATTGATGGCGTTGCTCAGCCGCATCGACGTAAAATCCGATCACATCGAAATCCGAGTGCGTCGACACAACCTACTCGGCCTTCTGAGCGAGGAGTCGGTCAATCCAGCAGTACAAGACGTGCCCGACAATATCCTGACATTGACGGTCGCGGCACGCCTGCAACGCGTCGGTCGCGAGATGAGATTGCTAGTGGAGAATTCCAACGATCAGACGGCGGCCGATCCCAGCTTGCTCCGGATCATTGCCCGTTCTCACGATGTTCAAGAACGACTGGTTCGGAACACCGGTCTGACGGTGCATGATATCGCCAGGCAAGAACGAGTGACGGGAGCATATGTCTATTCCCTGCTACGGCTTCCCTCGCTAGCGCCCGACATCGTCACGGCCATTGTCAACGGACGGAATCCACCGCACCTGACGGCCAAGAAATTGATGCGCATATCGTCTCAGTTACCGATCGACTGGGCGGAACAGCGAAAACTGCTCGGATTCCACTGAATGTTAGTCGCCGGTACCGTCGCCAGTATTTCATGGGCTCGCTGAACTCGCGTTTGCATCCAGCATTTGGCAAGAAGAGCGCATTCAGGTGAGGAAAAAAGTAAACCACTAAACCCCGCTGAGGAGACTTTCGCGATCGCGACGGCGAAGATCCGGCGTAGATTTGTCTCTGCCAAAAATAGTTCTGCGCGGAACGCCCAGAAGCCCCGGAATGTCGCGATAAATTGGGCTACTCGAAATAAGAAATAGCAATGCAATATCAATGTGTTAGATGCTGGTTGGGGCGCCAGGATTCGAACCTGGGAATGCCGGAATCAAAATCCGGTGCCTTACCACTTGGCTACGCCCCAGAACGGGCCGCACCATAGTCCCGGCGGGTTTGGCTCTCAACTGCTTATGGATAAGGTGGCTGGTTACAGGCCATCATCCAGTCTAACAAGGGAATCAGGCTGGCCATCAAAACGCTTGCCATCGAGACGGAGCGCGAGGAAGGCGGTCGCTGGATAGCCGAGATTCCGGCTCTCCCTGGAACGCTTGCCCATGGCGTAACGCAGAAAGAGGCAGTCGCGCGCGCCGAGGCCTTGGCCTTGCGTGTGCTGGCAGAACGGCTGGAGCACGGCGAACCGGTTCCCGAGCTCGGTGCGCTCTTCGCTGCGGCATGAGTCGCTGGCCGGCGACCCCGGCCCGCCGCGTCTTGGCCGCGTTATTTCGCGTCGGTTGGCGGATCAAACGACAGACCGGCTCTTATCGCACCCTGGCCCGAGAAGGCTAGGCAGACGTGGTATTCGCCTTCCATGAGGGCGACGAGATCAGCCCCAAGATGCTCGCGAGGATAGCGCGTCATACGGGGCTAGAGCGCGAAGACCTATAGCTACGCCTCGGCGATAACCGCTGTTATGTCGTCCACCAGCCGCCCGGGCGCGATCCACCACCGGGGCTGGCGCTGGGCCAACGCGGCGCCGGCCTTGGCGGCGGCGGGCGCGTCGGCGAACAGGCCGAAGCAGGTGGCGCCGCTGCCCGACATGCGCGCCATCAGGCAGCCCTCGGCGCCCCACAGCTCGGTCAGCACCTGCCCGACCGAGGGCAGCAGGCTCGCCGCCGCGGGCGTCAGGTCGTTGCGGCGGCCTTCCAGCACCTTGGCGAGCGCGCGTGCATCGGCCGGCGCGTCGGCGAAGCGCGCGGCGGCGGAGAACGCGCCCTGGCGCGCCTTGAACACCGGCGGCGTCGTCAGCGGCGTTCCCGGGTTCACCAGCAGCAGCCCCGCCTCAGGCAGCTTGGGCGCGGGCACAAGCTGGTCGCCGATCCCGCCCATGTACAGCGCGCGGCCGCCGAGACACACCGGCACGTCGGCGCCGAGCTCGAGCGCGAGTTCTTGCAGGTCCTGCGGCGCGGGCCTCAGTTTCCACAGCGCCGACAGCACGCGCAGCGCCGCGGCCGCGTCGGTCGATCCGCCGCCGATGCCCGAGGCCACCGGCAGGCGCTTGATCAGGCGCATGCGCGCGCGGGGCTTAACGCCGCCGAGCGAGGCGAGCGCGCGGGCCGCGCGCAGCACCAGGTTGTCGGGCTCGGCCGCCAGCGCCGGACCGAACGGCCCAGACACGGCAAGCGTCAGTTCGTCGGCCTCGACCGCCGTCACGGTGTCGTGCACGTCGGCGAAAGCGACCAGGCTGTCGATCAGGTGATAGCCGTCGTCGCGGCGGCCCACGACGTGAAGGTAAAGGTTGATCTTGGCGGGCGCGGCGGCGCGAAAGCCGGTCAACACCGGCGCGGAAGCGGCGGGCTTGGCCCGCGGCTTGGTCTTGGCCCGCGGTTTGGCCCGCGGCTTTGCCTTGGCGCGGCTTTTGGGCGGCTTGGCCTTGGCGGGCCGTCGCGTGACGCGGGCGATCAGCCGCCGCCCTGGCTCGGCGCCGAGGCGCTCAGGCCCTCCCGCAGCTTCTTGACGAGTTGCGCCGCCAGATCGGGCTCGGGCTTCAAGCCCCGCGCGCGTTCCCACTGGAAGCGCGCCTCGTTGGTGCGGCCGACTTTCCAATAGGCATCGCCCAGATGGTCGTTGATCGTGGCGTCGGTGGGCCGCAGCTCCACCGCGCGCTCCAGATGCTCGACCGCGCGCTCGAAATTGTTCAGCCGGTAATGCGCCCAGCCCAGGCTGTCGACGATGTAGCCGTCGGTCGGCCGCTGCTCGACCGCCTTGCGGATCATCTCCATGCCACGATCCAGGTTGATGCCCTGGTCGATCCAGGAATAGCCCAGGTAGTTCAGCACATAGGGCTGGTCGGGCTGCAGCTCCAGCGCGCGCAGGAAATCGGCCTCGGCGCGCTGCCACTGCTTCGAGCGCTCCAACGCGATGCCGCGCGAATAAAACAGCGTCCAGTGGCGCGGCTCGACCTTGCCCACGCGCTTGATGGTCTGGTCGTACACCTCGACCGCGTCGGGGAAGCGCTCCTTGGTGCGCAGCAGCGCGCCGAGCTGCGTCAGCGCGTCGACCCGGTCGGACTGCTCCTTCGTCATGGCGCGCAGAATCGCTTCGGCCTCGGCGGTTTTCTCCAACCCCTCGAGATTGGCGGCGATGCGCAGGCGCGAGGACCAGGTGAGCCAGGATTTGGGCGACAGCGAGCGATAGGCCGCGTTGGCCTCTTCGTGGCGCTGCTGCGACTCCAGTATGTTGGCGATCATCACCTGGGCCACCGGCAGGTCGGGCTTGAGGTAAAGCGCGAGGCGCGCCAGCACCAGGGCGAGGTCGGCGCTGCGGTCCTGCTGCAACGCGCTGCCGAAATGGAACAGCGCCTCGGCCAGGCCCTCGCGCGCGTTGGCCGCCACGACCGGCGCCTTCACGCCGTCCTTCGCGCGCTTGACCAGCATCTCGCCGTAGTAGCTCTCCGGATTTTCCTGCGCATAGTCTTTGTACAGCGACAGCGCCTCGTCCATGCGCCCGCGCCGCTCGAAAAACCCTGCGATCACCTCGACCATGCGCAGCGGCATGCGCGGCATGGCGATCACCGCCTGGGCGTAGAATTTCTCCGCCTCGTCCATGCGTCCGGCGAGCTCGGCGACCATGCCGGAGTGCAAGTCGCGCAGCACCGGGTTGCCGGCCTTCTCGCCGGCCTGCTTCATGGTTTCGAGCGCCTGGTCGGTCTTGCCCGCGCCGGCCTCTATCCAGCCCTGGATCAGCGGCATTAGCAGTTTGCTGAGGTTGTTCTGCGGCGCCTTGGCCGCGCGAAGCTGGGCCTGGGCCCAGTCGCCGGCGCGCACACGCTCCAATGCCCACAGAATGGCCGCGATGGGCGTTTCCGCGATAGGCGTTTCATTGTCGCGGGCCGTCAGCTTGCCGGCCAGCGGCACCGCTTCGTTGACGCGCCCCGCGCCGATCAGCATCCACATCGCCCGGCGCTGCAGCTGGTCGTTGTCCGGATCGTCCTTCAGCGCCTTCAACAGGTATTCCGCCGCCGCCGCCCGGTCGTTGGTGACCATGGCATGATTGCCGGCGAGATAGGCGCCGAGCGCCGTCACGGTGTCCTGGGCCGCGGCCGGCTTGGCGGCCGGCGCCTTGGGCGCGGTTTCGGCCTGGACAAGAGCAGGCATGAAGGCAAGGGAAGCGGCCAGCAGGCTCGCCCCTATCAACGTCTGACGGGCCATCACGGCTCCTTCACGGGGATTGCTTGCAGCGCAGCATAACCCAAATGGCAGGGCCCGGCCAACCGCCGCGCAGCCGGGTTTCGCCGCTTTTTGTCACATATTGGGATAGTTCGGACCGCCGCCGCCCTCCGGCACGGTCCAGTCGATGTTCTGGGCCGGGTCCTTGATGTCGCAGGTCTTGCAGTGCACGCAGTTCTGGGCGTTGATCTGCAAGCGCTTTTTCCCTTGCTCCTCGACCACCTCGTACACCCCCGCCGGGCAGTAGCGCTGCTCGGGCGAGTCGTACACGCCGTTGACCTCGCGCGACCATGCCGGCTGGTCGATCACCTTGAGGTGCGCGGGCTGGTTCTCCTCGTGATTCGTGTTGCTGATGAACACCGAGGACAGGCGATCGAAGCTGACCTTACCGTCGGGCTTGGGATAATCGATGCGGCGGCTTAGGACGGCGGGCCTCAGCGCCATGTGGTCGGGGTGGTGGTGGAAGGTCCAGGGCGCGCGGCCGCGGAACAGATACGTGTCGAGCGCGGCGTTGACGAGCCCGGCCAGCAATCCCCAGCGGAATCCGGGCCGCACGTTGCGCACGCGGTATAGCTCGTCCCACAGCCAAGACTGTTTCAGGCGCTCGGGATACGACGCGACTTCCGGCGCCTCGGCGCCGTCCTTCAGCGCGTCGAACACGGCTTCCGCCGCCACCATGCCCGACTTCATCGCGGTGTGGCTGCCCTTGATCTTGGGCACGTTGAGGAACCCCGCCGTGCAGCCTACCAGCAGCCCGCCGGGAAACGTCAGTCTGGGGATCGCCTGGAACCCGCCTTCGTTGATCGCGCGCGCGCCATAGGCCACGCGCTTGCCGCCCTCGAACACCGGGCGGATCGCCGGATGGGTCTTGAAGCGCTGGAACTCCTCGAACGGATTCAGATACGGGTTTTCGTAGTCCAATCCGACCACGAATCCGACCGCCACCTGGCACACGCCGTCCTTGGGCGCGAGGTGATAGAGAAACGAGCCGCCATAGGTGCGCGTGTCGACCGGCCAGCCGATGCTGTGCGTGATCTGGCCGGGCCGGTGTTTCGCCGGATCGACCTGCCACAGTTCCTTGATGCCGATGCCGAAGGTCTGCGGATCGGCGCCGTCGCGTAAACCGAATTTCTGGAACAGCGTCTTGGTCAGCGAGCCGCGGCAGCCCTCGGCGAACATGGTTTGGCGCGCGCGCAATTCGACGCCCGGCGTGTGGTTGGCGGTAGGCTTGCCGTCCTTGCCGATGCCCATGTCGCCGGTCGCTACGCCCGCCACGCTGCCCTTCTCGTCGTACAGCACCTCCGCGGCGGCGAAGCCGGGATAGATTTCGACGCCCAACTCCTCCGCCTGCTTCGCTAGCCAGCGGCACAGATTGCCCAGGCTGATGATGTAATTGCCGTGGTTCGCCATCTGCGGCGGCGTCGGCAGGCGGAACGCGCGCGACTTGGTGAGGAACAGGAAACGGTCCTCGCCCGCCGGCGTGTCCAGCGGCGCGCCTCTAGTTTTCCAATCCGGAATCAGCTCGTCGAGCGCGCGCGGCTCGAACACCGCGCCCGACAGGATATGCGCGCCGATCTCCGAGCCTTTCTCAACCACGCAGACGCCGAGTTCTTTGCTCGCCTCGGCCGCGCGCTGCTTCAGCCGGATCGCCGCCGCCAGGCCCGACGGGCCGCCGCCGACGATCACCACGTCGTATTGCATCTTCTCGCGCGCCATTTTTATTTTCTCCTACCCCCGCGTTTGTGTGCGATTAAAGCACAGGAAACCGAGGCGGCGAATAGACAGCGCGCGGCATGGGCTTGACCATATACGACATTGCCTTATAGTACTGGGCCATGCAGGTTATTCCGACTGCGCCATATCTTCGTCGGGTGAATAAGCTGCTGACGGAACAGGAGCGCATTCAGGCGGAAATGGAAATCGTGGCCGAACCCGAGGCCTGGCCGGTGATCGCTGGCACGGGAGGAGCGCGAAAGGCACGCGTGCGGCGTGGTTCGCGCGGCAAAAGCGGCGGTGCGCGCATCATTTACTTTCTTCGCGCGCAGTCCGGAAGAATCTATTTGATGACGATCTATGCCAAGAGCGAACGGGAGGATTTGACACATGACGAAAAGCGCGCGCTTCGCGACGCGGCGGCGACGCTCCCGTAAGGGAGCCCGGCTTGGCGCCGACTTGCTGGAGTCCATGCAGCAGATCGTGGCGCATGAGCGTGGTGAGATCGTGCTCCCATCCTATGAGATCGACGTGCCGGCGCGCATCGACGTGGCGCGCGTACGCGCCAAGCTGCGTTTGAGCCAACGGAAATTCGCCGAACGTTTCGGTCTCGACGTCACAGCGCTGCAAGCCTGGGAACAGGGACGGCGCCAGCCGGACCGCGCCGCGCGCGTGCTGCTGACGATCATCGATCGCGAGCCCGAGGCGGTGCAGCGCGCGCTGCGCCACGCCGCATAAGGAAACCGTTGTGGCCGAACTGAACGGAAATCTCCTCG
>JAHFPH010000037.1:0-22717 GCA_023266845.1 Rhodospirillaceae bacterium
CCATCACCGACGCCGGCCGCGCCCAGTTCCGCGACTTGATGCGCGCCCATGTCCGCGCGCCCGGCAGCGACGTAGGCAAGCTGGTGCTGGCCTTGAAGCTGCGCTTTTTGCATCTGCTGGCGCTCGAGGACCGACGCGAGCAGATGGACCAGATGGTCGAGCTGTACCAGGGCGAGAAGGCGCGCCTCGTCGATCTGCGCCGCGGCCTGACCCGGGACGAATCCTCCGAGCATCTGGCGAAATGGCTTGACCTGGAGATCGAGCAGATCGACCAGCGCCTGGCCTGGTTCGAGGGGTTCCAGGCGCAAAAGTGATTCCCCTTACGCCGCAAGTCGATTGCATCGTCGACGCAAAAGCCGCCGTCGCCGAAACGCCGATATGGGACACGCGCGAGCAGGTGCTGTGGTGGGTCAGCATCTTCGAGCCGAGCCTCAACCGCTACGATCCCGCCACGCGCGAGAACCGGGCCTTCAAGATGCCGGCGCCGATCGGCTCGTTCGCGCTGCGCGAGAAGGGCGGTGCGCTGGTGGCGCTGAAAACCGGCCTGCATTTCTTCGATCCGGCCAGCGGCAGGCTGGATTTCATCGTCAATCCCGATCCGCTTCCCGAGCATCGGCTCAACGAAGGCAAATGCGACCGCAGCGGCACCGCGTTCTGGGTCGGCAGCATGAAGGACCCGATCGAGCCGCACCAAAACACCTCGGCCTTCTTCCGCTTTTCGCCGAACAGCCGGCTCAAGCGCAAGATCGAAGGCATCATCACCGCCAACGCCATGGCGTTCAGCCCGGACAACCGCACGCTCTATCAGGGTGACTCGCACCCCAGCGTGCGCAGCGTGTTCGCCTGGGATCACGATGCCTCGACCGGCGAAATCTCCAACCGGCGCCTGTTCCTCGACACGCACGGCATGGACGGGCGCGTCGACGGCTGCTGCATCGACGCCGAGGGCTGCTATTGGGCCGCGTCGATCGACAGCGGCACGTTCAAGCGCTTCACGCCCAAGGGCAAGCTCGACATGATCGTGAAGATTCCGGTGCTGTGGCCGACCATGCCGGCCTTCGGCGGCAAGGATTTCGACACGATCTATTTCACGTCGTTGAAGCGTTCGGATGGGCGCGAATCGCCCAGCGGGTTGGACGGCGGCGTGTTCGCGATGCGCGTGCCGGGCGTCAAGGGATTGCCCGAGACAAGATTCAAAGGTTAACTCAGGCGGCGGCGCTATCACGGTTCGTCATGGCCGCACTTGTTGCGGCCATCCACGTCGATCTCAGAGGCAAAATACCGGTTCGTGACGACGTGGATGCCCGGGACAAGCCCGGGCATGATGAAAGCCTGGAGTGGCTTTCGTCACTTCCCGCGCAGCTTCGCCAGCCTGAGGCGCAGCGCGTTGAGCTTGATGAACCCTTCCGCGTCGCGCTGGTCGTAGGCGCCGTGATCCGCCTCGAATGTCACGTGCTTGTGGCTGTACATGCTGTGCGGCGATTTGCGCCCCACCACCCCCACGTTGCCCTTGTAGAGCTTGAGGCGCACCGTGCCCGTGACGAACTCCTGGCTCTTGTCGATCGCGGCCTGGAGCATAAGGCGCTCAGGCGAGAACCAGAAGCCGAAATAGATCAGCTCGGCATACCGGGGCATCAGTTCGTCCTTCAGATGGGCCGAGCCGCGGTCGAGCGTGATGCTTTCGATGCCGCGATGCGCCCAATGCAGGATGGTGCCGCCGGGTGTTTCATAGACGCCCCGGCTTTTCATCCCGACGAAGCGGTTCTCGACCAGATCGAGCCGGCCGACGCCATTGGCTTTTCCAAGCTCGTTGAGCCGCGTCAGCAATTTCGCGGGCGATAGCTTCTTGCCGTCCACCGCCACCGCGTCGCCGCGCTCGAACTCGATCTCGACGTACTGCGCCTTGTCCGGCGCGTCTTCCGGCGAAATCGTGCGCTGATAGACGAATTCCTCGGGCTCGTGCCACGGGTCTTCCAGCGCCTTGCCCTCGCTCGAGGAGTGCAACAGGTTGGCGTCGACCGAGAACGGCGCCTCTCCACGTTTATCTTTGGCAATAGGTATCTGGTGCTTCTCGGCGAAATCCAAAAGCTTGGTGCGCGAATCCAAGTCCCATTCGCGCCAGGGCGCGATCACCTTGATGTCGGGCTTCAGCGCGTAATAAGTCAGCTCGAAGCGCACCTGGTCGTTGCCCTTGCCGGTCGCGCCATGCGCCACGGCGTCGGCGCCGACCTTCTCGGCGATCTCGATCTGGCGCTTGGCGATCAGCGGCCGCGCGATCGAGGTGCCGAGCAGATACTGGCCTTCATACAGCGCGTTGGCGCGGAACATCGGAAACACGAAGTCGCGCACGAATTCCTCGCGCAAATCGTCCACGAAGATCTGCTTCACGCCCATGAGCTCGGCCTTCTTGCGCGCCGGCGCCAGCTCCTCGCCTTGGCCGAGATCCGCGGTGAAAGTCACCACCTCGCAGCCATAGGTAACCTGCAGCCATTTGAGGATCACCGAGGTGTCGAGGCCGCCGGAATAGGCCAGCACGACCTTTTTAACGCCCGATTTCGGCGCGCTACCGGCCTTCACTTTCACGGACATCCCATCGCTCCCGTGTTCAAAACGGCGGGCAGTATAGGGGTTGGCCTTGGCCCGGCAAGCGCCGGCGGATGGACGCCGGGCAAGAGCGCCAAGTTGTATAGTTGCTGGCTGGAATGGAGGAGCTCCTTTGAGCGAGCCGATTGTCTTTGGCCGCCGCAACAGCGCCTATGTCCGCGTCGTCCGGCTGGCGCTTGAGGAGAAAGGCGTTCCCTATCGCCTTACCGAAGTCGATGTCTTCGCCCCAGGCGGGCCGCCTACCGGTTATTTAGAACGCCACCCGTTCGGGCGCATCCCGGCCTTCGAGCACGATGGCTACCGCCTGTACGAAAGCGGCGCGATCAGCCGGTACGTTGACGAGGCATTTCCGGGACCGGCCTTGCAGCCGACCGATCCTAAAGCCCGGGCACGCGTAAACCAGATCATCAGCGTGGTGGACAGCTACGCCTATCGAACCATGGTCTGGGACATCTTCGTCGAGCGGGCGCGCGCGCGTGAAAGATATGGGCGCGAACCGGATGAAGCCCGCATCGCCGCCGCCCTGCTGAAAGCCCAGGTCTGCATGAATGCGCTTGAGGATCTTATGGGCAAGGATCCATGGCTGGCTGGTTCGGCGCTGACCTTGGCCGATCTGCACGCCGCGCCCATCTTCGCCTATTTCCGCATGACGCCGGAGGGCGCCGGGCTTTTGGCGCGGCACACCGGTTTGCAGCGCTGGTGGGATTCAATCGCCGCGCGTCCGAGCATGGCTGCGACAACTATAATGATCGAGCAAAAGCCGTGAGCTGTTCCTTCAACCGAGATTGAAGCCTTTCTTGCGCACGAAGGCGCCGAAAGCGGCGCGCTCGGACTTGGAATACTGCCGCGCCTTGTCCTCGGACCAACCATATTCAGCGGCGCGGCCGTATTCGGCTTCGTAGCGCTGGCTACGGTATCGCCGCCGCTTGTCGTAACCCTCGACCAAGTCGCGTAGGCGTGCATCGTCGAACCGGTCGGTATGCACGGTAGCGGCTAGCGGCAGGCGCGGGCTGATATAGCCCTCGCCGGCGGGCCAGCCCAGCGCAAGGCCCGCATAGGGAAAGACGTGGCCGGGTAGCCCCAGCAGGTCGCTTGCCTGCTGCGCGCGGTTGCGGATCACGCTCAAGGGGCAGCAGCCCAGTCCCGCCGCCTCGGCCGCCAGCACCAGCCAACCCAGAACGATGGCGGCGTCGGTCGCCGCGTTGAAGAACGCGTCGAGATGGTCGTTGGCGAAGTTTCGCCCGCGCCATTCGTGCAATTGCCGCTGGCGGCGATTGTTGCCGCAGACCACAAGCAATGCCGGGGCCTTGGGCAGCCATTCCATATCGGGCATCAGCGCGTTGAGTTTTTTCCGGAGCATCGTGTCGGAAACGATCACGATGTCGCGCTGCTGCAAATCGCTTTTGCTGGGCGCGGACAGAGCGACGGCGCAAACCTGCCGGATAAGCTTTGGATCGACAGCTTCGTCCTTGAACGCGCGGTGCGAGCGATGCGCTGATATGCGTGCCAGAAAATCGTTGCCCGCGACGATTTCCGGCGCGTCGCCGAAACGCTGGGACAGCGCCGCATTCAGACGCGCAAGATTATCGGCGTTGCGATCAGGTGCGGACATCGGATGTTCCTTCTGGCGTTTCCCCCCACCCTACCCCTCTCCCACAAGGGGGGAGGGGGTAATTCGATCGGCAAATACGATTCTAGCTCTACCGACTCTTTTCCAACGCGGGATCGAGCGCCGCTGCATAGGCGACCAGCGCCTTTACGCCTTTGTCCGACAGCGCATAGACGCCGCGCTCGACACGCTGGAACCAGCCATAGACGTCGCTTCGCAGGATGCTGGCGGCCCTAGGCGCGCGCGCGCGTTCGCGCAACGCGGCCGGGCGTGTTTTGCCGTCGCGCCGCAACACCTGGGCGCAGCGCAAAGCCTCTTGCCGATAGGCCGTGACGATGCCCACGCGCGTGACGCCGCCGGTGTTCGGATCGCCCACGCGTTTCTGATGCTCGCCCAGCAGCATGCCGACGCGCCATGCGTTCTTGCGCGGCTTGTAGGGGCCGGGGTCCAGCACCACGTCGACGCCCTGCCCCTTGCGCCTGCCGTGATGCACCAGCAGCAGGCCCAGGCCCAGCATGCGGCAGAGTTTCCTTACCGCGCGCCCGTCGGGCCGGTTGCGGCGGCGCCCACGCGCCGTGTCGCCGTCGACCGCCAGATACACGCGGTCGCTCAAGGCCTGGCGGTCGACGCCCTGCAGCACCAGATCGAGATTGAATTTGCGCTTGAGTTCGACGATCACCGGCGGCTCTTGCCCGCGCAGCGCCACCACGTCGCAGCCCCTGATTTCGGCCTTGACCTGATAGCCCTGTTTTTCCAGGAACGCCTTGACCGGCGCATACAGCTCGCGCTCGGCGCGGGGTTTCAGCTTCGCAGCCACCGATCAGCGCTTCTTGCCGCCCGCCTTTTTTCTGCGCGCCACCGCGTCGGCCAGGATGCACATGATCTCGAACATCATCGTGGCGCCGACGATGGCCGTGTTGCCCGACGGATCGAAGGGCGGCGCCACCTCGACCACGTCGCCGCCGACCAGATCCAGGCCCTGCAGGCCGCGCAGCATCGCTTGGGCCTCGGCGGTCGAGTAACCGCCGATCTCCGGCGTGCCGGTGCCAGGTGCGTAGACCGGGTCGAGCCCGTCGACGTCGAAGCTGACATAGGTGGGCCCGCTGCCCGCCACGCGGCGCGCCTCTTTGATCACCTTCTCGACGCCCAGCTTGAAGTACTCCTCGATACAGATCACGCGGATGCCCCGCTTCTCGCCCCATTCGTTGTCCTTGGGGCTGTACAGCGAGCCGCGGATGCCGATCTGGATGGTGCGCTTGGGATCGAGCAAGCCCTCCTCGATCGCGCGGCGGAACGGCGTGCCGTGCGTGTATTTGTGCCCGCCGAAATACGTGTCCCAGGTGTCGGTATGGGCGTCGAAATGCACCATGCCGACCGGCCGGTCCTTGGCGATGGCGCGCATGATCGGCAGGGTGATCAAGTGGTCGCCGCCGGCCGACAGCGGCACGGCGCCCGCTTGGTGGATGGCGGCATAGAACTTCTCCACCCGCCCCATCGTGTCGTTCAGATCGACCGGGTTGACCGGGCAGTCGCCTACATCGCCGATTCGCGCCAGATCGTAAGGGCTAACGCGGCTGACATGGTGGATGAGCCGCATCAGGCACGAGGCGTCGCGCAGCGCGCGGGGCCCGTGCCGCGCGCCGGGGCGGTTGGTGGTGCCGCCGTCCCAGGGCACGCCGGCCAGTGCGATGTCCAGGTCCTTGGGCTCGGCGGTCGGCACGCGCATGAATGTCGCCACGCCCGCGAAACGCGGCAACACCGCGCCGCTCAGCGGACGCGGGTTCCTCGACGATTCGGCCATGACCGTGCTCCGGCTTCGCTGCTATCATGCAAAGCTATAAACGGCGCCTTAGATGGCGGCAATCGCCGCCGGGCGCAAGAGAAAACGCCGCTAGGGAGATTTCCGGTTGGACGACGGTTTCGACTTGATCGTCGCGGGCGCCACCGCGATGACGCCTGGCGGCGCCGTGCGCGCCGATATCGGCGTCAGCGGCGGTCATATCGCCGCGATCGGCGACCTAGCCAACGCCAAGTCGGCCGAGCGATTCGACGCAGCCGGGCTTTGCGTTCTGCCCGGCGCGATCGACACCCAGGTGCATTTCCGCGAGCCGGGGCTGGAGCACAAGGAAGACCTGAACACCGGCACCGCCGCGGCGGTGCTGGGCGGCGTGACTTGCGTGTTCGAAATGCCCAACACCAAGCCGCCGACGCTGACCCGGGCGGCGCTCGAGGACAAGCTTAAGCGCGCTGAGGGGCGCGCGTGGTGCGACCATGCCTTTTTCGTCGGCGCCTGCGCCGAGAATGTCGGCGAGTTGGCGGACCTGGAAATGCTGCCGGGCTGCTGCGGCGTGAAAGTGTTCATGGGCTCGTCCACCGGCGGCCTGCTGGTCGAGGACGATCCGACGCTGGAAAAGGTGCTGGCCGGCGGCTATCGCCGCGTGGCGGTGCACGCCGAGGACGAGCCGCGCCTAAAGGAGCGCCGCGCCATCGCCGAGCAGGCCAAGCATCCGCGCGCGCACCCGGAATGGCGCGACGCCGAAACCGCCATTCTGGCCACGCGGCGGCTTTTGGACCTGGCGCGGAAAGTCCACCGGCGCGTGCACGTGCTGCATGTCACGACCGCCGAGGAGATGGAGATTCTCGGCCGCAACAAGGACATCGCCACGGTCGAGGTGACGCCGCAACACCTGACGCTCATCGGGCCCGAGTGTTACGAACGCCTGGGCACCAAGGCGCAGATGAACCCGCCGATCCGCGACGCGCGCCATCACGCGGGCCTGTGGCGCGCGGTGGCGGAGGGCGTGGTGGACGTGGTGGGTTCCGACCACGCGCCGCACACCGTGGAGGAAAAAGCGCACGAATACCCCAAATCGCATTCCGGCATGCCCGGGGTGCAGACGCTGTTGCCGATCCTGCTGGATCACAGCGCGCAAGGCCGGCTGTCGCTGGCGCGCGTGGTCGACCTGACCGCCGCCGGGCCCGCGCGCATCTACAATATCGTCGGCAAAGGCCGCATCGCCGTGGGCTTCGACGCTGACCTGACGGTGGCGGACCTAAAGGCCAAGCGCGAGATCACCGACGCCGACAGCGCCAGCCGCTGCGGCTGGACCCCGTTCAACGGCATGAAAGTCACGGGCTGGCCGATCGCCACCATCCTGCGCGGCCACGTGGTGATGCGCGACGGCGAACTGATCAACGACCCGCTTGGCCAACCCGCGCGGTTCCTAGAGACCCTGTAGGCCATGTCCGCGACCCGCGAGGTGGCCACCCTGCCGGCCACAGCAACCCTTATCGTCATCGACGTGCAACAGGCGATCGACCAGCCGTTCTGGGCCAAGGAAGGCCCGCGCAACAATCCGGGCGCGGAACAGGTCATTGCGCGGCTGCTCGATGCCTGGCGGCGCACGCGGCGGCCCATCGTGCATGTGCGGCACGATTCGCGCGAGCCGAATTCGACCTACCGGCCGGGCCAGTCCGGCAACGAGTTCAAGGACGCGGTCAAGCCGCTGCCCAGCGAAACCGTCCTGCCCAAGCACACCGGCGACGCCTTCATCGGCACGGGCTTGGAAGAAAAGCTGCGCGCGGGCGGGCAGACCGTGCTGGTGATCTGCGGCGTCATCACCAACAATTCGGTCGAGTCCACGGCCCGCAGCGCCGGCAATCGCGGCTTCAAGAGCTATGTCGTGGAGGATGCCTGCTTCACCTTCGCCAAGCGCGATCTCGACGGCCGCTTGCGTTCGGCTGAAGAAGTCCACGCCATGTCGCTGGCGAATCTCGCGGGTGAATACGCGACGGTCGCGACCGCCGACGCCGTCCTTTCCGCGCTGAAATGACCCAGCCGATTTCCGTGCAGCTCAAGGAGCTGCTGCGCCTGTCGGCGCCGGTGATCGCCTCGCGCACCGGCATCATGCTGATGTCGGTGGTGGACGTGATTTTCCTGGGCCATACCGACGCCGTGCAGGTCGCGTTCATGGCCATCGGCGGCATGCCGATCGGCACGATCATCGTCGCCACCATCGGCTTGATGGTCGGCACGATGGTCGAGGTGTCCTACGCCTCCGGCGCGGGCGAGGAGCGCGAGTGCGGGCGCATCTGGCGGCGTTCCCTGCCCTATGCGCTGGTGGTCGGGATCGCCGGCGCGATCCTGTGCCTGTTCGGCGAGCCGTTCCTGTTGTGGACCGGACAGGAGAAGCACATCGCCGCGGGCGCGGCGCGCATGCTGGCGGTGCTGGGATTCTGCCTGCCCGGCACGGCGCTGTTCCTGACCACGACGTTCTTCCTGGAGGCGATCAAGCGGCCCGTGCCGGGAATGCTGACCATCATCCTGGCCAATTTTCTCAACGCCGCGCTCAACTGGGTGTTCGTGTTCGGGCATCTGGGCGCGGAGCCGATGGGCGCGGTGGGCTCGGCGCTGGCCACCGCGATCACGCGCGTGGCGATGGCGGCCGGCCTGATCGCCTATGTGCTGACGATGGCCGATCGCGCGCGCTGGGGCGTGCGCGGGCCGGTATCGGACTATTGGCGCGGCGGCGCCAAGGCGCGGGCGATGGGCTACGCCACCGGCGTGAGCTACGGCCTGGAGGCCGCCGCGTTCGGATCGATGAGCCTGTTCGCCGGATGGCTGGGCGCGCTGCCGCTGGCGGCCTGGGGCATCGTGCTGAACGCCATGTCGCTGACCTTCATGACCGCCGTGGGCCTTGGCGTGGGCACGGCGGTACGCGTGGGCCATGCGCGCGGCCGAGGCGCCTTGCGCGAAATGGCGACGGCGGGGTGGCTGGGTCTCGGCGCCACGGTCGCGGCGATGGGCGCCGTGTCGCTGCTGTTCTATTTCTTCCCGCGGGAAATCGCCGCGATCTATACCGACGACCCGGCGCTGCTGGCGCTGACGGCGGGCATGTTCGTCATGGCGGCCTGGGTGATGACCGTGGACGGCGGCCAGGGCGTGATGCTGTCGGCGGTGCGCGGCACATCGGATGCGTGGATTCCCACGGCGATGCATTTCACCGCCTATTTTGGCGTGATGATTCCCTTGGCATGGATTCTCGCTTTCCCGGCCGGCCTCGGCGCCAAGGGGCTGTTCCTGGCGATTTTTTTCGCCAGTATCGTCGCCGTGTCGCTTTTGTCCTGGCGGTTTCGGCAGCGTTGCCGTTAGGCGGCCGAGTCGCTAAAATTCGCCATCCAAGCGAATGCGAAAGACAGTCAGCGGAGATATGCCATGACCGCCTGCATCGTCGGCTGGGCGCACAGCAAATTCGGCAAGTTGGACGGCCAGGACGTCGAAGCGATGATCGCCAAGGCGGCCACCGACGCGATGGCCGACGCGGGCATCGGCCCGGACGAGGTGGACGAAATCTATCTCGGCCATTTCAACGGCGGCTTCACGCCGCAGGAATTCACCGCCTCGCTGGTGCTGCAGGCCAGCGACCGGCTGCGCTATAAGCCCGCGACGCGCGTTGAGAACGCCTGCGCCACCGGCTCGGCTGCCGTGCGCCAAGGCCTCACCGCCATCGACGCGGGGCGCGCGCGCATCGTGCTGGTGGTGGGCGTGGAGAAGATGACCGACCTGCCCGGGCCGCAGATCGGCGGCGTGCTGCTGAAGGCCTCGTACCAGAAGGAGGAGGCGAATATCGAAGGCGGCTTCGCCGGCGTGTTCGGTCGCATCGCGCAAGCCTATTTCCAGCGCCACGGCGACCAGTCCGACGCGCTGGCGCGCATCGCCGCCAAGAACCACAAGAACGGCGTGCAGAACCCGATGGCGCAGATGCAGAAGGACCTGGGCTACGAGTTCTGCCGCAATGTTTCCGAGAAAAACCCGATCGTCGCGGGGCCGCTGAAGCGCACGGATTGCTCGCTGGTCTCCGACGGCGCCGCGGCCCTGGTGCTGGCGGATGTCGACACGGCGCTGGGCATGAAAAAGGCGGTGGTGTTCCGCGCCAACGAGCAGGTCAACGATTTCCTGCCCATGAGCAAGCGCGACATCATCAAGTTCGAGGGCCCGGCCGTGGCGTGGAAACGCGCGCTGGACAAGGCGGGGCTGAAGCTCGCCGATCTCAGCCTGGTCGAAACGCATGACTGCTTCACCGTCGCCGAGCTGATCGAGTACGAGGCGATGGGCCTGACTCCGGAGGGCCAGGGCGCGCGCGCGATTTTGGAGGGCTGGACCGAGAAGGACGGCAAGCTGCCGGTCAATCCCTCCGGCGGCTTGAAATCCAAGGGCCACCCGATCGGCGCCACGGGCGTGTCGATGCATGTGCTGGCCGCTATGCAGCTCACCGGCACGGCCGGCGGGATGCAGATCAAGAACGCACGGCTCGCCGGCATCTTCAACATGGGCGGGGCGGCGGTGGCGAACTATGTGAGTATTTTGGAGCCGCTGCGCTGAATTCCGCGCGGATCCTCACCCTGAGCCTGTCGAAGGGTGAGGGCCGTCGCCAAGGAGCCGCGCCATGGGCGACGTGATGAATCTGGGCCGGCTGCTGTCGGACACGGCCCGGCGCCTGCCCGCCCGCCCCGGCCTGATCTGGCGCGACAAGACCTGGAGCTGGGCCGAGATCGACGCGCGCGTCAACGCGCTGGTCGCGGGGTTGAGGTCGCTGGGCATCGGCAAGGGCGACCGGATTCTGGTTCAGTCGCGCAACAACAACGCGATGTTCGAGAGCTGCTGGGCCGCGTTCAAGCTGGGCGCGGCGTGGGTGCCGACCAATTACCGCCTGACACCGCCCGAGATCGCGTGGCTGGGCCAGTCCTCGGGCGCCGTCGCCTATGTCTACGACCGCGGCTTCGGCGAGCATGTGGACGCGGTGCGCGCTTCCTCGCCGCGCTTAAAACACGTCGTCGCCGTCGATCAGCCCCGCGCGGGCGAGCACGGCTACGAGGCGCTGGTCGCCAAGCATAAAGACGCGCCGGGCTTCGAAGCGGACGTGGACTACGACGATCCGATCTGGTTCTTCTTCACCTCGGGCACCACGGGAAAACCGAAAGCCGCGGTGCTGACGCACGGGCAGATGGCGTTCGTGGTGACCAACCATCTGGCCGACCTGATGCCGGGCCTGACCGAGAATGACGCCTCCATCGTCGTGGCGCCGCTGTCGCACGGCGCGGGCGTGCACATGCTGGATTGCGTGGCGCGCGGCGCGCCGTCGGTGCTGATGTCCACCGACAAGCTGGACGTGGAGGAGGCCTGGCAGCTTATCGCCAAACACAAAGTAACCAACCTGTTCACCGTGCCGACCATCGTGAAAATGCTGGTGGAACATCCGGCCGTGGATCGCGTCGATCATTCCGCACTGCGATTCGTGATCTATGCCGGCGCGCCGATGTACCGCGAAGATCAGAAGCTGGCGCTCGGCAAGCTGGGGCCGGTGCTGATCCAGTATTTCGGCCTGGGCGAGGTGACCGGCAACATCACGGTCTATCCGGCCGCGCTGCATCGCCTGGACGACACAGCACCCGACGCGCGCATCGGCACGTGCGGCTATCCGCGCACCGGCATGGAGATTTCGATCAAGGACCCCGCGGGCAAGCGCCTGGGGCCGGCTGAGAAGGGCGAGATCTGCGTGCGCGGCCCGGCCGTGTTCGCCGGGTATTGGAACAACCCCGACGCCAACGCCAAGGCGCTGAAAGACGGTTGGTTCCACACCGGCGATCTTGGGCATCTCGACGCCGAGGGTTTCCTTTACATCACCGGCCGCGCGTCCGACATGTACATATCCGGCGGCGCCAACGTGTATCCCCGGGAATGCGAAGAGGTGCTGCTGACGCACCCCGCCGTGTCGGAAGTGGCGGTCCTAGGCGTGCCCGATCCGAAATGGGGCGAGTCGGGCGTGGCGGTGGTCGTGCCCGCGAACGGCGGTGCACCGAAGGAAGCCGACCTGATCGGATTCCTGGACGGCAAGCTCGCGAAATACAAATGGCCGCGACGCGTGTTCTTCTGGCCCTCGCTGCCGAAATCCGGTTATGGCAAGATTCCGAAGCATTTGATCCGCCAGCAGCTTTACGCCAGCGGCGAACTGAAGGAAGGTCAAGCTCCGTGACGCTGGCGAAGGGGAGCCGATCGTGAGGACCGTCAAGCAACCGGGCAGGCCCGCGCGGTCGCGCCTGTTGAGCGTCGAGGCGAAAAGCGGCGGCGAGCTGCGTCTGGTGCTGCGCGAGGGCGACGACCTGCTGAATGGCCTGGCCGCCGCGCTGACCAAAGCCGGCGTGGCCTCGGCGGCCGTGTCGCTGGCCGGCGGCGGCTTCAGCCGCATGCAATACCTGACCGGCCAGCCCTGCAAGGACGGCAGTCGCGTCGCCACCTATGGCGCGCCGACGATCCTGGAAGGCCCTGTCATGCTGCTGAGCGGCAGCGCCTTTTTGGGCCTGGACCAGAAAGGCATGCCGATCGTGCATTGCCATGCCGTGCTGATCGACAACAAGGGCAAGGTGCATGGCGGGCATCTGCCGCCGGGGGTTTGCAAAATCGGGCGGCAAGGCGCGGTGGCGCATGTCGCGGCGTTCGACGGCGCGGCGCTGACCGTGCGCCACGACGCCGAGACCAACTATCCCGTGTTCCATCCCACCGCGCTGGCCCAGGCGAAGGCGGCGCAATGACCGCGCGCAAGGCCATGAAAACCGCGGCGCGCAAGTCGCGCCCCGCCAAGCGCAAACCCGATCTGCAGGCGCCGCCGCCCATCGCGCACTATCCGCTGTCGGAGGGCCGGCCCGGCACGCTGGCCACGCTGGTGGAGCGTGGACGCTACGGCCGCATGGTGCTGGCCCGCGTCAGGCCCAACATCGACCTGGTCACGGGCATCGAGCGCGTCTGCGCCGCGCACGGCATCATCCATGCCGTGGTGCGCAGCGCCGTGGGCAGCCTGGTGGACGCGGCGCTGGGCTATGGCGAGGGCGAGTCGATGACCATGATCACGGTCGAAGGTCCGGGCATCGAGATCCTGACCATGGGCGGCGAGGTGCGGCCCGACGAAACCGGCAAGACCGTGGCGCGGCTGCGCGGCACGGTGTCGGATTCCGACGCCAACGTCTATGGCGGCGAGTTCGTGCGCGGCGGCAATCCGATCTGCATCACGCTGGAGATCGCGCTGCAGGAATGGCTGCCCGAGCTGCACGTCGCCCCGGCGGACGGAAAGTGATGGCCGGCCATTTCACCGCCCTGCTGCTGGAAGAATCCGGCGGCAAAGTCTCCGGTTCGGTGAAAGAGCTGCCCGATGCGTCGCTGCCCGCGGGCGACGTGACGGTCGGCGTCACCCATTCCACGCTCAACTACAAGGACGGAATGATCCTTGAGGGCATCGGCCGGCTGGTGCGGCAATACCCGCACGTGCCGGGCGTCGATTTCGCCGGCGTGGTGGAAGACTCGCAGCACAAGGATTGGAGAAAAGGCGACGCCGTCGTCCTTACCGGCTGGCGCGTCGGCGAGGCGCAGTGGGGCGGCCATGCCACGCGCGCGCGGGTCAAGGGCGACTGGTTGGTGCCCTTGCCCAAGGCGATGAGCGCCAAGCAGGCGATGGCCGTGGGCACCGCCGGGTTCACCTCGATGCTGGCGGTGATGGCGCTTGAAGTGCATGGCCTCAAGCCCGAATCGGGCGAGGTGCTGGTGACGGGCGCAGCCGGGGGCGTCGGCAGCGTGGCGACCGCCGTGCTGGCGAAGCTCGGCTACAAGGTCGCCTGCTCCACCGGCAGGCCCGAAACCCACGATTACCTGAAAAGCCTGGGCGCGGCGACGATCGTCGAGCGCGCCGCCCTGGCCGCGCCCAGCGGCAAGCCCTTGGACAGCGAGCGCTGGGCGGGTGCTGTGGATTCAGTCGGCGGCACGACCCTGGCGACCGTCTTGTCGCAGATGAAATATCGCGGCTCGGCCGCGGCCTGCGGTCTCGCGGGCGGGCCCAAGCTGGAGACCACCGTGCTGCCGTTTCTGCTGCGCGGCGTGAATCTTCTCGGCATCGACTCCGTCATGTGTCCGATGGGCCAGCGCCGCCAGGCCTGGGAGCGGTTGGCGCGCGACCTGCCGCTTGCCAAGCTCGACTCCATGACCGTGACCGCGAAGCTCGCCGACCTGCCGCGCCTTGCCGGCGATATATTGAAGGGCCAGGTGCGCGGGCGCGTGGTGGTGGAGACGGGCGCGTGACGCTATGACCGAACGCCGCACGGCGATTCTGACCGGCGCATCGCGTGGCATCGGTCACGCCGCGGTGCTGCGCTTCTCACGCGAAAACTGGCGCATCATTTCCAGCTCGCGCGAAGACGCGCCGCCGGAATGCAAGCGCGATCCCAACTGGACGCATCACATCCCCGCCGACCTGGCCGACGCCAAATCGCGCGACGAGTTCATCGCCAAGGTAAACGCCGCCCTGGGCGGCGATCCGCTACACGCGCTGGTCAACAACGCCGCTGTGTCGCCCAAGACCGCGTACAAGGAGCGCCTGGGGTGCCTCAACGGCCCGATCGAGGGCTGGCGCGACGTGTTCGAGCTGAATTTCTTCGCGCCCCTGGTGCTGTCGCGCGGTTTCGCCGCTTCCCTGGGCAAGGGCAAGGGGACGATCGTCAACATCACGTCCATCGCCGGGCACGCGATCCATCCCTTCGCCGGCTCGGCCTATTCCACCTCCAAGGCTGCGCTGTCGGCCTTGACGCGCGAGATGGCGGTGGAATTCGCGCAGCTCGGCGTACGCGTCAACGCCGTTGCCCCGGGCGAGATCGAGACCGACATGACCGGCCCGGACTACGAGCCCCTCATCAACCGCATTCCCATGCACCGCATGGGCACGCCGGACGAGGTGGCCGCGACCGTGTTCCAGCTCTGCTCGTCCGATTTCGGTTACGTCACCGGTACGGAGATTTTCGTCACCGGCGGCCAGCATTTGTTCTAAGCTCCGATGCTTCGCGCCACCATCTTGATCCCGACGCATCGCCACGCCGCCACCCTGCCGATGGCCGTGGCGAGCGTTCAGTCGCAGGGCCGCGACGAGATCGAGATACTGATCGTCGGCGACGGCGCGAACGACGCGCTGCGCTCGGTCGCTTTGTCGCTCGCCGCCGCCGACCGCCGCATCCGGTTCTTCGATTTCCCCAAGGGTCCGCGGCATGGCGAGGGGCATCGCCATGTCGCCTTGCGGGAAGCGCGCGGGCGCATCGTCTGCTACCAGAGCGACGACGATCTGTGGCTGCCCAACCATCTGGACGTCATGGAAGCGGCGCTGAAGGAAGCCGACTTCGCCGGCGGGATGCATGTCAACGTCGGCAAAGACGGAAAGCTGCGCGGCTATTACTTTGACCTGGAGCAGCCCGCATTCAGGGAGCCCTATCTGGAATGGCGCGCGAACGGCCTGGGCGACTGGGCCAGCGGCGGGTTCGGCCTCAGCTTCGCCGCGCACAGCCTGGACGCCTATCGCCGCCTGCCCGAAGGCTGGGCCACCTCGCCGGACAACCGGACGACCGAACATTGGATGTGGCACAAATTCGTGCGCCAGGCCTGGTGCCGGGTGAAGTGCCCACCCGTGCCGGTTGCCCTGCATTTCCCGGCGCCGGAACGCGCGTCGTGGTCCGATGAGCGCCTCGCCGGGGAATTGCGCGGCTGGGCGGAGATCATCGCCCGGCCCGACGGCATGGCGCGGGTCTATCAGGCGATGACCGAGGAAATGGGCGAGCGTCTGCTGCGCCAGAAAGCGGCCGAAATGGGACGGCACGACCAGGAGATCCGCCAGCTACGCGCCGAAGCGGAAGCCGGGCGCGCATGGGCGGTCGAGCGGGACTTGCGCCGAATGGCCGAAGCGGAGCGCGACCGGCTGGTGGCCTCGACGAGCTGGCGGATGACGGCCCCGTTGCGCGCGCTCGCCGATAGACTGAAAGCGCTCAGATCCCGGCGAGCGACCTGATCGCGGCGATCGTTTCCACGACGGCGGCGGCGTCTTCAAGCGGGCTTTTCGGCGCGGGTCCGCCTTTCAGGTGATCGAGAAACGCGGCCAGTTCGGCCAGCAGCGGCATATCGGCGGCGATCTTCCGGCGAGTAACACGCGGTTCCGGCGCCGGGCCGTTCGCGGGTGGCGCGTCGGTCAGCACCAGATGATCCGCATAGGCGTCGGTCAAGGCGGCGCTGCCGTCGCGGCAGATCAAGGTCACGTCCCGGCGCCGCTCCGCGGATCGGGCGCTTACTTCCGTCAGCAGCCATGGCCCGCCATCGAACGTCGATACCGCGACGACGCCCATGATCCCGCCGGCCGCGCGGTCGGCGACGGCGTGGCGCGGCGTGGGCAGGCGGCCGAATATCTCCAGCGCGATGGAGAGATCGTGCGGCAACAAGGTCCAGACGCAATCCACGTCGCCGTAGTCATGCCCCCAGCCGATGCGCGTGGTGTTGAGGCCCACCACGAGGCCGAGCTCGCCCGAGCGCGCGATCTCGGCCAAAGCGAGCACGCCGCGGTGATAGCGCCATTTGTCCATCACGAAAACCCGGCCGCGCCCCGCCGCGGCCAGGCGGCGCGCGCGCGCGGCGTCGTGGCATAGCGGTTTTTCGCAGAAGATCGGCGCGCCGCGCGGCAGCAGGAATTCGATCACGTCGGCATGGGTGGAAGTTGGCGTCGCCACCACGAATCCATCGAGCGACGCGGGCAGCTTGTGAATATCGCCGACCACCTGCGCGGCTCCGGCGCTTTCGGCATGGCGCGCATTTTCGCCCGCGGCGACGACGCTGACCCGCGCGCCGAGCCGCAGCAGATCGCGCAGGATCAGCCGCCCCCAGCGTCCGCAACCGATCAGCCCGATGGCTTGCGTCGGCGCGGCGCCGGCCGGCTTCATGTCAGAATTCGGGCTTCAGCGCGCGCAATTGGGTTTCGCATTGCGTCAACGTGCCGGCGTCGCGGTCGCGCTCGCTGAGGTTGGGCGCGGTGCAGGGCCAGGCGATGCCCAGGGCCGCGTCCGCCCAATGGCAACCCAGCTCGTCGTCCGGACTAAAGTAACAGTCGACACCGTACATGTGGAGCGTGGGCTCGTGGTAGTATAAGCCGTGCATCACGCCGGCCGGCACGATGACGACGGTCAGTTCCCGGCCGCTGAGTTCAAGCAACGCGGATTTCCGGTAGGTCGGCGAGTTGCGCCGCAGATCGTACAGGCCGGCGCTCATGCTGCCCTGCGCGACCACCAGATAGTCGTTGTGCAGGGGGTGCACATGCACCCCGCGCAGCACGTTCGCTTCCGAGAACGTCGCGTTCCACTGGCACGGCGTCACGCCGGTCGCCCAATGCTGGCGATAAATTTCGCTGAGCCAGCCGCGATGGTCGCGGTGGGCGGTCAGCGGCACCATCCGCACGCCGGCTGGAAGGGCCGCGGAGTTCATCTTGTATCCTGCATCGGTTTCCCCTGGATTGGCCGTCGATGCTAGCCCGCCCGGCCCGCAAGCGCCAGCCTCGCGCCCGCGCATCGGTTGCCGGCGATGCCGGAGGGCGACGCTGCGCCCAAGCTTCGGCGCCCAAACTTCGGCGCCCAGGCATGCGTCTGTTTCATTCCACCGCTTCCGTGTAATATTACTGTAACGAAAACGCCCCGCCAGCGAAGCGGGAATCGGGGAGGACTATCGCTCGATGCCAGGCGCCGCGCTTGAAGTGGCCGGGCTGGAAGTCGCTTATGGCTCCGTGCCGGTCTTGCGCGGGATCGACCTTCGGGTCGATTCCGGCTCGTTCGTCGCCCTGTTGGGCGCGTCGGGCTGCGGCAAGACCACGCTGTTGCGCGCCATCTCTGGCTTCGTGCAGGTGAATGCGGGCCGCGTGCTGGCGAACGGCCGCGACATCACGCATCAGCCGCCCGACAAGCGCGGCATGGCGATGGTGTTCCAGTCCTATGCGCTGTGGCCGCACATGACGACGGCGCAGAACATCGGCTATGGGCTCAAGCTGCGCGGCCAGTCGCGCGACGCCATCGCCAAGCGCGTGAACGAGATTTTGGCCATGCTGAAGCTGCAGGGCCTGGGCGAGCGCATGGTGACGCAGCTCTCGGGCGGGCAGCGCCAGCGCGTGGCGCTGGGACGGGCGCTGGCGATCAACCCCGACATCCTGCTGCTGGACGAGCCGCTGTCGAACCTGGACGCGCGCATCCGCGAGGAAGTACGCCACGAGATCAAGGCGCTGCAGCAGAAGCTGGGCATCACCGCCATCCACGTGACGCACGACCGCGAGGAGGCGATGGTGATGGCCGACCGCATCGTGGTGATGGACGCGGGGAACATCGCCCAGCAGGGCGCGCCCGAGGACGTCTACAATCGCCCGGTCTCGGCCTTCGTCGCCGGGTTCATGGGCGCGGGCAACGCGATCCGGCTGGAAGCGCGGCCGAGCGGCAACGGTCTGCGGATCGCCGCCGGTCCCGACAACTCGGCCGCCGACGTGACAAAACCGGCGCTGGGGCCGGGCATCGACGCGTCCTATGCCGGGCCGGTGATCGCGCATTTCCGCAGCGAGGCCGCGATCTTAAGCGCCGCGTCCGACGCGCCGGACGGCGCGCTGGTGCTGCGCGGGCGCATCGCGCAGGCGTCCTATCCGGGCGGGCATTACCGCTATGGCGTTTCGGTCGGCGACTTGAACGTGATCGTGGACTCAGGCCAACGCCTCAACGTGGGCGCGGCGGTGGGCGTGCGCCTGCCGGTCGAGGCGTTGCATCTGTTTCCGGCCGACGGCCGGGCGAACCAGCAATCTTTCAAACAGGCTTCGTGAGTTGAAAACAAGGAGGAACCGAATGACTCGTCTTAAATTCCTGCTGGCCGGCGTCGCGCTGGCCATGCTGACGCTGGCGCCGGGCCAGGGCAACGCGCAGAAAGTCACGCTGAACGTCATCACCGCCGGCGACCAGAACATGGTCGACTACGTGAAGGACGTTCTGGCCCCGATCTTCGAGAAGGACCATCCGAACGTCACCGTGAAATCGGTCGGCACCGGGCCGGGCGACGCCGGCTCGCAGAAGATCGCCGAGAAACTGCAGGCGCAGAAGGCCACCAGCGCGTGGGACGTGGACGTGGCGGTGATCCACCAGAAGATGGCCGGCGACCTGGTGAAGGAAGGCATGCTGGCCGCCTATACCAAGGACGTCAACACCGGCAAGCTCAGCACCTCGCAGACCGCGAAGAACGCGCTGGGCCAGAACGTCGAGGGTTACGTGATCCCGATGTTCCAGAGCCAGACCGCCATCGCCTATAACCCGGCGATGGTGCAGACGCCGCCCAAGACCTTCCAGGATCTGGAAGCCTGGGCCAAGGCCAACCCGAAGAAGTTCGGCCATAACGGCATCAAGGGCGGCATGTCGGGCGTGGCGTTCGTGGTGGGATGGATCTACGCCAACACGCCGAACGCCGACAAGCTGATCAGCGGTCCCTACGACCAGGCGATCGAGACCGCCTGGGCGCCGGCCTTCGCCAGCCTGAAGGAGTTCAACAAGAACGTGATCATCACCCCGGGCAACGCCGGCACGCTCGACATGCTGAACCGCGGCGAGATCGCCATGGGCCCGGTATGGGTGGATATGTTCTATACCTGGATGGGCGAGGGCAAATTGCCGCCGACCATGAAGCTGGCGCTGATCGGCCCGGGCATGCCGGGGCAGCCGATGTACTACGTGGTCCCGGCCAAGGCGGCGAATCTGGACTTGGCGAAGAAATTCATCGAGCTCGCCACCAGCCCGAAAATGCAGGCCGAAGGGATCGTCAAGCGGTTCAACTGGTATCCGGGGATCGACGCGCAACACGTCAAGTCGCAGCTCGACGAAAAGACCTGGAACAAGCTGTTCGTCGACGTGACGCCGCAGGACCTGGCGACCAAGGGCAAGCCCTTCCCGATCAAGCCGTATTTCGACGACATCCAGCAGGGCTACGAAAAGAACGTGATGAACTGAGGCCTCAATCAGGCGCCGACCTCATCCTTCGACAAGCTCAGGATGAGGTCGGTTGGAGGGGTCCTCATGCCGGGCTGGTCGAAGCATGAGGGCCGCTCACGCAATCCGTGAAAGAATCCCGCGCCCTTCCGCTTCTGCTCGTAGCCCCGGCCCTGCTGATGGTGCTGGCGCTGTTCGTCTATCCGCTGTGCTATTCGCTGGTGACGGCCTTCACCGACAAGGCTGGCGCCTGGACGCTCGGCAATTTCTCGCGCGCGTTCGAGTTCTACGGCAAGGATATCGGCTTCACCGTCGTCATCATCCTTTTGTCCACCGCGCTGATCGGCACGGCGGCGATCGCGATCGGCGGCTACCTGACGCTGGGCGAATCGCCGCTGGCGGTGGGCGTGCTGCGCTGGATCTATCGCTGGCCGCTGTTCATACCTTTTGTGGTGGCCGCCCAATGCATGCGCACGTTCCTGGCCAAGAACGGCATCATGAACAACAGCCTGGTGACCTTGGGCATTCTTACGCCCGAGCAGACCGTGGGGTTCTTGGACTGGCGCGGCATCGTCATCACTTTCGTATGGAAGCAATTGCCGTTCGTGGCCCTGCTGGTGGCGGGCGCGATGGCGGCGCTGGACCGCACCACGATCGAGGCGGCGCGCAACCTGGGCGCGGGCCGGCTGCGCATCCTGATCGAGATCGTCGTGCCGCAGGTGATGCCCACGTTGATGGTGGGATTGATCCTTAGCTTCGTCACCATGATGTCGGTGCTGTCCGTGCCGATCATGGTCAGCGGCGAGTCGCCGACCATGATCACGGTCGACATGGCGTTCCGCATCAACAACTACGGCGATTACGGCACCGCCAACGCGCTGGGCTTCATCTCCTATGCGCTGACCGGCGTCGCCGCCTGGATCTACCTTAAGCGCGGCATCGCCGAGGGAGGCCGGCCGTGATCCAGCTGAAATGGCTGCCGCGCGGCATCGTGCTGGGGTTGCTGATCTTCGCGATCTTCGGGCCGCTGGCGAACCTGGCCTTGTGGGCCTTCGCCGAGCAATGGTACTACCCGCACAAGCTGCCGCTGACCTATGGCTTCCGCTTCTGGCACCAGGTGTTCAAGCCGCGCGGCGACGCCATCGAGTCGCTGTACACCAGCGTGACGATCGCGCTGTTCACCGTGGCGGCGTGCCTGGCGATCGCGCTGCCCGCGGGCTATGCGCTCGCGCGCCTCAGGCTGCCGTTCCGGGCCGTCATCATGCTGGCGTTCCTGTTGCCGCAGGCCTTCCCCAGCCTTGCGGTCTACATCAACATCGCGCGGCTGTTCTACGGCATGGGCATGAACGGCACGATCACCGGCGTGGTGCTGGTGCACACGGTGCACGGCCTCGTGTTCGCGGTGTGGATCACGACGGCGGCCTTCGCCGCCATCGACCGCGATCTGGAGCTGGCGGCGCGCAGCGTGGGCGCGTCGGCCTTGCGCGCCTTCATGAACGTGACGCTGCCCTTGGCCGCGCCCGGCATCATGGCCAGCGCGGTGTTCGTGTTTCTGGAATCGCTGGACGAGTTCACCGGCACCTTCTTCGTCGGCGTGCCCGACGTCATCACCTTGCCGCTGTTGATGTTCACCGCGTCGATCGCCGGCAATTACCAGATCGCGGCGATTACGGCGCTGATCTTGCTGGTGCCGTCGATCGCCTTCATGCTGTTCGTCGAGCGGTTCCTGAAAGCCGACGTGATGGCCAAGGTCGGCGCATGAGGAGACACCAATGAAGTCGATCCGCAGCCTTGCCGCCGCCGCCCTGCTAGCGCTTGTCCTTAGCCCCGGCGGCGCCCTGGCCGACGCCAAGGAGCTGCGCGTCGCCAAGCAGTTCGGGCTGGGCTACCTGCAGTTCTTCATCATGGAGGACCAGAAGCTGATCGAGGCCGAGGCCAAGAAGGCGGGCCTCGGCGAGGTGACGGTCGCCTGGTCGCAGTTCCGCTCGTCCGACGTGATGAACGACGCGCTGATCTCGGGCTCGGTCGATTTCGTGTGCCTGGGCATTCCCGGCATCGCCACGATCTGGGCCAAGACGCGCGGCAACATCGACGTGCGCGGCGTATCGGGGCTGAACCAGCTGCCGCTGTTCCTCATGACGCGCAATCCGAGCGTGAAGTCGATCAAGGACTTCACCGAGAAGGACCGCATCGTGATGCCCGCAGTCAAGGTGTCGATGCAGGCGATGCTGCTGCAGATGGCGGCGATGAAGGAATTCGGCGAGGCCAATGCCACGAAGCTCGACCCGCTAACCGTGTCGATGGCGCATCCCGACGCGACCGCGGCGATGCTGGGCGGCCAGACCGAGATCACGTCGAGCTTTTCATCGCCGCCGTTCCAGTACCGGCAGCTGAAGAACCCCGCGATCCGCAAGATCGTCTCTTCCACCGAGATCCTGGGCGGCACGTCGTCGTTCAACATCATCGCCGCCACGGCCAAGTTCCGCGCCGACAGCCCGAAGCTGTACAAGGCGTTCCTCGACGCGCTGGAAGAGGCGACCAAGCGCATCAACGCCGACAAGAAATGGGCGGCCGAGCTTTACCTGCGCGCGGCCAACGATAAGACGCCGCTGGACGAGATGATGGAGATGATGAACGACAAGGACATCGTTTTCACGACCA
>JAHFPH010000037.1:22817-25979 GCA_023266845.1 Rhodospirillaceae bacterium
CGCCATGCAAAAGACCCTTCTATGCGGCCTTGTCGCCGCCGCGCTCGCGATCGGTGCCGTTGGCACAGCGCGCGCGCAAGACAACACGTTGACCGGCGCGCTGTTGGGCGGCGCCGCCGGCGCCGGCGTCGGCTATGCGTTCGGCAAGGGCAAGGGTGCCGCGATCGGCGGCGTGACCGGCCTGGCGCTGGGCGCGCTCGCCGGCAACTCGATCGGGCGGCGCAACGATCCGCCCCCGGCCCAGGCGTATTACGCGCCGCCGCCGGCCTATTACGCCCCGGCCCCGGGCTATTACTACCAGCCGGGCCCGGCCTATTACGCGCCGCAGCCCGCCTATGCGCCGCCGCCGCCCCCGCAAGCCGCGACCGGCCAGGCCTACAGCACCGCCAATTGCCGCGAGTATTCCGGCACCATCACGATCGACGGCCAGGAGCAGCGCAGCTACGGCACTGCCTGCCTGCAACCCGACGGAACTTGGCGCATCGTGCGCTGACGCGCACCTGGAGAATCGTGCGCTGACGCGCACCTGGAGAATCGTGCGCTGACGCGTACTGTGAGCATCGACTTTCTGATAACGTCGCTCATCGTTATCGTTTCCCCCGGCACCGGCGTTCTCTACACACTGGCGACTGGCCTCGCGCGTGGGTCCCGCGCAAGCGTGGTCGCCGCGTTCGGATGCACTCTTGGGATCATCCCGCACATGGCTGCGGCGATCATGGGACTCGCAGCGCTCTTGCATACGAGCGCGCTCGCGTTCTAGACCCTCAAATACCTGGGCGTGGCCTATCTTCTTTACATGGCTTGGAACGCGTTGAGGGAGCAGGGAGCCCTCAAGGTGGATAACAAGGTCGATGCCCGGTCGGCGACTCAAGTGATCATCTCGGCCATCCTAATCAACATTCTCAATCCGAAGCTGTCGATTTTCTTCTTTGCGTTCTTGCCGCAATTCGTGAGCGCCAATGAATCACATCCGCTCTCACGCATGTTCGTGCTGAGCGCCGTTTTCATGCTGCTGACGTTTATCGTCTTCGTTGGTTACGGGCTATTCGCCGCCTCGATTCGCAACCACGTACTCGCGCGCCCGCTTGTGTTGACTTGGATGCGCCGCAGCTTCGCGGCCGGGTTCGCCGCGCTCGGCGGCAAACTTGCGCTTGCCGATCGTTAAAGTCCTTCGATCCTGATTCACCGTTTGATCGCCGCGCTGACGCCGGGCGCAAATCTCCGCGCGACCGCAGGACACGACGCGCCTGAAAACGAAACCGGCCGGATTTCTGGCCCTTAGTTTTTCAGCAGGGCTTTCGCGGAGACTTAAGCCGCGCAGGGCGGACGGCCGGCGGCGATACCCGACAGGCGCAGCGCCGTACTCACCTCTCCGGCAGCCCGGCCTTGCGCAGGCCGTCAACAAGATGGTCCATGTCTTCGGCGCGCCTGAAAACAGCGATTCGCCTGTGAGTACCGTCGATTGTGTACTTGGGGTTGATCCGCAGGGCTTCGGCTGCCTCCGCGCGCGCCTCTTCCAGCCGCCCCAATTGGGCATAGGTCGCGGCTAACCAGACATGGCCGTATGAGTCGTTCGGCGCTCGTGAGACACATTCGCGGTAGGGGGGCAGGGCTTCCGAATACCGTTTGAGCATGTAGTGAGCTCCGCCCAGCCAAAAGAGGGCCAAGGGACCATAAAACGGATCGAGACGTATATGCGCCTTGGCGACCTCGATAGCCCTCGCCGGCTCTCCCGCGTACACCAGCACCCCGGCGAAGCGCCAATCGGTGAAATTGGAGTTCAATGCAACGGCTTTTTCGAACGCAGCAATTCCTGCCTCATGCTCACGCCGGCGGACGAGCACATATCCCAGCTCGGCATAAGCCTGCGGCAGGTTTGGATCGAGCTGCGTGGCTTTGCGCGCCAGTTGATATGCCCGGTCGAGCGCCGCAGAGCTTAAATGATCCGCCGCCAATGGATTGATCCAGGCGTGCAAGTATGTCCAAGAGAGCGTGGCGCAGGCGCGCGCGTAGTTCGGGTCGATCGCAAGCGAGGACTCGAGATGCCGTCGCACCTCGTACAGCTCTTCCACTTTCCATGACGTCATATACGACGCCATCGTATCGGCTGCCCGCATGTAATATTCATACGCCTGCCAGGTCGCCGGCGGCTTTAGCAGCGTGCGCTCGATCTCGGCCTTGTTCACATGGGAGGCAAGGATCGCGACGATGGTTCGGGCGACTTCGTCCTGAACCGCGAATACGTCTTTCAGTTCCCGGTCGTAGCGCTCGGCCCAGCGGTGGGCGCCGGTCCCGGCGTCGATCAGCTGGGCCGCGATGCGGACGCGGCCGCCCTCGCGGCGAACGCTGCCTTCCAGAACGTAGCGTACGCCGAGCTCGCGTCCGACCTGCCGGACATCGGCCGCTTTGCCCTTGTATTGGAAGCTCGAGTTGCGGGCGATGACGAACAGCTCGGAGAACCGCGACAGCTCGGTGATGATGTCTTCGGTGATTCCGTCGCTGAAGTACTCATGGCTCGGATCGCCGCTGAGATTGGTGAAAGGGAGCACGGCAACCGACGGCTTGTCGGGTAGCGCGAGCGCGCCGCCGAGAATCCCGGTCGCGGCGGGGTCGGCGGGCCGCCAATCCACGCGATAGACCTGAACCGGCTTGGGGATGTTTTTGAGCGCGCGTTCGCCAAGAGGGGTGATCGGGAAACTGAGCTTGCCTTCGATGTGCTCGCGCATCGTGCCGGAAATGCAGATGCCGGCAGGGGTGGCGACCTCCTGCAGGCGAGCGGCGACGTTGACGCCGTCGCCCAGCAGGTCGTCGCCTTCGGCCACCACGTCGCCGAGGTTGATGCCGATGCGGAACTCCATGCGCCGCCGCTCGGCAAGATCGGCATTGCGGCGGTGAAGCGCGCGCTGGATCGCCACCGCGGCGCGCACCGCTTGCACGGCGCTTGCGAATTCGGCGACGACGCTGTCGCCGGCGGTGCCAAAAACGCGACCGGCATGTTCGGCGGTCAGATCGGAAATCGCGCTGCGATAGGCGCCGAGGGTGCGCAGCGTTCCCTCCTCGTCCTCGGCCATCATCCGGCTATAGCCGGCGACGTCGGCGGCGAGGATCGCGGCGAGGCGTCGCTGGACGGGCTCTGCCATCGGTGATTTCCCACGCCTTTAC
>JAHFPH010000037.1:26079-29276 GCA_023266845.1 Rhodospirillaceae bacterium
AAGAAGGCGGCGTAACTCGAATCAGCGCCACCACCCCACGGGCCATGCGGCGATGAAGGATTTGGTGAGGCCCGCCACCCGTTCGCGCAGCAGATCGGCCTCGGGAAACAGGAAGCGCATCTCGCGCCCGGTCAGAAGATTGATCTCCTCCACCGCGCGGCGCGCGTCGCCCACCGTGCCATGGTCCAGATGCTCGTAACCCTGGCGCGGCAGGTGCGGCAGGAGGGCGGCGCGCATCTGCACCGGCAGCCAATGCACCAGCGGCAGGGCGAAATGCGGCTCGACTGGAAATCCGAACGCCGGGGTCTGCACCCAGCCGTGGCCCGCCAGGCGGCGCATCTCGGACGTGGCGCGCACGATATCACCCCAGCTGCCGACATGCTCGATCACCGAATTGGAGATCACCAGGTCGAACGCGCGGTCGGGCCATCGCTTCAAATCGCGCGCATCGCCGGCGACGGACTCGAACGCGATCCGGCCGCTGCGCGCGGGCGCCGTTTTGTCGGGCTCGATATTGACCATGGTGATGTCGGCCGGCATGTCGGCCTCGAGCGTGGTCCAGAATCCGGGCGCGCCGCCGATATCGATAACCTTGAGTCGCCTGCCGCCGTTGCGCTTGGCGATCGCGGCGGCCAGCTCGCCGAGGCGCCGCGCCAGCAGAAGATTGCGCTTGCCGCGGAACGACGCGCTCAGCTTGTCGAGCATCGGCATTGGGTATTGGCTGACATGGTCATGGCCGGGCCGCAGTCTTACCGGCCTTTGACCGACCAGTCCACCCGTCAGTCCGCTCGTCAATCCACTCGTCAGTCCACTGGCGGAAGGCGCCTCGCCGCGGCGCTCGCCCCGGCCCTGGCGCTGGAACTTTTCCTGCGCGACTACAAGCCGGGTTTAAAGCGGTATCCGGGCGGACCTGTCAGGAAAGCGCGCGCAGATCTTCGCGCAGGCGATCGGGATTGGACCTGGCAAGCAGCCGGTCGATCGCCGCGTGAGCACGCTTCCATACCGGAACGGCCGCGGCCAGCCGCGCCCGGCCGGCCGGGGTCAACGTCAGGCGGCGGCCGCGCTTGTCCGCGGGATCGACCATCACCTTCATCAGGCCGCGGCGTTCGAGCGGCTTGAGGTTGGCGGTGAGCGTCGTGCGATCCATGGCCAGCAGGGTCGAAACCCTGCCGATGCTCGATCCCTCGGCGCTGTTGAGCGACATCAGCAGCGAGAACTGGCCGTTGGTCAGCTTGAGCGGCCTGAGCGCCTCGTCGAAGCGCCGCGCCAGCGCCCGCGCCGTGCGCTGCACATGCAGGCACAGGCAGGTATCGCGGACCTTGAGGGTAACGGCGATGGGAAGTTCATCGCGGTTTGACATCCACCAATTATGTTGATATCAACCCAATTGTCAAGGCAAGGGAATGGGAGCGATCGATGGCGCGCATCGCCAGGAAACCGACAGCGAAGACGCAAGCACAGGGCCTCCGCGCAAAGCGCGGCCCACGGCCGGCGGGCCGGGTGGCGATCCTCGTCGCCACGCGTAAAGGGGCGTGGCTGTACCACGGCGATGCCGCGCGAAAAACCTGGCGGGTCGACGGACCGCATTTCCTCGGCCACATCGTCAGCCATCTCGTGCTCGACCCGCGCGACGGGCGCACGCTGTTGGCGGCCACCAAGACCGGCCATCTCGGTCCGACCGTCTTTCGCTCGACCGATCTCGGCCGCAACTGGAAGGAAACGGCGCGGCCGCCCGCTTTCGCTAGGGTGGCGGGCAGCGAAAAAGGCCGCGCCGTCGATCACACGTTCTGGTTGACGCCCGCCCACGCGAACGAGCCCAACGTATGGTACGCGGGCACCTCGCCGCAGGGGCTGTTCCGTTCCGAGGACGGCGGGGTCACCTGGGAACCGTTTTCCAGCGTGAACGACGATCCGCAATACCGGACCTGGATGGGCACCGTGCAGGACGGCACCCCTGACGGGCCGAAAATGCATTCGATCATCGTCGACCCGCGCGATCCCAAGCACCTCTATTTCGGCATGTCGGGCGGCGGCGTGCATGAATCGGTGAACGGCGGGCGGACCTGGACGCCGATCTTGAAAGGCCTGGAAGTAGTCGAGGGGTTCGACGCATCCACCCCCAGCTTCCATGATCCGCATTGCATCCGTATGTGCCCGAGCAACCCGGACCGGTTGTACCAGCAGAATCACTGCGGCATCTACCGGCTCGACCGGCCGGCGGACACATGGTTGCGCATCGGCAAAAGCATGCCAAAGCGGGTCGGCGATATCGGTTTTCCGATGGTACTGCACCCCAGCGACGCGGACACCGCGTGGGTGTTCCCGATGGACGGCTCGACCGTGTGGCCGCGCGTGAGCGTGGAAGGCGTGCCGTGCGCCTATGTCACGCGCAACGGCGGCAAGAGCTGGCAGCGTCTCGATTCCGGCCTGCCGCGAAGCCAGGCCTGGTGGACGGTGAAGCGCCAGGCCATGACGGCGGACGCGCATGATCCCGTGGGGTTGTATTTCGGGACGACGAGCGGCGAGCTGTGGATGAGCCGCGAGGAAGGCAACCGATGGGCCTGCATCGCGCGGCATTTGCCGGAAATCTACGCGGTCGAAACCGCGGAGCTGCGATGAAGGTGCTGATTCCCGGCCCGCTGCTCTCCTACACCAAGAAGCGCGAGGTCGAGGCAACCGGCGCGACGCTCGCCGAGCTGCTGGCCGATCTCGACCGGCAATACCCGGGCCTCAGGTTCCGCATGATCGACGAGCAGGACAAGATGCGGCGGCATATCCGGTTCTTTATCAACGGCGAGCAGGAGTTCGATATGACGCGCGCGCTGCAGCCGACCGATTCATTGCAGATCGTGCAGGCGTTGAGCGGCGGGTAAGGCCGGATCCGCCGGCGATCGATCACCGAACCGAAACCCAAGGAGGACTCGTATGGCCAAGTACGTCGATGGCTTCGTCTTGCCCGTGCCGAAGAAAAACCTGCTTGCCTACCGCCGCATGGCCGAGAAGGCGGGCCGAATTTGGCGCGAACACGGCGCGCTCCAAGTCCGCGAATGCGTCGCCGACGACGTAAAAATGGGGAAACTGACTTCGTTCCCGCGCAGCGTTAAGCGCAAGCCCCGGGAAACGGTGGTCTTCGCCTATATCGTCTACAAGTCGCGCGCCGAGCGCGATCGCGTCAACGCCAAGGTGATGGCCGACCC
>JAHFPH010000038.1:0-5045 GCA_023266845.1 Rhodospirillaceae bacterium
CGGAGGTGGAAGCCGGGGGCCGCGCCGGGAACAAAGGAATGTTCGACGCCGGCGGCGGCGATGGCGGCGGCGCGGAAACGGCGAGCGTGCCAGGCTGGCTGGTCGCCGTGGCCGCCTGGGTGCCCAGCGTGTAGTTCGGCAGATTGGGCAACGCGGCGGAAGCAGGCGCGCCGGGCGCGGTGGTCGGCATGGCCGCAAGCGCGGGCTTGGCGGCGGCAGGCGCGCTGGGCGCGGGAGCGGACGGAACAACCGGCACGGGCATGCCCGCGTCGGCCGGCGCGATTGACTCGGCTAGCTGTGTGCCGAGCGTGAAATTGCTCGCGGGCTTGCTTGGCGTAGCGGCGCTGCCCAGCGGTTTGCCGGGAACCGAGGCGGGCTTGACCGGCGGCGGCATTGTGCGCGACGGCGACGCCACCGCGGTGCGCCCGCTGACCGGCTCGTCGCCCGGCGGCGCGCTTGCCACCGCTTTCGGCGCGGCGGAAGGCGGCGGCGTGGTCTCGATCTGCTGCGGTCCGCCTTTTTGCTGCCAGGAGGCGATCTCACCGGCATTCAAGCGGCGCTGGTTTACCAGGCGCCCCTCGTAATACGTAGCGGCGATGTATTCGCCCGAGGCGCGGATGGTCATGAAGTCGCCGTGGCGCTGGCCCTGCGCATAGCGGCCATGGACCACGTTGCCGTCGGGATAGCGGGTGACGGCATAGCCGTCGATCTCGCCGACGCGGAACGTGCCGTCATTGCGCTCGGTCTCGACGCCGTCGCGATACCAGATCAGCGTGCCGCGGCCGTCGAGCTTGCCTTGCGCGCAATTGCCCAACCAGCGAATCGACTCGTTGGGGTTGGGGAACGGATTGCTGGTAGCGCAGCCGTTTTGGGGGTCGGTCACCCATGCGGCGGCGTGAACCGTGGGCGCAGCGAAAACGGCCGCGACGCACACGGCCGCGACCACCCCGGTCAGCGTCCGGATTTGAATGCTCCCCCAGCCCATCGGTCGCCTTTGCGACTGTTTTTTGCCCTTAAGAGAAATTGTACCTCAGCCTGGCTCCACCCCCGAGTCATTTTCAAGCCGGGAAATGTGGAGAAATCGGTGCTGATTCCGATGGTTAACGGGGCTTTCAAGGGCGAAAACCAGAGTCTCCGCCGAACCCGGGGAAGGAGCCTTTGTTGCTTTTCCGCAACAGCGGGCGGCGAAGCGAACGAGTCGCACTGAACCCACGAGGCCGTGCGTTAACCCCCTGATCCATATTCGGATACATTCGGTTCATCGCATCACGATGACGCACCGGCAGGTCCACCGCGGCGAGCAGGGAGCAATGGCGCGACGTATTGCCCATGTATGGACGGCGGCGATCTGTTTTGCCGCCGGGCTTGGCGTCGTTGCAGCGCCTTCGGCGCGCGCGCAATTTACCAGCCAGCCGCAAACCCAGGATATCCGAGAGCAGGCGGAGCAGTTGCAGCGCGCCAAAGACGCGGCCGCCGCCGCCGCGGTGCAGCGCCGCGAGCAGGAAGGCGTGCGCGCGGTGACTTTCGCCGACGTGCTGAAGGACCCCGACAACGTCGAGCTGAACTTCGACTACGCGCGCACGCTGGTGGCGCAAGGCGACTTGAAAGGCGCGTCCGCGACGCTCGAGCGCATGCTGCTGAACAATCCCGATCTGGCGCAGGTGCGGCTGTTCTACGCCATCGTGCTGTACCGGCTGGATAGCCTGGACGAAGCGGAGCGCGAGCTGAACACGATCAGCAAGCTGCCGATGCCCGACAGCCTGCGGCAGGAGATCCAGGCCTATCTCGACCGCATTTCGTACCGCAAGCAGCTCACGCGCTACAGCGCCTCGCTCAGCTTCGGCTTCGCCTATGACAGCAACCGCAACGCGGCGCCCCGGTCGGGCCAGGTGCTGTTCCTCGACACGCCGCTCGACGTGCCCGACAACCAGCGTGAGCATTCCGACAAGTCGTTCCTGTCGATCGGATCGTTCCGCGTGCGCCACGATCTGGGCTACCAGGAAAAGCACGAGGTGTTCGCCGGCGTGTCGGTGTTCCGCCAGGACGATCTGCATTTGAACGAGCAGAACCTGCAATTCTATTCGCTCGATTTCGGCGGCACCTACAAATCGGACTGGGTGAACGTCACCTTGCAACCCACGCATATGCGCGAGCGTCTGGCCGACCATAGCTATTACGAGGCGACCGGCGGCCGGCTTCGCCTGGACAAGAAGGTGGATCAGGATATCGAGGTCTATGCCGAATACGGCGGCGTGTACGAGCATTTCCGCGGCATCTTCACCAGCCCGTCATCGGTCGACCGCACCGGCAGCCGCCAGGACGTGAAATTTGGCGTGACCGCGAACATCACGCCGACGCTGCAATTGAATTTCGAGTACGACCAGATCCGCAAGAACGCGCGGCAGAGCTATGTGGCCTATGACGGCTATGTGCTGCAAGGCAACCTGACCTATCTGGTCGGCGGCGGGCAGTTCCTGTTGTTCAGCGCCTCGGGCGAGCGCGACAACTACGACGATCCCGACCTTTTCGTCAGCAACAGCACGCGCCACGACACGATCATGCGGTTTCGCGGAACCTATGGCGCGCCGCTCGGATTTTTCGCCGACACGATCTCCGGCGACAAAGGCACGCTGCCGTCGTATGTCGCCGACATTACCTTCACCGGCGCGCTGGAGTGGCTGGACAACTTGTCCAACCTGCCGAACTATGAATATTCCAACCTGAAGGCGCAGTTCCTCGTCACCAAGCGTTGGGAATTCTAGTTCCCGTCCGGCGCCGATGCCGATCCTTCAGCGCCTTTTCCGCCTGCTCCGCCATCGCAACCTGCTTCGCATCGGCGTGCCGGCGTTGATCATGGCCGCGTTCACGGTGCTGCATATCAGCCAGCCGAACTTGGTGGCGCGCGCGCAGCTTACCGTCTTCGACAGCTATCAGCGCTGGAAGCCGCGCCCCTACGATCCCGAGGCGCCGGTGCGCATCGTCGACATCGACGACGCGACGCTGGAAAAGCACGGACAGTGGCCCTGGCCACGCACGCGCGTGGCCGAGCTGGTGACGAAGCTGAAGGACGCGGGCGCGGCGGCGGTCGTGTTCGACATCGTGTTCGCCGAGCCCGACCGTACTTCTCCCAAGGAGATGCTGCCGCTTTGGGCGGGCGTTCCGGGCGTCAAGGCGCTGATGGACGACCCCTCGAAGCTGCCCGATCACGACCGCATCCTGGCCGAGACCATCGCCGGCGCCATCGCGGTGACCGGCTTCGCGCTGACCGAGCTGCCGGGTGGGCGCAAGCCGCGCGTGGCCGGCACCGTGGCCTGGGGCGGCGACGATCCAGGCCCCTGGATTCCGGTCTATCGCGGCGCGGTCACGACCCTGCCGGCGCTGGAGGCCGTCGCCGAGGGCAACGGCAGCATGAACATGGCGCCGGCCGTGGACGGCCTGATCCGGCGCGTGCCGCTGCTGGTGCGGCTCAAGACCGACGCGGGCGTCAACCAGATTTACGGCTCGCTGGTCAGCGAGGCGCTGCGCGTGGTGCAGGGCGCCAAGACCGTGATCGTGAAGACGGTCGGAGCCAGCGGCGAAATCGGTTTCGGCGAACGCACGGGCATCAGCAGCGTGCGCATCGGCGATTACATCGTGCCGACCGACGAGAACGGCTCGTTGGTCATGTATTACACCGGCCGCAAACCAGAGCGCCGCATCCCGGCCTGGAAAGTGCTGTCGGGCGAGGTGGGCGCCAAGGAGATCGAGGGGCGCATCGCGCTGGTCGGCGCCAGCGCCTCGGCGTTGATGGATTTGCGCTCGTCGCCGCTCGATATCGTGCTGCCGGGCGTCGAGGTGCATGCCGAGGCGCTGGAGCAGATCGTGGCGCGGAATTTCCTTAAGCGGCCGGACTGGGCGCCGGGCGCGGAAGCGATATTCATGTGGCTTCTGGGCGGCGTGCTGGCGGCGCTGATCCCCTTGGTCGGCGCGGTAGGTTCGGCGCTGGTCGGCGCGCTGGCGGTGGCCGGGATTTCGGGCGTGTCGTGGTACGCGTTCGTGCAGTACCAGTTGCTGGTGGATCCGGCCTTTCCGTCGATCGCGGCGATGGCGGTGTATTCGGCCCAGTCCCTGATCAACTACCTGCAATCCGAGACCGAGCGCCGGCAGGTGCGCGCGGCCTTCAGCCAGTACATGTCGCCCGCGCTGGTCGAGCAGCTCGCGGCCAATCCGGAACAGCTGAAGCTGGGCGGCGAGACCAAGGAAATGACCATCCTGTTCTGCGACGTGCGCGGCTTCACCGCGATCTCGGAGCGGTTCAAGAACAACCCGCAGGGGTTGACCGACCTAATCAACCGTCTTTTGACGCCGCTGACCGACGTGATCCTGTCGCATACCGGCACGATCGACAAATACATGGGCGACGCGGTCATGGCGTTCTGGAACGCGCCGCTCGACATCCCCGACCATGCCGGGCGCGCGATCGACGCGGCGCTGGACATGTTCACGGCGATGGACAGTTTCAACGACCGCCGGCGCAAGAAGGCCGAGGCCGCGGGCGTGGGCTTCAATCCCCTGGGCATCGGCATCGGCGTCAACACGGGCGAGTGCGTGGTCGGCAACATGGGCTCGCAGCAGCGCTTCGACTATTCGGTGCTGGGCGACGCGGTCAACCTGGCGGCGCGTTTTGAGGGGCAGTCCAAGGCCTATGGCGTGGGGCTGGTGATCGGCCAGAACACCGCCGAGAAGATCGCCGGGCGTTTCGCTCTGCTGGAGCTGGATCGTGTGGCGGTGATGGGCAAGGCCGAGGGCACGGCCATCTTCACCGTGCTCGGCCGCGCGGAGCTTTCCCACGACGCGACGTTCCGCGAGCGGTCGGCGCGGCACGCTTCCATGCTCGCGGCCTATCGCGCGCAGGACTGGGACACGGCCGAGATCGAGCTTGCGGGCCTCAAGGGCTCTTTCAGCGGCGCGATGAACCGCTATTACGCGGGGCTCGCCGAGCGCGTGGCCAAATTCCGCCGCGACCCGCCCGGCCCGGGCTGGGACGGCGTGTACCGCGCGGAGAC
>JAHFPH010000038.1:5145-28559 GCA_023266845.1 Rhodospirillaceae bacterium
GCCTCAAGGGCTCTTTCAGCGGCGCGATGAACCGCTATTACGCGGGGCTCGCCGAGCGCGTGGCCAAATTCCGCCGCGACCCGCCCGGCCCGGGCTGGGACGGCGTGTACCGCGCGGAGACGAAGTGACGGCGCTCCGCGCCATCATGCCCGGACTTGTTCCGGGCATCCACGTCGACGCAGCGGTTTATCGCACCACATGGACGACGTGGATGGCCGGGACTCGCCGCTCGTTGGCGTCGGCCCGGCCATGACGGTCACAAGATGACCGTCATTTCAGCGTCGGGATATTGAATTCAGCGCCGGCGCGGATGCCGGTGGGCCAGCGCGCCGTCACCGTCTTGATCTTGGTGTAGAAGCGCACGCCCTCGGGCCCGTGCTGGTTGGTGTCGCCGAAAGCCGAGCGCTTCCAGCCGCCGAAGCTGTGGAAAGCCAGCGGCACTGGGATCGGCACGTTGATGCCGACCATGCCGACCTGCACCTTGGCGGCGAAGTCGCGCGCCGCGTCGCCGTCGCGCGTGAAGATCGCCACGCCGTTGCCGAACTCGTGCTCGGTCGGCAGGCGCGCGGCCTCGTCGAAGCTTTTGGCGCGCACCACCGACAGGACGGGCCCGAAAATCTCTTCCTTGTAGATTTTCATGTTCGGTTTGACTTGATCGAACAAGCAGCCGCCCAGGAAATAGCCGTTCTCGTAGCCCTGCAATTTCAAGCCGCGCCCGTCCACGACCAGCTTGGCGCCTTCCTTGACGCCGTGGTCGATATAGCCGCGCACCTTGTCGAAATGCTGCTTGGTGACCAGCGGCCCCATCTCGCTGTCCTTGGCGGTCGAGGGGCCGACTTTCAGCGAGCGCACGCGCGGCGCTAGTTTTCCCACCAGCGCGTCGGCGGTTTTCTCGCCCACCGGCACCGCGACCGACACGGCCATGCAGCGCTCGCCGGCCGAGCCGTAGCCCGCGCCGATCAGCGCGTCGACCGCCTGGTCCATGTCGGCGTCGGGCATGACGATCATGTGGTTCTTGGCCCCGCCCATCGCCTGCACGCGCTTGCCGTTGCGCGCGGCGGTTTCATAGACATAGTGGGCAATAGGCGTCGAGCCGACGAAGCTGATGGCCTTCACGCGCGGATCGCCGAGCAGCGTGTCGACCGCGACCTTGTCGCCGATCAGCACGTTCAGCACGCCGGGCGGCGCGCCGGCCTCGACCATCAATTCGCCCAGGCGCAAGGGGCAGGATGGGTCTTTCTCGGACGGCTTCAGGATGAAGCAATTGCCCGCCGCGATGCCGACAGCGAACATCCACATCGGCACCATGGCCGGGAAGTTGAACGGCGTGATGCCCGCCACCACGCCCAAGGGCTGGCGCATCGAATAGACGTCGATGCCCGACGACACGCTGTCGGAATACTCGCCCTTCATCAGGTGCGGAATGCCGCAGGCGAACTCGACCACCTCGAGCCCGCGCTGGATCGAGCCCTTGGCGTCGCTCAGCACCTTGCCGTGCTCGTTCGAGATATGCATGGCCAGCTCGTCGATGTGCTTCTCGACCAGCTCCTTGAACTTGAACATCACGCGCGCGCGCGCCATCGGCGACATCGCGCCCCATTGCGCGAACGCCTTCTGGCTGTCGGCGATCGCGGCCTCGCCCTCTTCCTTGTTGGCATAGGGCGCGTCGGCCGATTTCTCGCCCGTGGTCGGGTTGTAGACGTCGCCGAAGCGGCCGCTTTTGCCGGCGACCTTCTTGCCGCCGATGAAATGGTGAAGCGTGGTCGCCATGGACTTTCACTCCCAGGGAATTGCCGGATTTGCCGCGACTTTAGGCGAGGGCGCGCCGCGAGGGAAGGGGCAGAAAACCGGGCCGCCGCCTCAGAAATACGCGATCAGGCGACCGCAGGCGATCACGAGAATCCATAGCACCACCGAGGCGGCACCGGCGAAACGCGCGGCGACGGGCGGCGTGCGGTCGCGGTCCCAGGCATCGACCGAGCGCCAGGCGCCGATATGGAACAGCAGCATGTTCGCGCCCGCCAGCACGATCAGCGAGGCTTTCACCAGGAAGGCCGGGTTGCGCGCGATCGACGTGGCCTCGGTGATGAACAGCAGCGCGCCGCTGGGCACGGCCAGCGCGAAGCCGATCCAGGTGAGCCGCAGCAAATGCTTCGCCAGCAGCTTCGCCGACAGGAACCGCGCCAGGCCCGCCAGGCGCAAATCGAGCACCAGGATGCTGCCGAACAGCGCCGCGATGCCCACGAGATGCACGACCTCGACCAGCGGATAGAGATACAGCGACTGGCGCATGGCCTGGCCGACGCCGCTGTTCTCTAGCGCGGCAAGCCATTGCGGGGCGTCGGCGGCGTGCTCCATCGAAATCCCCCGTGCGCGTTTCAAAGGCACTTAATGCTAGCGGCCACTCGGTCCCCCCTCACCCGGCTTCGGGTAGGGCGGCCCTTCGCCAAGCTCAGGGCGCGCCAACCCTTCGCAACCCTCTCCCCCCGATTGCGGGGGGAGAGGGGAGGGTGAGAGTGAGGGTGAAGCATTCTTGATGCCTACGGCTTTAGCGCAGTTCGGTCGTCTTGCCGTTCACGGTGATGCGCTCGGCGCGCATCTCGTTCGGGTCGGTCTTGTTGGGATAGCCGACGACCACCGCGGTGGCGCCCAACTTCAGGTCGTCGGCGGGCAGGCCGCGCGCCTGCATGCGATAGGGTGGTGACAGCGTGACCAGCCAAACCTTGGGCTGGGGCTGCGTCACCTTCAGCTTGATTTCCCCGTGCGGGTTCTCATAGGCCATCGCCTCGATCACGCCGGTCAGGTTCAGCACCTTGTTGGAATCGTAGCCGCCCCAGCCGTGATGCGCGAGGGCGGGCGCGGCGCAGGCGGCCCCGACTCCCAAAACGATGGCGAGCAAACGGCGGCGATGCATGGCGAGCCTCCCTTGAAGCCGACCATGCAACGCTAGCACGCCCGGTGGCCTTTCGGTGAAGCCGCCGGGCGCGATGCGCGGATTCGCGCGGTTATTTGATGACGGGCTGCGCGAAGATCACGCCGCCGAACAGCAAATAGGCCAGCAGCAGCGTCCAGAACACGTTGAAGATCTGGGCGCCGATGAAGGCGACCGCCGGCCGGCCTTGCTCCGTCGTGGCCAGCTCGACGAAGCGCGTTTCGAGCCCGATGCAGACGAACGCCACGGCGAACCACCACACCCTGATCTCGCCCAGCGCGCCGCGCGTGCCGCTTACAAGGTCGGGGGAAAGCAGGAATGAGAACACCGCCGAGGCCACGACGAAGCCGATCACGAATTTGGGAAAGCGCTCCCAAATCACCGCCGTGCTCGGCCGCTCGCCGGTCGTGGCGCCGGCCTTGAGCGCCCACCAGATCGCCAGCAGGAAAGCGGCGACGCCGATCAGAGCGTTCTGCGAAAACTTGACGATCACGCCCGTCTTCATTGCCGTCTCGCTGATCAGCGCGCCGGCCGCGACCACCGAGGCGCTGGTGTCGAGCGTGCCGCCGAGCCACGCGCCGGCCACCAGGTCGTTCATGCCGGTGGATTTCGCGATCCAGGGCATGACGATCATCATCGGCACGGCGACGATCAGCACCAGCGAGGTGACGTAGGAAAGCTTCTTCTTGTCACCCTGGATCGCGCCGCAGGCGGCGATCGCCGCCGAAACGCCGCAGATCGACACCGCCGTCGACAGCATCGCCGCGAATTCGTCGTCCACGCGCAGTTTGCGGCACAGCCAGAAGCAGGCGTACCAGACCACGAACACCACCAGCACCGCCTGGGTGATGCCGAGCGCGCCGGCCTGAAGCACCTCCAAGAACAGCAAGCTCGCGCCCAGGATCACCAAGCCCGTCTTGATGAAGAACTCGGTCTGCACCGCCGGCTTCAGCCATGCCGGCACGCCGACCGTGTTGCTGATCAACAATCCAACCGCGAGGGCGAAGATGACGTATTCGATTCCCCAATCCACGAACAGCCCGTTGCCTGCGAGGAAGCGGGCGAGCCAGGCAAGGCCGAAGATCGCCGGCAAGCCGGCCAGGAACGGCACCACCTGCCCGCCGAGCAGCACGATCCCGGCCGCCGCGACGACCAGGAACGCGATCCCGACATAGACGACTTTCGACAGATTGCCCCACGTGAACACCCGCGTGTCGGCGGCGGCTGCGGCGTGTCCGCGGATCTCCGCCGCTAGGTTTCCGGCCAGCGATTTTCCGCCCGCCGCCGCCAGTTTGCCGGCGGCCGCGTCGATGGCTTTGCGGTCCTTGCCCGCCAGCGTATCTTTTAGGGTCTTGCTCAGGGCTGCGATGTCTTTCTGACCCTTGGCCTCGGCTTCCTTGGCGGCCGCGTCCAATGCCGCGGTCCACCCCGGGGTCTGCGACGCGATCTGCGCGTCGGTCGTCCAGCGAAAGCCGGACACGACGTTGCGCAAGTCCACGATCTTCCACTGGAAGGCGGCCAGGACCGCCGCGATGATGACGAAGCCCAGGACCACCGCGGTCCAGTCTTCGGTCCGCCAATTCGACCGAGCCGTTGCCGCCGGTACGGCCGGCGCTTGCGCTTGAATCGTGCTCATGACCTTCCGCCTCCGAATGTTCGGCGCCTCTTGGGACCTTAGGACGGACGCGCAACGGGGCGGGGCGAAACGAAACCCGCCGCAGCTCTTCAAGCTGGGCGGGTGCCGCCCGCTTTAGCTGCATTTGTTACGCGCCCGCAAGCTGGTCTCAAATCGGCGCGGGGGGCAGCATAATAAACATCGATTTCATGTCAATATAATTTTATTTAACTGTAATTTTTTGTATAAATAAACCAAACGAGATCAAATCCCTGGGACGGGCTTGCGCAGTTCAGATCACAGAAGGCCAAGCGTGCGGAAGCTCGCGTGCTTGTCGCGGCCGAGGATCAGGTGATCGTGCAGCTGGATGTCGAGGGCCTTCAGCGCGGCCACCAGCTCGCGGGTGATGGCGATGTCGGCCTTGCTGGGGGTGGGATCGCCCGAGGGATGGTTATGCACCACGATCAGCGCCGCCGCGCCCAGTTCCAGCGCCCGCTTGGCGACCTCGCGCGGGTAGACCGGCGTCTCGTCGATCGTGCCGGTTTGCTGCACCTCGTCGGCGATCAAGTGGTTCTTCGCGTCCAGGAACAGCAAGCGGAACTGTTCGGTCGGCTTTTCGGCCTGGGCCACGCGCAGATAGTCGAGCAGTTGCGCCCACGAGCCGAGCAGCGGCAGCTCCTTCACGCGATGGCGTAGCAGGCGCCGCGCGCCCTCGCCGATCAGCCGCACCGCCGCGATCGCCGATTCGCCGGCGCCCTCGACCGATTTCAATTCCGCGTCGCTGGCATTGGCTAGGCGCGTCAGGTCGCCGCCGAACGCCGCCAGCAGGCGCTTGGCCAGGGGTTTGGTGTCCTGGCGCGGGATCGCCTGGTACAGCACCAGCTCCAAATACTCGTAGTCGGGCAGAGATTGCGGCGCGTTGAGGAACCGTTCGCGCAGCCTTTGCCGGTGGCCGAGATGATGCGGCTTTTCCTCCGCCGCCTTTTTCGCCGGGCCGGGCAAGCTTAAGGCGTCGTATAGGGCGGGCGCGTATGGCGGGCGGGCGAAAGGGTGAAGATTTCGTGCCCGTCGCGCGTCACGCCGATCGTGTGCTCGAATTGCGCCGACAGCGATTTGTCCTTGGTCACGGCGGTCCAGCCGTCGCTCAAGATCTTCACCTCGTGCCGGCCGGCGTTGATCATCGGCTCGACCGTGAAGAACATGCCTTCGCGCAACACCACGCCTTCGCCCGGCCTGCCATAGTGAAGGACCGAGGGATGGTCGTGGAAGATGCGTCCGATGCCGTGGCCGCAGAAATCCTCGACGATGGAAAACCGCTGCGCCTCGGCATGGGTCTGGATGGCATGGCCGATATCGCCCAGCGTCGCGCCCGGCCGCACCGCCGCGATGCCCTTCATCATCGCCTCGTAGGTCACGTCCACCAGCCTGCGCGCCTTCAAGCCCACGTCGCCGACCAGGAACATGCGCGAGGTGTCGCCGTGCCAGCCGTCCAGGATCACGGTGATGTCGATGTTCACGATGTCGCCGTCCTCCAGCGTCTTTTCGCCGGGGATGCCGTGGCACACCACGTGGTTGACCGAGGTGCAGATCGACTTGGGAAAGCCGCGATAGCCTAGGGGCGCGGGCACGGCGCCGTGCGCCACGATGAAATCGTGGCAAAGCTGGTCGAGCCGGCCGGTCGTCACGCCCGGCGCGACATGGGGCGTGATGAAATCCAGCACCTCGGCGGCCAGCCGCCCGGCCGCGCGCATGGCGGCGAAGCCCTCCGGCCCGTGCAGCTTGATGTTGGCGGAACGCGTCGCTTCCCGATCCATTTTTCCGAGTCACTCTATTGAGTTAGCCGCATTCAACGTCGTGCGCGGCGGCTTGGCAAGCGGCACTCCGCATGGCTCTTCCAGGCCCCGATCCGTTTTATATAAGGAGCTTCGGTGGAATTATTACTGACTTCTACCAGACTTATGATATAGTTATGACCGTACCTACAAGGTGTAGAGAACTCGGAGGCTAACGCCCGGTGGGGGCACAGAGGGGTCGGACGAGCGCTCGCTAGCCCAACGGCAGAGGAGCGACGCATGATTGATCTGTGCTTGGTCTTGTTGCTCGATGCCAGCGGAAGCATCGACAGTGGCGAGTGGGACTTGCAATCCAAAGCCACCGGCGACGCCCTGTCCAATCCCGCCATCGTCGAACGCATCACGCGCGGACCCAACGGCCGCATCGCCGTCACCGCGATGGAATGGTCCAAAGGCGTCCTGGTGATGCTGCCATGGACCGAGATCGCCGGCATGGACGACGCCAAATCGGCCGCGCTGATCATTGCCACCCATAAACGCCATCAATCCAGCTCGACCGCCGTGGGCGACGCGCTGCTGGCGGCCGCGGCCGCGCTCAAGGCCGGGCCGGGCTGCCTGCGCCATGTCGTCGACATCAGCAGCGACGGCACCAACAACGACGGCAGCGATCCGATCGCCGCCGTGGCGATGCTGCAAGGCATGGACGTGATAGTGAACGCCGTGGTGATCGAGGACGAAAAGGGCGTGTTCGATTACTACAAGAATACCGTCAGCGGCTTCGTGATCCCGGCGAGCTGGGAGGGCTATGCCCAGGCGATCAAGGCCAAGCTGCAGCTTGAGGTCGCCGACCTGGAATCGGGACGCTGAGGCGCGCAAAGTTTCGGAGTCGTTCGGGGGTTTAGAGGAGCAGTACGGAGGACTATCCGTTCGACATACAACCGATCCGGCAGAAGCAAAAGGCGAGGCACGGCCTCCCGGGGGTCCTTTGAGGTTTAGCCGGACGCCCTAGGGAAGGAGCGTTGGATGATCGCCGATCTGTGCCTTGTGCTGCTGCTGGACGCCAGCGGCAGCATCGACCAATCCGCATGGGACCTTCAGGCCAAGGCGACCGCCGCGGCCATTGCCGACAGATCGGTGGTCGAGCGCATCACCCGCGGTCCGCATGGCCGCATCATGGTGATGGCGCTGGAATGGTCCAGTAGCTTCACCCAAATGCTGCCCTGGACGCCGATCGCCAGCGCCGCCGACGCGGAAACGGCGGCGGGCGCGTTGATCGCCCATCGCCGCGTGCAGAACGGCGCCACGGCGGTGGGCGAGGCGCTCGAGGCCGCGGTCCAGTCGATCCGCAGCGGGCCGGATTGCGTGCGCCATGTGATCGACATCAGCAGCGACGGCGTCAACAACAACGGCGTCGAGCCGCGCAAACCGATGGCCACGCTCAAGGGCATGGACGTGACGGTGAACGCGCTGGTGATCGAGGGCGAATACGGCGTATTCGACTATTACAAGGACACCGTCAGCGGTTTCGTGATGTCCGCGACTTGGGACGGGTTCGGCCAGGCGATCAAGGCCAAGCTGCAATTGGAAGTGGCGGGGCTGCAGTAAGTCTGCGCGCTTAAAGCGCCGCCCGATCCGCGCTAGGATGCCGCAAGCGGAATGCCTCCGCCGGGAAGCCCATGGGCGAAAAAACCGTCACCGCCTGCCTGTTGATCGTCGGCGACGAGATACTCTCGGGCCGCACGACCGACGCCAACCTGCCATTCATCGCCAAACGCCTGAACGAGCTGGGCGTCAGGCTGATGGAAGTGCGCGTGATCCCGGACGCCGAAGCCAGGATCGTGGAAACGGTCAACGAAACGCGCGCGGCCTTCGACTATGTGTTCACGACCGGCGGCATCGGCCCGACGCATGACGACATCACCTCGGGCTCGGTCGCCAAGGCGTTCGGCGTGAAGCTCATGCGCAACCCCGAGGCGGTGCGGCGTCTGGAACGCCACTATCCGCCCGGCGCGCTGAACGAGGCCCGGCTGCGCATGGCCGAAATTCCCGAAGGCGCGGCGCTGATCGACAACCCGGTGTCGGCCGCGCCGGGCTTTCGCCTGGGCAACGTGTTCGTGATCGCCGGCGTGCCGCGCATCATGCAGGCGATGTTCGAGGGCATCGCGCCGCTTCTCGTCGGCGGCAAGCCGGTGCTGACGCGCTCGGTCAGTTGCACGGTGGGCGAGGGCACGCTGGCCAAGGGCCTGGGCTGGATCCAGGACCGTTACAAGAGCGTGGATATCGGTTCCTATCCCTATTTCCGCATGGGCGGGTTCGGCACCAGCCTGGTGGCGCGGGGCACCGACGCGGCGCTGCTGGACAAGGTGATCCACGAGATCGCCGAGCTGATCACCTCGTTAGGCGGCACGCCCTCGATCGACGCCCTCACGGGCTGATGCGATCGACACGCTTACAGTATGATCCTTGCGGTTGCCCCGGCGGCGGCGCGCGGCTAGCGTGGCGCGGCGTTGTGCCCGCTTGGCGGAATGGTAGACGCATGGGACTTAAAATCCCAAGGCCTTTTATCGGGCCGTGCTGGTTCAAGTCCAGCAGCGGGCACCAGCGCCGGACCAGCTTGGAAAGAAAACCATGCTTCGACTCTTCCATAGACCCGGCATCGCCCTTGCCGCATGCCTGCTGGTCTTAGGGAGAGCCGCCGTGGCGCAGGGCATGCTGGGCAAGACGATCGACGGCGTTGCCGTAGCCGTCAGTGCCTGGCCTTGTCCAAGAGGTGCTGCGGCGTGCTCGAGACGATCCTAGCGTAGGACGGCACGAATTTTCCGCCCGCGATGTGCTTGATGAAGGCGGGGCGCAATTCTTCCGCCAGTATCTTCCTGATCCGCGCGTGCTCCTTGATATCCGACCATTCGGCGATCAGCCAGAAATGCGTCGGGTCGGTCACGTCCTGGCACAGCACGCCGTCCTTCACCTGGGCCGACGATTTGTGCATCGGGTTGCCGTCGGAATAGTCGAACTCGTTGAACAGCTTCACGAAGTCGTCGATGTGGTTGGCGTCCACCTTGAAGTCGTAGATGTGCAGGTAATTGCCCTGGCTCGCCAGCGGTACAAGCGCCATCACAAGCTCCCTAGGATTGCGGGCGGCCCAAAAGCCGCGCGAATTTTTCCCTGATCCAGGCCCAGATCAGCGCGCCGACATCCAGTCCTTGCGTCGCGCCAACGCTCGCGCCCGCGCGCGCGGGATCGAGCTTCGCGTCCAGATTGGCGGCGAATTGCCCGATCAGGCGCCGCGCCAGGTCGCGCGCCACGCCCGAGCGCGAGAACTGCGCCAGCGGCCCTTGCAGGCTGTAGCGGATCGTGACCGACACGCGCGTTTCGCCGCCCGGCGCGAGCCCGAGCGCGTATTCGACCTCGCCGCGCGTGCGCGACCCGGTGCCGCCGTCGCTGCCCGCGCCCTTTATCGTTCCGCGCATGCCGGCGCCGTCGCGCTCCATGGTCGCCGCTCCGGCGAAGCTGGCTGCGATCGGTCCCAGCTTCACCCGCATGCGGCCATTCACGTTTAGCGCATCGTGCTCGTCGAGTTCCGCCCCGGGCAGACAAGAGGCGACCATCGGCAGATCGGCGAAAGCGCGCCACACTTCGGCGGGCGGCTTATGGACGGTGAAGCTCTCCGCCATCTCGGTCCAGCCACCCTTGGGCGTTTCCATCGCGGCGGGTACGGCGGCGGCGGCGAGCGCGGAAGATGCCGCATTGGTCGACTTAAACGACACAAAGGGCATGGAAACCAACGGCGTGGCTGGCTTGGCCGCCGCGACGCCCTTGCGCCGGTCGGCCAGCACGCGCTTGATCGCGTTGACGATGCCGAGATAGCCGGTGCAGCGGCACAGATTGCCCGCGAGCTCCAGCCGGATGCGCTTGTCGTCGGCGTCGGGCAGGCGCGCGACGATGTCGCGCGCGGCGATCAGCATTCCAGGGGTGCAATAGCCGCATTGCAGCGCGTGCTCGGCCGAGAACGCCTCGCGCAACTCGGCCATCACCGCGTCGTCGTCGAAACCCTCGATGGTGCGGATCTCCAGGCCGTCGCAGCCCACGGCGAAGGCGATGCACGAGCGCGCCGGCGCGCCGCCGATCTCGATGGTGCAGGCGCCGCACACCCCGTGCTCGCAGCCCAGATGCGTGCCGGTGAGGCGCAGATGCTCGCGCAGGAAATCGGCGAGATGCGTGCGCGGCTCGACCGCGGCCTCGACCTTGCGGCCGTTGACGGTGAGCGCGATCTGTTTCATGGCGCGACCGCCTGTTGCAGCGCGCGGCTGAGCACGGCGGCGTGCAGGCGCCGATCCACCGCGTCGAGCGACGGCGCGGCTCTGGCCACGGCCGCGTCGATTTCCGCGGCGCCGGGCAGCGCGCCCGAAGCCGCGACGGCGACGGCAATGCCGCTGAGTGCTACCGGCGGGCCGTCAAGCGCGCCGATGAACACGCGCGCGGCATTGCGTGCCGAGTCGAACACCACGGCGGCGCTCGCTTCGGGGAACTCGCCCGGCTTGATGCAGAATTTGTAATAGCCCCAGCGCGCCTTGGCCGAGAGCTTCGGCACGGTAACGCCGGCGATCAGCTCGGCGTCGTCGAGCGCGGTCGTGAAAGCGCCGGACATCAGCGCCTGGGCGGCCACGCGGCGTTTGCCCTTGGGCCCCGCAATCTCGACCGTCGCGCCCAGCGCTGCGAGCGCCAGGGGCCAGTCCGCGGCGGGATCGGCATGAGCCAGCGATCCGCCGATCGTGCCGCGATTGCGCACCGAGCGATAGGCGATGCCGGCGGCGACGAGGCAGATCATCTCGGCCCCCGGCATCCTGCCGGCGGCGTCTTCCAGGCGCGAATGCGTGACGCCCGCGCCGATGCGCCAATGGTCGCCGCCGTCGGAAACGGCTTTCAATTCTTCAAGGCGCGATATGTCGACCAGCAGGCCGGGCCGCGCGAGGCGCAGATTGAGCATTGGCCCCAGCGATTGGCCGCCGGCCAGCGCCTTGGCCGCGCCGTTGCCTTGCGCCAGCAGCTTCGTCGCCTCGGCAAGGTCGCGCGGCCGCGCGTAGTCGAATTTTGCGGCCTTCACGGTTTCGTTCCCTCGCGCCTGGCCTCGGCCGCGGCGATGGCGGTAAGCAGCCGGCGCGGCGTCAGCGGGGTTTCGCTCACCTCGACGCCCAGATCCTTCAGCGCGTCGTTGACCGCGTTGAAGATCACCGCGGGCGGCGCGATCGCCCCGCCTTCGCCCATGCCCTTGATGCCGTACTCGGTATAGGGCGAGGGCGTTTGCGTGTGGAAGATGCGGATCGCCGGAACCTCGTTCGCGCCCGGCAGCATGTAGTCGGCGAAGGTCGAGGCCAGCGGCTGGCCGTTGGCGTCGTACGGCGTCTCTTCATAGAGCGCCGTGCCCAGCCCCTGCGCCGCGCCGCCCAGCGTCTGCCCCTCGACCACCATCGGATTCACCTGCGTGCCGCAATCCGCCACGATCACGTAGTCCAGGATTTCGACCTGCCCCAGCGCCGTGTTCACCGCCACGACGGCGGCGTGGGAAGCATAGCTGAACGCGCCGGTGTCCACCTTGGGCTTGAAGGCGACGGTGGCCTCGAGTCCGCCCGGATCGACATCCGGCGGCAGGCGCTCGGGCCGCATGTAGAAAGCCTCGGCGATGTCGCGGAAGGCGACCGCGCGAAGCGGGCCGGCCACCTGGCCGTTCTCGACCCGCACGGTATTCACGGCGCATTGCATCAGGTGCGCGCCGATGGCGGCCAGGCGCGGCGCCAGCGTCTTGCAGGCATTGGCGACCGCGCCGCCGGCCATCACGATGCTGCGCGACGCATAGGTGCCGGTGGAAAACGGCGTGAGCGCGGTGTCGCCCAGCACGACGCGGATTTTGCCGAGCTCGACGCCCAGCACCTGGTGCGCGATCTGCGCCAGGGTGGTTTCCATGCCTTGGCCGTGCGAATGCACGCCCGCGCTGAGCTCCAACCCGCCATCCGGCGTCACGCGCACCGTGGCGTTGTCGTAGCCCGGGATCATCGGCAGGCCCCAGGCCGAGAACACGCCGACGCCATGCGCGGACTGCTCGCAATACGTGGCGAAACCGATACCGATGCGCCGGCCGTCGGCCTCGCCGCGCTTCTGGCGTTCGCGCCATGCGTCGAAGCCGATCTTTTCCTTCGCCGTCAGCAGGCTTTTCGGGTAATCGCCGCTGTCGTAATGCTTGCGCGTCACGTTGTCGTAGGGCATGGCCGTGGCTGGCACAAGATTGTCGTGCCGCACCTGCCAGGGCTCGCGCCCGGCCGCGCGCGCGACCGCGTCGATCACCAGCTCCATGGCGAAGCACACGCCGGTGCGCGCCACGCCGCGATAGGGCAGGAAGCCCGGCTTGTTGGTCGCCACGCAATGCGTCTTGCAACGGTAGCCGCGGAAATCGTACGGGCCCGGCAGGTTGCCGGTGGCCTGGCCGGGCTCGAGCCCGACGGTGAACGGCCATGCCGAGTAGGCCCCGCCGTCGATCGATATCTCCGCGTCGACGGCCTTCAGCCGCCCGGCGCGGTCGGCATAGGCGGTGATGCGATAGTGGTGCTGGCGCGCGTTGGCGCCGGCCACCAAATGCTCGCGCCGGTCCTCGATATAGCGGAACGGTCGGCGATGCCTAATCGCAAGCCAAGCGACGCACAGCTCCTCGGGCTGCAGCACGCATTTGTAGCCGAACCCGCCGCCGACATCGGGCGAAACGATGCGGATCTGGCCCTCGCCCAGCCCCAGGAACTGCGCCAGGCCAACGCGGATGATGTGCGGCACCTGGGTCGAGGAATGGACCACGAGCTGATCGGCGCGTTCGTCCCAATGTGCCAGCACCGCCTTGCCTTCCATCGGCACCATCGCCTGGCGCGACAAATTGACCTCGCGCTTCACCACGATATCGGCTCCGGCGGAACCGGCGGCGAAGCCGTTCTCGAAGTTGAGGGTCAAAAACAGATTGTCCGACCAATGATCGTGCACGCGCACCTCGGCGTTGGCGCGCGCCGCATGCGCGTCCACCAGGGCGGGCAGCTCGTCGATCTCAAGCTCGATCCGCTCGGCCAGGTCCTCGGCCTCGGCGCGCGTGGCGCCGACGCATAGCGCGATCGGCTCGCCCACGAAGCGGACTTTTTCATGCGCCAGCGGATGATGCTCGGACGGCTTGTAGCCGGGTATCGTTAGGGGCGTGACGATGGCCTTGGCGCCCTCAAGGTCGGCGCGCAGATAGATGGCGCTCTCATGTCCTTTGGGCTTCACGACACGGCGGATGCGGCCATGCGCCACGGGGCTGCGCAGGAACGCCACCTCGCTCTGGCCCGGCAACACCATGTCGGAAACGAAACTGCCGCGTCCGCGCAAATGGCGCGCGTCTTCCTTGCGCCGGACCCGTGCGCCGATCCCCTCTCCGGCTATGTTTTGCGCGTCCACCGCTTCAGCGCGCGGAATCGCCGCGGCGCGAACGATTGGTCTCCGCCGCGCCGGCGGCGGCAAGACACGCGGCGGAATCTGGGCGCGAAACGGTCATGGCGGCTCCCTGGACGAGCATAGCGCAGCGCTTGCGCCGGCGTCATTGCGCCGGCCGGTCGTCGCATGAGCCAAGCTCGCAACGGCGCGCCCGGGAATTGCGCCATGCAAGCCGGTTCGCGCAATGCGCCGGCCTGCCCACCGGTTTGGCTTTTCCTGCCCAATTCGGCTCCCAGTGGACAGGTTTCTTGGAGCGCGGCGCTGCATGGCGGATATAACGCTCTATAATTGCTAAAAAATGGGCGACTGCCCACGTTCTTGCCCATCCCGGGAGTGGGATGATTCGTGGTTGATCTTCGCCCGCTTCAGGCGCTGGATTACGGCCATGAACGCCGAGCAAATCCTGCGCAAGATCTCCGATTACTGCCGCGACGCGGGCCTGGCGGAATCGACCTTCGGGCGGCTGGCGGTCAACGACGGCAAGCTGATCTCGCGGCTGCGCCATGGCGGGCGTATCACCACCGACACGCTCGAGCGCATCCGCGGCTACATTGAATCCAATCCCGCGGCGGGAAAGCCTGGCGCCGCGATCAACGGCGGCGACGCCGCGTCGCGCGCCGAACCGCCGCCCGCGCGGCTTCAGCCCAACGATCCGCAGCGCAATTTCCGCTTTTTCGACAACCGGCAGAAATACCTGCTGTTCGTCAACACCTGCAGCGAGAAATGGGTGATCGCCCTTCGCGTGGCGCTGGAGCTCGCCAACATCCACCCACGCCCGCCGGCAGTCAGGATGTTCGACGCCGGCGTCGGCGACGGCACGGTCATGGCGCGCGTCATGCGCGCGATGCACCGGCGTCATCCGACCATGCCGTTCTATATCGTCGGCAAGGAAATCAGCCTGGAGGACATCCGGCTGACGCTGGAAAAACTGCCCGATCGGTTCTTCGAGCATCCGGCCAGCGTGGTGGTGCTGACCAACCTCTATTACGCCGAGGCGCCGTGGCTGACCGTGCGTTCGCTCAGCGCCGCGAACAGCATGGTGTGGCACGAGCTGGCGTTGACCGGCAATTCCTCGCACGAGTTCGAAGAGCAGATCGCCGGGCTGCAACCCTTCCTGGCCGACAACTGGAAGGCGGGCGTCAGCCAGCGCACCGGCAATCCGGTCTATGAGCGGCCGGTGGTGCTGGTGCTGTACCGCCAGGACCATCGCTTCCTGCTCGATCAGGTGATCCCGCGGCGCGGGCAGGTCAAGGCCGATTACGATCTGGTGATCGCCTCGCAGCCCTATCGCGCCCGCGCCTCCACCGAGTTCAAGTCCAAGCGCGTGATAGCGCCCCTGGCGCGTGCGCTCGGCCCCGGCGGGCGGCTGATCGCGATCCATTCCTGCGGCAACGACCCGGGCATGGAGATCGTGGAGAAGATCTGGCCCGGCGACAGTCCATTCCACAACGACCGCCACGAGATACTGAAAGCGGTCAAGAACGAGCTTGGCCCGGCGGGGCGCGAGCTGAACTTCAACGCCTATTCCGACAACCGATCGGTGTTCCGCTACGAGATGCATACGCTGCCGAGCGAGGTGAGCGGATCGATCGGCACCTCCACCTTGTTCGCCGCGTGGAACGCCGCGATCTACGTGGCGCAGGTCGAGGACGACCGCCTGACCGACGTTGTCAAGGACGGGCGCTATCTGGACGTGACGCGCGAGGTGCTGTGCCGCAACGGGGGGTTGTGGTTCAACGACGAATCCTACGTCATCTCGCGGCGGCGGGAGTAGCGCGGCAATGACGACGGCCGTCATACCCCCGATCGCCGCCTGGAATCGGCGCGTCGGCGAGCTGCTGCGCGAAGCGTCGATTGAGGTCTCGGCGCGCGACGCGAACGCGGCGGCAAAGCTCGCGGGCATCGTCGCCCCCGGCGCCGAGATCTATGTCGCCTTCCTGCCGAACCACAGCCATCACGAGCTGGTGGCGGCGGCCGTGGGCTTGCGGCGCGGCGGCTACGTTCCGGTGCCGCATCTGGCCGCGCGCAATCTCGCCAGTGTCACGCAGCTCGAGGACTATCTGGCGCGCGCCCAGGGCGAGGCGGGCGTGGACCGGCTGTTGCTGGTCGGCGGCGACATGGATCCGCCGCGCGGGCCGTTCGGTTCGGCGCTCCACGTCATCGAAACCGGCGCGCTGGAGCGCCACGGCATCCGCGCGATCGGCCTCGCCGGCCATCCCGAGGGCGTGCGCGGCGTGCCCGCCGCGATGCTCAGCGGCGCGATCCCCGCCAAGGTGGCGGCGGCGCGGCAACGCGGCCTTCGGGCCTGGATTGTCACGCAATTCTGCTTCGAATCCGCGCCGATCCTGGCCCTGGCCGCGGGCTTGAGGCAAAGCGTGCCGGGCGTTCCGGTGCGCGCGGGGATCGCGGGCCCGGCCAACGCGTCGGCGCTGTTGAAATTCGCGGTGCGTTGCGGCGTGGGGAATTCGCTGCGCGCGATCCGCACCCACGCCGATTCGATCACGCATCTGATGGGCGGGGCGCGGCCGGACGACCTGGTCAAGGCGCTGGCGGCGGACGGCGACCTGATCGCGGGCTTGCATTTCTTTCCGTTCGGCGGACTCGCCCTGATGCGCCGCTGGATCGACGACATGACGCGCGCGCCGGCTTGATCCGTTCAGGCGGCGAAGCGCGAGCCTTTCAGGCGTCCGCTATCGCCGGCCCGGGCCGCTCAGGAGGTCGGGTTGTTGCGGCAGCGGTGCCAGACTTCCGTCGGCGGGGCCGGCGGCTTGATCGCCGATGCCGGCCACATCAGCTGCACCGTGTCCTCGTTCAGCAGGATCATGTTGACGGTCTGGCCCGCGCCCGGTTCGTTGCCGGGAATCACGTACGAGAAGGAATGGCGGGTATAGTTGCCGTCGAGGCCGTTGCCGCCGACGGTGACGATTTTGGGGCCTGTGATCGACATGTGCCGCCCGTCGGGCTGACACCATTCGCCGTCGATGGCGTCGGCCCGAGCGGGATACGCGACAAGCGCGCTCGACATCGCCAGGGCAAGCGACGCGGCGGCGGAAAAGCGCGATGCAGCCATGCAATCCTCCTCACGCAAACGGCGATCGATCATAGCGCGGGCCGCGCGCCGCCGTCACGCCGCCGGCGAATTCTGCAGCGGGATCGGCTTGACCGGCGGCTGGGCGCGCAGCCGGCCGACCGATTCCAAGCTCGCATCGCATTCCCCGGCCACGATCTCCGCCGCGGTCGGACCGCAGACGCGGCCCTGGCAGCGCCCCATGCCCACGCGGCTGAAGGCTTTCGCGCGGTTGAGCTCTCCGGCGTCAAGCTCGCCGATCCAACGCCTTAGTTCGCCCACCGTCACAGCCTCGCAGCGGCACAGCAAAGTATCGTCGGGAATATTTCGCGCCATCGCCTCGGGGAACGGAAATGCGATTTCCAATCCGCGCCGGAACCGCCTGAGACGCGCCTGTTTGCGCGCGATGGCGGTGAGGCGTGCGTCGTCCGGCGCATGGCCGCGATCCTTCAGCAGCGCCAGGGCGGCGCGCTCGCCCGCAAGCGCCGCCGCCTCGGCTCCGGCAATGCCCGCGCCGTCGCCGCAGACATAGACGCCCGGGACAGGCGTGCGGCCGTTTTCATCGGCTTGTGGAATCCATTGGCGCTGGCCCGCGTGGAAAGCGAACGGCACTTCGGCAAGATCGGCGAGCTGGGATTCGGATTTCAATCCCCAACCCATCGCCAGCCCGTCGCAGCCGGTGTCGCGCTCGCCGCCATCCGCCGCGCGCCAGACCAGGCGCTCGACGCCGTCCCTGCCTTCGGCGCGCAACGGCGTGACGCCCGAGACTATCGGCACGCGACGCGCCTTGAGCCAGCCGAGGTAGTAGAGGCCCTTGGCGAAAGTCGCGCCGCCCCAAAGCATCGAGGGCAGCGCGGCGAGCTTGACCGTGAAGGGCGCCGTGTCCAATACCGCCGCCACCTCGGCGCCCGCGCGCGCGTATTGATAGGCGACCAGATAGAGCAGCGGCGAGGAGCCGACAAACACAACGCGCCTGCCGATGGCACAGCCCTGGTATTTCAGCGCGATCTGCGCCCCGCCCAGCGTGTAGACGCCGGGCAGAGTCCAGCCGGGAAAGGGCACGACGCGGTCCATCGCGCCGGTCGCCAGCAGCAACGAGTCATACGGAATGGCGTCGCGTCCGCCGGCCTGCTCCAGCACGTGCACGCTGCGGGCATGGATGTTCCAAACCAACGTGTTCGGGCGGTAGTCGATGCGCGGGAGCAGGGCGTCGAACGCGCTATGCGTCTGGCGCGCGGCGCCAGCATCGAGGCCGTAAAGCGCTTCGGCCGGGCGCGCAAATCCATCGGGCGGGCGGCGGAATATCTGCCCGCCGCCGCGCGGCGCTTCGTCGATCACCACGGGCCTGATGCCCGCGTACACCAGGGCGGCTGCGGCGCATATCCCGGCGGGGCCGGCGCCGACCACGACGATCCGGCCGCCGCCCTCAGCCGCCATGAGTGATCACGCGCATGCCGTCGGCGGCGAAGCTGCCGCAGGCGCGCAGGCGCTCGCCGCCTTCCAACCGCACCCAGCAATCCTGGCATGCGCCCATCAGGCAAAACCCGGCGCGCGGCGTGCGGTCGAATTGGTTGATGTTCAGGCGCCGCGCATTGACCAGGATCGCGGTCAGCAGCGTGTCGCCTTCCAGCGCCTCGGCGGATCGGCCGTCGATGGTCAGGCGCAAGGGCTTGCGCGCGGTTTCGGCCAGGCGATGGAATTGCGGACGGGTCATCGCGTGCATCTTAGCATCGGAACGGAGCGCGGTGGCACGACGCGCGGGCGTTGTCCGGCCAAATCGGTTAAACTGATTCGACTCCGGCGCGCTGGATGGCTCGCCGGTGTCGGGAAACCAGGGGGCATGACGATGGGCAACGCGGTGACGAATCGGCGCGCCCTGCTGCGCGAGCATTATCTGCTGAAGGCGCTGTCCGAGGACGAGATGGACCGCTTGATGCGTTTCAGCGCCATGCAATCCTACAAGGCGAACGACGTGATCTTCCGCCGCGGCGATCCGGGCGAAGGCATGATGGCGGTGTTGAAGGGCCAGATCCGCATCGGCATCATGTCGGCCGAGGGCAAGGAGCTGATCTACAACTTGATCGGCGCCGGCCATGTGTTCGGCGAGATCGCGCTGATCGACGGCAAGCCGCGCACCGCCGACGCCGTTGCGCTGGAGCCGACCGACGTCGTGGTGGTGCGCCGGCGCGACTTCATTCCGTTCCTCGAAGCCGACGCGAACCTGTGCATCCGCCTGATGGCCGTGCTGTGCGAGCGCCTGCGCCAGACCAGCGAGCTGGCCGAGGATTTCATGTTCCTGGAGCTGCGCGAGCGACTGGCCAAGCGCCTGGTACGTCTGGCCGAGCTTTATGGCCGGCCCTGGCACAAGGGCGTCATCATCAATTTCCGGCTGCCGCAGCGCGAGTTGGCCGCGATGATGGGCACCTCGCGCGAAAGCATCAACAAGCAGTTGCGCGTTTGGGCCGAAGCCGGTTGGATCGAGGTGGATCGCGGCAACATCGCGATTCGCGATATCGTCGCGCTGTCGCGCGAATTCCAGACCTGAGCCACATGGCGCGCGAAGCGGGTTGGGCCGTCGCGCTGACCGTTCTGCTCGCCGCGGCGACGCTGGCGCTGGGGCGCCTCGACGCGTTGCAGCCCTTGGAGCTGGTCGCTTACGACCGGCTGGGCGCGGCCGTGTTCGCCGACCTGGGCCCCGAGAAGCGCGTGACGATCGTCACGATCGACGAGCCGGCGATCGCGTCCCTGGGCTGGCCGCTGAGCGACGACAAGGCCGCCGAATTGTTGGAGCGCGTGCTGGCGTCGGGGCCGCGCGCGGTGGGGCTCGATCTTTACCGCGACCAGCCGCATCCGCCCGGCACGGAGCGTCTGGCCGCGATCCTGGCCGGCGACAAGCGCGTGACCGGCGTGATGTTCGCCTCGGGCGGGGTGGGCAACCGCGTGCCGCCGCCGCCCGCGCTCGCCGGAACCGGGCGCGCGGGCGCCGCCGACCTGCCGCTCGATCCCGACGCCCAGGTGCGACGCGGCCTGCTCTATCGCGCCGACGGAGACGCCACCGTGCCGGGCCTGGCGCTCAATCTCGCCGTCGCCTATCTGGCGGGCGACGGCATCGCACCGCGCCCGGACCGCGCCAACCCCGACCATCTGGCGCTGGGGCGCGCGGCCTATCGGCCGCTTGAGCCCGGCGATGGCGGCTATGCCCGCATGGACGCGGGCGGCTATCAGTTTCTGCTCGATTACGGGCGGCGGCAGACGCGCGTCGCCGCGGTGCCGGTCGCCGACGTGCTGGCGGGCAAAGCGGACCCTTCCTTGTTTCACGGCCGCGCCGTGCTGATCGGCGTGACGGCGCCGAGCGCCAAGGATTTTTTCCCCGCGCCCGCGGGCGCGGCGCGATTTCTGGGACGCAAGCTGCTTTACGGCGTGGAGCTGCAGACCGCGTCGCTGTCGCAATTGCTGCGCCAGGCCCAGGGCGAAACCGCGCCGACGCGGGTCTTGCCGCCGTTGGCCGAAGACGCCTGGGTTGCCGCTTGGGCGGCGCTTGGCGGCGCCGTGGGCGTATGCGTCGCCGGGCCGGTCGCAATTCTGTTCGCGTTCATCGCGGGGTTGGTCGCGCTGTTCGGCGGCTCGGCTCTGGCGTTGAACGCGGATTGGTGGCTGCCCTCGGCCGCGCCCGCCTTGGCCTGGGCGCTCGCTTTTTTCGCCGTGTCGGGACGGCGTCTGATGATCCAGTTCCGCCAGAAAGCGGAGCTGCACCGCATGTTCGCGCGTTTCGTCGATCCGGGCGTGGCCGACTTCCTGTGGCGCCAGCGCCAGGTGTTCCTCGCGGGCGGCCGCCCCTTGCCGCTGCGCTTCCAGGCCACGGTGCTGATCTCGGACCTCGCGGGATTCAGCGCCGCGTCCGAGGCGATGGACCCGGCCGCGCTGATGCAATGGGTCGGCGCGTATCTGGACTGTATGACCGACCTGGTGCTCGACCGCGGCGGCATGGTGGAGAAATTCGCCGGCGATGGAATCCTGGCCGTGTTCGGCGGCCCCGCCGACGGCGAGGACATGGGCCGGGCGGCCGAAAACGCGCGCCGCGCCGCGAACTGCGCCTTGGCGATGGGGCCGACCATCGCCGCGCTGAACGCGGACAATGCGGCGCACGGCCTGCCGTTGCTGCGCGTGCGCGTGGGCATCCATTCCGGGCCGATGGTGGCAGGCGCGGTGGGCAGCGAGCGGCGCTCGCAATACACCGTGCTGGGCGACACGCCCAATGTCGCGGCGCGATTGGAAGCATTCGAGAAGGAGAAGGCCGAGTTCGGCGGACGCGACGGTTCGTGCCGCGTTCTGTTGAGCGGCGTGACTGCCGCGCTGCTAGGGCCGGGTTACCGGCTCGAGCGGGTAGCGGACACGCCGGTACGCGGCCGCGCCGGCACGGTCGCAATCCTGCGCCTCATGGGCGTGGAGGAAAAAGCCTGACGCGTCAGCCGCGCGGCGCGGTGCGGTCGAAGGCGGCGACGGAGGGCATGCCGATCTGGTCCAGCATCGCGGCGCGGTGCGCGCGCATGGCGGGATCGGTCGCGATCGCGTCGCCCAAGGCTCCCATCGCGTCGAACCACAGGCCCGCTGCGGCGTAACGGCGCGCGCGCTCCAGCGGCTTGCCGCTCGCGGCCTGGGCGATATCGGCCGGCGGGGTGATGCGCTCCAGCGACGTGCTGTCGCTGCCCCGGACGCGACCCGTGGGGTCGTACATGGCGACGTTGAGCACGTAGCCCGTGCCCGCGCGCAGCGACGCGCCCAGCTTGGCGAGCGACAGCGGTATGATGGCAGGTGCGGTGGCGATCTCGATCCGTCCCGCGGCGAGCGCGGGCCCGGCCAGGTCGGATTGCGAGCGCAAGGTCACGCTCAGCGTGCCCGGCTCGCCGATATACATATATAAAGTGGGCTTTTCGGCCAGGGTCAGGCCGGTATGGTTCGGCGCCAGCAGCCGCACCAAATCGGCGCGCGGTGCCGGGTCGCGCGTGGCGGCGGCGGTTACTTCCTTCGGCGCCCCCATGCGCGGCGGCGCATAGACGGGCGCGGCCTCGACGGCGGCGGGCGAGGTGCTAGTGCCTTGCGCCAGGAACCGCGGCTCCTCGGCCGACGCGGCGGCGGTCGACAGCGCCAAGGCGGCTGCTATGCCCAATACATGTCGCTTCATGGCCTTCTCCCGGGGCGGACCCCAAGCGGGCTACGATGCCCATGATCTACGATTTCAGGCCAGGGTATTGTAAACCAGTTCACACTTCAGCGGGACATGGGGCCAGCCCGGGCCGCGAATAAGGCAGAAAGGGAACCGCCAATGCCAGCCAAGCGCGACAAGGTCATCATCACTTGCGCGGTGACGGGGTCGATCCATACGCCGACCATGTCGCCGCATTTGCCGCTGACGCCGGACGAGATCGCGCGCGATTCCATCGCGGCGGCCGAGGCCGGCGCTTCGATCCTGCATCTGCACGCGCGCGACCCCAAGGACGGGCGGCCGACGCCCGATCCCGAGGTGTTCATGCAGTTCCTGCCGCGCATCAAGCAGGCGACCGACGCCGTGGTGAACATCACGACGGGCGGCGGGCACGGCATGACGGTGCAGGAACGCTTGGCCGCCGCGATGCGCGCCAGCCCTGAGATGACCTCGCTCAACATGGGTTCGATGAATTTCGGGCTGTACCCGATGCTCAGCCGCTACAAGACCTGGAAGCACGACTGGGAGCCGAAATTCCTCGAGATGACGCGCGACTTCATCTTCCGCAACACCTTCAAGGACATCGAATACGTGCTGAAGGAGCTGGGCGAGGGCCACGGCGTCAAGTTCGAATACGAATGCTACGACGTGGGGCACTTGTACAACCTGGCGCATTTCCTGGAACGGGGGCTGGTGAAGCCGCCGCTGTTCGTGCAGACCATCTTCGGCATTCTGGGCGGCATCGGCGCCGACCACGACAACCTGGTGCACATGAAGCGCATCGCCGACAAGCTGTTCGGCGACCAGTATCACTGGTCGATCCTGGCGGCGGGCCGGCACCAGCTTTCGTTCGTGTCGATGGGCGCGATCATGGGCGGCAATGTCCGCGTCGGACTCGAGGACAGCCTTTACGCCGGCAAGGGCAAGCTCGCCACCAGCAACGCCGAGCAGGTGCGGATCGTCGTCGACATATTGAAGAACCTGTCGATGGAAGTGGCCACGCCCAAGGAGGCGCGCGCCATGCTGCAATTGAAGGGCGGGGACCGGGTGAATTTCTGAAAACGTCCTCGTCCTGAGTTTGTCGAAGGACGAGACTTCATCCTTCGACAAACTCAGGATGAGGTCCAAGCAAGGTTACGCCCCCAGTTTCGCCGCCAGATCGATGAAATCCTTCGCTTCGACATCGTAACCGCCCTCGGCCTTGACCTTGGGCTCGCGACCGGACGCGTATTCGCCGGGGCGCGTGATATAAGCGGTCTTCAGGCCCTGCTTGCGCGCGGCGTCCAGGTCGTCGCCATGCG
>JAHFPH010000039.1 GCA_023266845.1 Rhodospirillaceae bacterium
ATGAGCCTAGGTCCGCGCGTTCTTGCGCGCAATGCCGGCGATGTCGAGCAGAATGTCGGCTGCGCGCAGTGAAGGCGCCGGACCGCCCTTTCCCAGCATCCGCATCGCCTCTTCGGACAACCGGATCTGCTCGTCGCGAGTGTTCCGGTCGCCGAGCAGCCCAAGCACCGCGTCAGCCAGACGCTCGGGCGTGCAATTTTCCTGCGTCAGCTCCGGCACCACCGGCCGGTTCAGCACGAGGTTGCTGATCGTGATGTAGGGCACGCGTTTCAATCGCCGCACGATCACCGCCGACAGCTCCGACAGACGATAGGCGATCACCGCGGGCAATCGCGCGAGCGCAAGCTCCAGCGAAACCGTGCCCGAAGCCGCCAGCGCCGCGTCCGCCGCGGCAAAGGCGGCGAATTTTTCGTCGTCGCCCAGCACGATCAGGGGCCGCTGCGTCCAGGCGGCCACTCCGTCGCGCACGCGCCGTTCCATCGCGCCGACCGTGGGCAGCACGACGCGCAGGCCCGGTACTCGACCGGCGATGCGCTCTACCGCCTGCCCGAACACGGGCAGCAGGCGCGCGATCTCGCCGCCGCGGCTGCCCGGCAATACGCAAAGCAGCGGGGCGCCGGCCGCGATTCCATGCGCGGCGCGGAATCGCGCGCCGTCGCCCTGCCCAGCCGCGCTTTCCACCACCGGATGGCCGATGAAGCTGGCGGGCATGCCGGCGCGGTGGAAATACGGCGGCTCGAACGGCAGCAAGCAGAGCAGATGGTCGTAGATGCGCGCGACGCGATGCGCCCGTCCCGGCCGGTAAGCCCAGACCTTGGGAGCATTCAGGTGCACGAATCTTACACCGGGCGCGCGCGCGCGCGCGGCGACGGCGAAGTTGAAGGCCGGATTGTCGATGGTCAGAACCACGGCGGGCTTGCGCGCACGGATATCGGCGGCAAGACGATAGATCAGCCGGTAAAGGCGCGGCACATGCGGCACGATCTCCGCCACGCCCATGACCGACAGCTTGCTGAGCGGCACAAGGCTGTCGAGCCCCTCGGCGATCATGCGTTCGCCGCCTACGCCGGCGAAGCGCAGCTCGACTTCGACGCGCGACTTCAGCGCCTGCATGATGCGCCCGCCCAGATTGTCGCCGCTGGGCTCTCCCGCCAGCAGATAGATCAGCGGCGCGTCGGCGGGCGCGCCCGCTTCGCGTCGGCCGCGGGCGACGCCCGTGACGAACAGCCCCGCCTTGTCGGCCGCGGCGGCGACGGCGTCGCGATCCACGATCAGCGCGCCGCCGGCCTCGATCGCGATTCCGGCAAGCCCGGCGGCGGCCACGCCGTCGACCGTCTGCAGCCCGATCGCCGGCAGATCGACGCGCCGGTCCTGGATCGGCCGCATGGTTTTCACCAGCACGCCCGCGCGCGCGCGCGTATCGGCGCACCGCGCGAGCAGCGCATCGGTGCCGCCGCGATCCTCGCGCCCGATTATCCGGCCGTCGCGCGCGACGACGGCCTGGCCGCGATCGGCCGTACCCAGCGCCTTCGCCTCGCGCCAGCCTAGGTCGATGTCGCGTTGGGCGGCGGCGTCCGGCGCGATGCGGCCGACCGGGCCCGGGCCGGCCAGCAGCCCGGGATCGACCGCTTCGGGCCCCACGACACGGAACCCTTCGTCGCGCTCCAGCGTGTCGATCATCGCGTTCAGCAAGTTGCCGTCGCCCAGCCGCCACACCGTGCGGCCCAGGATGAAACGCAGGGTGCGCCAGTCCGGCGCCCATTGCCGGAAGCCTGGGCGTGGCACTCCGCCCGCGAACACCAGCTCGGCCACGCCCTCGCCTTTCAGGAATTCGATCATCGTACCGGCCGCGCCCAGGCGATACCAGCGATGCGGCGCGTCCTTTACCGTGGCGGGGTCGGCATAGCCTTCCAGCGCGATGACCAGGAACGCGCGCCCGGAACGCCGGCAGGCCCGGACCAAAAGACCCGGCAAGGCGCCGCGGCCGGCGATAATGGCCAGTTTAGGCGGCATGGCCCGCGGCCGGCGCCGGCGTCAGGCCGGATTGCCGGGACGCGGCTGGCAGATCGCCCGTTGGGAGTCGGCCTTGATGAAATCGATGATGTCCTGCACCGGCTCGCTTGCGCTGAACAGCCGCGCCACGTCGGCGATCCGCTCGAGCAACGTGCCCTCCTGCGCGAACAGCAGCCGGTAGGCGGTGCGAAGCGCGTGGACGTCGTCGCGCGAAAAGCCGCGTCGCTTGATGCCGATGAGATTGAGCCCGCCCAGCCTGGCACGGTCGCCCATGACCGAGCCGTAGGGAATAACGTCGTTCTCGACGCCCGACATGCCGCCGACCATGGCGTGCCGCCCGATGCGCACGAATTGGTGGATGGCGCACAGGCCGCCCAGGATTGCAAAGTCGCCGACGATTACATGGCCGCCCAACGTGGCGTTGTTGGCCATGATGACGTCGTTGCCCAGCTTGCAATCATGGGCCACGTGCGACCCCACCATCAGCAGGCAGCGGTCGCCCACGACCGTCTGCATGCCGCCGCCCTCGGTGCCCGGGTTGATGGTGACGTGTTCGCGGATCGTGGTGTCGGCGCCGATGACCAGCGTCGACGACTCGCCCTTGTACTTCAGATCCTGCGGCGGATGGCCGACGGAGGCGAACGGAAATATGCGCGTGCGCGGCCCAACGCGGGTACGGCCGGCCATCACGACGTGCGACAGCAGCTTCACGCCCTGGGCCAGTTCGACGTCCGGACCCACGACGCAATACGGCCCGATCTCGGCCCCCTCGGCGATCCGCGCCTTCGGATCGACGATGGCCGTCGGATGGATCGCCGACATGCGATGGGCCGCGACCATCAGGCGTCCACGATCATCGCGGTGACGATCGCCTCGGCCATCAGCTGGTCGTCCACGACGGCCTTGCCGGCGAAGCGCCAAACCTCGCCGCGGCTGCGGTCCTTCAGCACCGGAATGCGCAGCAGCGATCCGGGCAGCACGGGGCGGCGGAACTTCGCGCTCTCTATCGACACGAAAAATACCAGCTTGTCGCGCGGCCGCCCGCCCATCGACTTGACCACCAGCGCGCCGGCGGTCTGCGCCATCGCCTCGATAATCAGCACGCCCGGCATGATCGGCCGGCCGGGGAAATGGCCCATGAAATACGGCTCGCCGATCGTCACCGCCTTGATGCCCGTGGCGCTGACCCCCGGTACGATATCGACCAACCGGTCGAGCATCAGGAACGGCGGCTTTTGCGGCAACAACGTCATCAGCTCGTTGATGTCCACGTCCGGTACGGTGCTTGTCACAGCTTTGATGGTCATTTCGTCTTTACCGCCTTGCCTTTCGCCAACCGGCCGAGGATCGCGGTCTGACGATGCCATTGGATGATCGGCACCGCCGGAACGCCGCCCACGGCCCCGCCCGGCTCGACGTCCTGGAACACGCCTGCCTTGGCGGCGATGCGCGCGCCGTCGCCGATGGTAAGGTGCCCGGCCAATCCGCCCTGCCCGGCTATCTGCACGAAGTCGCCTAGCTTGGTGCTGCCCGAGATGCCGACCTGGGCGATCACCACGCAGCCGCGCCCAATGCGTACGTTATGCGCGATCATTACAAGGTTGTCGATCATGGTGCCGCGGCCGATCACCGTATCGCCGCCCGCGCCACGATCGATCGCGGAATTGGCGCCGATCTCCACATCGTCTTCGACGATCACCCGGCCGACTTGGGGAATGCGCACATGGCCGGCAGGGTCCATGGCGAAGCCGAAACCGCGGTTGCCGATGCACACGCCGGGGTGGATCAGCACCCGCTCGCCGACCAGGCAATAGTCCAGCACCGCGCCGGCGCCGATAACCGTGTCCGCGCCGACAACCGCGCCGTCGCCGATCACGGCATTGGCGCCGATCCGCACGCGCGGGCCGATCTCAGCGCGGGCTCCGATCACCGCGCCCGGGTCGAGCCGGGCGCTGGGATCGACCTTGGCCGTGGGATCGACGGTTGCGCTGGGATGCCGGCCGGGCTTTGGCGCGGCCTCCGGATAATAGGCTTGCGCGATCAGGGCGAAGGCCTTGTACGGCTTGTCGGTCAGCAGCAATTCGGCGCCGACTGGCGCCAGTTCGGCATGGCGCGCGTCCACCACGCAGCATCCCGCCCGCGTGCGCGCAAAAGCGTCGACGTAACGTCGGTTCTCGAGAAACGACACGTCGTCCGGCCCTGCGTCCTCGAGCGCGGCGATGTTGACGAAGCGCCGTTCGCGCCGCGCGCCGGCGCGCAAGGTCGATCCGGCGATCTCGGCTAGCCTGGCCAGGGTGAAGGGGCCGGATGGCGTGAAGAAGCGTGGATCCGGCATGCCGGAAGCGGCGTTATTTCGCCGGCGCGGTTGCGGGCGCCGTGGAGGGCGCGGCCGTTGCTGCGGGCAGCGTAACCTTGACGTTCGGCAACTTCTTGTTGACCATCGCCAGCACGTCGTCGGTCAACTCCATCGCCTTGTCCACCAGTATGATCTGCGACTTGGGCAGGACCAGATTGGCGCCGTGGGCCGTAGCCACCTCTTGCACCGCGTCGACCACGGCCTTGTTCACCTCGGTCATCGAGTTGGCCATGGCGGTTTCAAGCTGGCGGCGGCGCGACTGCACCTGGCGCTGCACGTCGGCCACGCGTTGCTCGAATTGCTGGCGGCGCTGGTTGAACGCGTCGGGCGCCAGCACGGAGCGCTGCTTGTTCAGGTCCTGTTCGGCGTTGCGCAGGTCGCTCTCCTGCTTCGAGATCTCGTCCTGAAAAGTGCTGCGGTGCTTTTCCAGCTGGTCGCGCACGGATTTCGCCGCGGTCGAGTTTTCGCGGATGCGATCGATATCGACCACCGCGACGATCGGGCCGGGAACGGGTTCGCCGGGTTTGGGCGCGGGCGCAGGCTGCGCCGCCGGTTGGGCCGGCTTGGGCGCCGGCGCCGGTTGCGCCGCCGGACGTTGCTGCGGTTGCTGTTGGGCGTCGGCCGCCGACGGGATCAGCGCCAGCAGTCCCACCATCAAGGCGCATAGCGCGATCGCAGCCAAACACCGGCCGATGCGCATCGTTGTCTCGCTCATGGATCAGAACCTCGTGCCGAAACTGAAATGGAACAATTGAGTCTGGTCGTAGTCCTTCTTTACCACGGCCTTGGCCACATCGACGCGGATCGGCCCGAACGGCGACTTCCAGGCCATACCTACGCCAATCGACGCGCGCGGCGTCTTGTCATCGCCGATACTGAACCCCGAGTCGCCAGTATCCCACACCGAGCCGATCTGGGTGAACGCCTTGCCGGTCACGCCCAGCTCGTCGGGAAAGCCCAAGGGGAAGCTGAGCTCGGTGGTGGTGACATAGAACTTGCGGCCGCCCAGCGAGTCGCGCGTGCTCAGGTCGTGCGGACCGACGCCGCCCGAAGCGAAGCCCTTGAAGCTGTCGCCGCCCAGGAAGAACCGGTCGTTGATTCTGATGCGTTCGCCCAGACCGGTCATGTGACCGGCCTCGCCCGAGACCATGACCACCCATTTGTCCGCAAGCGGCCAATAGCGGCCGCCGCCGACCTTGGTGCGCAGGAAGCGCACATCGCCGCCGAAACCGGCCAAGTCGTTGGAGCCGGTCAGATAGAAACCGTCGGTCGGATCCTGCTTGTTGTCCAACCGGTCGAAGAACAGCGAATGCCCGATCATCGAGTTGATGCTGGTTCCGGCTTGGTCTTTAATGACGAGCGACGCATTGGCGCTGACGTTGGTGATCTTGTCCTGACGAATGGTGTAGCGCAGCGTTTCGCGCAGCGACTCGGTGACGCTGAAACCGAACCGCAGTCCGGCGCCGATCGCATTAAGGTCGTAGGAGCTTTCGTCCTGGTTGTTGCGCGAAATTCGGAAAAGATCCACGCCGAACGACAGGTCCTTGTCCAGGAAATAAGGTTCGGTGAATCCCACGTCGAACTCGGTGGACTTTTGCGAAATGCGGAACTTGGTGCGCAGGTCCTGGCCGCGGCCCAGCAGGTTGCGCTCGCGGATCGAGAAGTCGGCCAGCGCGCCTTCGTTGGACGAAAAGCCCGCGCCGACCGAGATTTCGCCGGTGGACTGCTCCTCCACCTCCACCTGGATCACGGTCTTGTCCGGATCGGTGCCCGGCACGTTCGACACGTCGACCTTCTTGAAGAAGCCCAGGTTCTGTATGCGCTGCTTGGATCGGCGCAGCTTGGCGTTGCTGAACGCATCGCCCTCGACCAGGCGGAACTCGCGGCGCACCACGCGGTCGAGCGTGCGGAAATTGCCCACGATGTCGATGCGTTCGACAAACACGCGTGGACCTTCTTGGATGTCGAAGGTAACATTGATCGTCCGCTTATCGCGGTCGCGGTCGATCGTGGGCTGGATATCGATGAAGGCGTAGCCGAGGTCGCCCAATTTTTCCGTCAACCGGGTGATGGTCTTTTCGATCAGGTCGGCGTTGTACCACTCGCCCTCGATCGCCAGCACATCGGGACGCAGAATGTCCAGATTCAGGTCCTTGAACTGGGTGGTCATGTCCACGACGCCGTAGCGGTAGCGCTCACCCTCGTCCACGGTGAAGGTGATGAAAAACTCGCTGCGATCGGGCGTCAATTCCGCCACGGCCGAGACAACACGAAAATCCGCGTAGCCATCGCGCAGATAGAAGCGGCGCAGAAGCTCGCGGTCGAAAGTAAGCCGGTCGGGGTCGTAGTTGTCGTCGGCGCTGAAAATGCGGTACCAGGCCGACTCCTTGGTCTGGATCGTTGAGCGCAGCTTGCTGTCGTTGTAGTTCTTGTTGCCGATGAAGCGGATCGAGCTGACGTTGGTGACCGAGCCTTCGTTGATCTCGTACACCACGTCGACGCGGTTCTGGTCCAACTGGATGATTTTGGGTTCGACCGACGCGGCGAAGCGCCCGCTGCGGCGATAGACGTCTAGAAGGCGCTTGGTGTCGTTCTGGACCTTGGTGCGGGTGTAGACGACGCGCGCGCGCAGCGAGATTTCGCTCTCCAGGTTCTTGGTCTCGATCTTGCGGTTGCCCTCGAAAGCGACGCGGTTGACGATCGGGTTCTCGACGATGCGCACGACCAGCGTGTTGCCTTCGCGGCGCAGGGTCACGTCGGCGAACAGTCCGGTCGCGAACAGGCTTTTGAGCGAGGCGTTGATCTTTTCCGCCTCGAACGGGTCGCCGGCGCGGACCGACAGGTAGGATTGAACCGTCTCGGGCTCGATGCGCTGGGTGCCCTCGATGCGGACCTGGTCGATGATGCCGCCGCTTTGGGCCATGGATTGGGCGCACACGGGTCCGGCTGCCGTCAGCGCTACCGCCGCCGCCAGGGCCGTCCCCGCCCAAAGGACCAGGGCCATCAGCCCCCGATCCCGCCTATGCAGGCGCAAGCGCCTCACGGTCGCGCCGACCCTCCCGAATCAGATGATAAGTCCCTTGAACACCTCGCGAAGATAGACGAGGTCGTTCCAGGTGGCGAAGACCAGCAATCCTAATACCAGAGCAAGACCAATCCTGAAACCATATTCCTGAAGGCGGGGACCTAAGGGTCGGCCTCTAACTACTTCTACCGCATAGAATAACAGGTGTCCGCCATCCAGCATGGGGACCGGGAAGAGGTTAATAAGTCCTAGGCTAATCGACAAATAAGCCATAAACGACAGGATTGCGCCGGAGTCCAGGCGCCAGACATCGCCGGAAAACTTGGCGATCCTTATCGGCCCCCCCAGCTCGTCGGCGTTGCGGGTGCCGATCACCATCTGCCCGATTGCCGTCAACGTGCCCCAGGTCAGGGCGAAAGTCTCCCGGCCCGCCTGGACCGCGGCGCCGACCGGCCCGTGCTGGACCATTTCGCTGCCGCCTTCGTGGCTGACGCCGATTTGGCCGATGCGATGGACATTGCCGAACGCATCCGTCATTTCTTTCAGCGCCGGCGTCACTTCCAACTTGCGGTCGATCCCGTCGCGGAACACGACGAATTCCAACGGCACGCCCGGCTTCAGTTGGACGATGCCGACGATCTGCTCGAACCGGCTGATGTGCTGGCCGTCGATGTTCTTGATGATGTCGCCCGGCAGCAGCCCGGCCCGTTCGGCGGCGCTGCCCGGCAGGATCGACGTGATGCTGGGCGGGGTTACTCGCTGGCCGATCGTCGCGAACAGCAGCGTGAACACCACCAGGGCGAACAGGTAGTTCGCGGCGGGGCCCGCGATGACGATGGCGGCGCGCTGGCCGACACGCTTGTTGTGGAACGACTCCTCCGGCACGGGAGCGGCCAGCCCGCGCCGGCGGTAGCGTTCCTCGGTTTCTCTGGCGGCGGAAGCCGGGTCCTCGCCCTCGTCGCTCTCGCCATACATCTTCACGTAGCCGCCCAGCGGCACCACGCCGATCTTCCAGCGCGTGCCATGGCGGTCGTACCAGCCGAACAGCTCGGGCCCGAAGCCGATCGAGAACACCTCCACCCGCACGCCGTTCCAGCGCGCGACCAGGTAGTGCCCCATCTCGTGCACGAACACGAGGATGGTGAGGATTACCAGGAACGGGACGATGTAGTCGGGCGCCGCTTGCAGCTTCGCCATCAGTTTTTCCAGCATGCTACCTGTTCTCCCTGTTTTCGTTTCGGTTCGTTAATGATTCGGCCGTGCCCCCCGGCCGATTTCAAACTCAATTGCGCCGGGCCCTCCCGCCCGCGACGCGCTCCGCAACGGCGCGCGCTTCTGCGTCCACCGCGTGTACCTGCTCCAAACTATCGATCGGCTCGGCCGGCATCGCGGTCAAAGTATCCTCGACCACCGACGTGATATCCAGGAACCCGATGTGGCGGCCAAGGAAATGCGCGACGGCCACCTCGTTTGCCGCGTTCAGCACAATGGGCGCGGTGCCGCCATGCTTCAGGGCTTGGCGCGCCAAGCGCAGCGCGGGAAACTTCACGGGGTCCGGCGGCTCGAAAGTGATCTGGGCGATCTTGACGAAGTCCAGCCGCGCCGAGGGCGCCGGCATGCGCTTGGGCCAGGCCAGCGTATAGGCGATCGGCGTGCGCATGTCGGGCGAGCCGAGTTGCGCCAGCACCGAGCCGTCTTCATAGGCGACCATCGAATGGATGATCGATTGCGGCTGCACCAGCACCTCGATGCGCTCCTCGGCCATGGCGAACAGGTGGTGCGCCTCGATCACCTCCAGACCCTTGTTCATCATGGTCGCGGAATCGACCGAGATCTTGGCGCCCATGACCCAGTTGGGATGCGCGCAGGCCTGCTCGGGCGTCACGTCCTTCAGATCCTCGCGTTTCCTGGTGCGGAACGGCCCGCCCGAACCGGTCAGGATCAGCTTCTCGATCGATTTGCGGCGGTCGCTCTCGAAGCATTGGAAGATCGCGTTGTGTTCGGAATCCACCGGCAGCAGGGTGGCGCCGTAACGCGCGACCGCGCGCGTCATCAGCTCGCCGGCGCAAACCAGCGACTCCTTGTTCGCCAGGGCCACGCAGGCGCCGCGCATGACGGCCGCGAGCGTGGCCTTCAATCCCGCCGCGCCCACGATCGCCGACATCACCCACTCGGCTGGGCGCCGCGCCGCCTCGACCAGCGCCTCGGGACCGGCGGCGACCGCGATATTGGTGCCGGCAAGGGCGTCCTTCAGCTCCTGATATTTCGCGGGATCGGCCACCACCGCGATCTGGGGGCGCAGTTTGATCGCCTGTTCGGCCAGCTTCTTGACGTTTTTCAGCGCCGTCAGGGCCTCGATCTCGAACGCGCCGGGCTGGCGCTCGATCAGGTCGATGGTGTTGCAGCCCACGGAGCCGGTCGAGCCCAGGATCGTCACGCGGCGCGGGGCGCCGTTGCCCGTGGTTGTCGTTGTCATGGCAAGCGCCCTCCGTTCAGCCACACCAGCAGCGCCACGAACGGCGCGGCGGTCAGCATGGCGTCCAGCCGGTCCAAAACGCCGCCATGGCCGGGGATCAAGTGACCGGTGTCCTTCACGCCGAAGCGCCGCTTCAGCCCGGATTCCAGAAGATCGCCGCCTTGCGCCGCCAGCCCCACCGCCGCGCCGAGCACGAGGCCCGCGCCGGCCAACGGAAGCTGCAACAGCGACGCCATGACCATCGAGACAAGCATCGCGCCGGCCAATCCCCCCACGAACCCGGCCCAGGTCTTGGCCGGGCTGATCGCAGGGGCGAGCCGTGGCCCGCCGATGGCCTTGCCGACGGCGAACGCGGCCATGTCCGTGGTCCACACCGTGACCGCGAGCCACAGCATGATCTCGCGACCGGCGACGGCGACGTCGCGCAGCCACAGCACCGCCAGGCACGGCGCAACGACATAGACGACGCCGAACGCAGACCAGCCGACATATGCGCCCGCATCAAGGCCGCGCATCATCCGCGACCATTCCAGGCCCATCTGAACGGCCAGCGCGGCCACCAGCAGATCGAGCCATGGCGCGCCCAGATGGATGAACAGCAGCGCGAACGGCGCCATCACGACCGCCGACAGCGTGCGGCGGACGAGCTGCGCCCGTTCGCCGGACGCCGACGCAGACGGCGCGGCGTCCACGACCGGATCAACGCGCATCGGCAAAAGCGCCGAAGCGGCGCTCGCGGCGATTGAATTCACCGATCGCCTCTTCCAGATGATGGCGGTCGAAATCCGGCCACAGCGTGTCGATGAACACCAGCTCGGCATAGGCGCTTTGCCACAACAGGAAGTTGCTGATGCGCTTTTCGCCGCTGGTGCGGATCAACAGATCGGGATCGGGCATGCCGGCGGTGGTCAGGCAGGTCTCGAACAGCGTTTCGTTGATCGCCTCCGGATCCAGTCGCCCCCGGGCCGTCTCGCGCGCCAGCAGACGCGCCGCCGCCGCGATCTCCTGCCGCCCGCCGTAGTTGAGCGCAATGGTCAGGTTGATGCGCGCGTTCTCGCGGGTAAGGTCCTCGGCCTGGCGGATCAGCGCCACGATATCCGGATCGAAGCGCTGGGTATCGCCGATCACGCGCAGTCGCGCGCCCTTGCCGTGCAACTCGGCGATCTCGCTGCGCAGATACATGCGCAACAGGCCCATCAGCGCGTCCACCTCGTTCTCGGGCCGGCGCCAGTTTTCGGCCGAGAAGCCGAACAGCGTCAGGTAGCGCACGCCCAGCTCGGCCGCGCCCACCAGCGTGCGGCGCACCGCTTCCGCGCCCTGCTTGTGGCCGGCGGTGCGCGGCAGGCTGCGTTGCTGCGCCCAGCGCCCGTTGCCGTCCATGATAATGGCGACATGCGCGGGCGCGCTCTGCGGCGCGGGCTGGAGGGGTTTGAGCGGCATCGCCATCAGACCGTCGTGACTTCCTTTTCCTTGGCCGCCAGACTCTCGTCGATCTTGGCGATATGGCCATCGGTCATCTTCTGCACCTCGTCCGACAGTCGGCGATGCTCGTCCTGCGTGATGGTGCCGGCTTTTTCTTCCTTCTTCAGCTGCTCCATCCCGTCGCGGCGCACGTTGCGCACTGCCACGCGCGCCTGTTCGGCGTATTTGTGTGCGACCTTGACCAGCTCCTTGCGCCGGTCGGCCGACATTTCGGGCATCGGAATGCGGATCAGCGAGCCTTCGATCATCGGGTTCAGGCCCAGGCCGGATTCGCGGATCGCCTTGTCCACCGCCTTGACCATGCTTTTGTCCCAGACCATCACGCTGATCATGCGCGCCTCGGGCACCGACACGGTGCCGAGCTGGTTTATGGACATTTTTTGGCTGTAGGCCTCGACCATCACGGGGTCGAGCAGGTTCGCCGAGGCCCGCCCGGTGCGCAGGCCCGCGAGTTCCTTGCGCAGCGCCTCCAGCGCCCCATCCATGCGTTTGCCAATCTCGGCCTTGTTCATGGCGTTTGAGCCTCCTCCCCTTGCGGATAGCGGCGCTTTAAGCCCTAGGTGATGATGGTATAGCGGCCCTTGCCACTCACCACCTTGGCGAATGCGCCCGCCTCGAAAATGGAGAATACCAGAATCGGAATCTTGTTCTCCCGCGCCAGCGAGATCGCCGCCGCGTCCATCACCTTAAGGTCGCGCGACAGCACCTCGAGATAGTCGAGCCTATCGTATCGCTTGGCGTCCTTCACCTTGACCGGATCGGCGCTGTAGACCCCGTCCACTTTGGTGGCCTTGAGCAGCGCGTCGCAGCCCATTTCCGAGGCGCGCAACGCGGCCGCCGTATCGGTGGTGAAGAACGGATTGCCGGTGCCGGCGGCGAAGATCACGACCCGGTTCTTCTCCAAGTGCCGCATGGCGCGGCGGCGGACATAGGGCTCGCACACCGCCGAAATCGGTATCGCCGACAGCACGCGGGTGGCTACCCCCGAGCGCTCCAGCACGCCCTGAAGGGCCAGGGAATTGATCACCGTGGCGAGCATGCCCATGTAGTCGGCTGTCGCCCGCTCCATCCCGGTGGCCGTGCCCTCGATGCCGCGAAAAATGTTGCCGCCGCCCATCACCAGCGCCACCTGCCCGCCGAGCGCATGCACGCTTTTGACCTCGGCGGCGATGCGCTCGAGCATCGCGGGATCGATGCCGTACTCAAGCGCGCCCATCAGGGCCTCGCCCGATATTTTCAAAAGCACCCGGCGATAGCGCGGGTCAGCCACGTCCCGTCTCCTCCCGTGCCGCGCGGCGCTTGCGGTTCAGCCCGCCTTTGCCGTCGCGGCGACTTCGGCGGCGAAATCCGCCGCCGCCTTCTCGATGCCCTCGCCCAGCGCGAAACGCGCGAAGCCGGCGATCTTGACCGGCGCACCCAATCGCTTGGACGCGGTCTCGATCACCTTGGCGACCTTCATATCGCCGTCGCCGACGGGCGGCCCCAGATAGGTCTGCTCCATCAGCACCACGTCCTCGTAGTACTTGCGCAGCCGGCCCTCGACCATCTTGGCGATGATCGCTTCGGGCTTGCCCGAGGCGCGCGCCTGTTCGGCCAGCACACTGCGTTCGCGCTCCAGCGCCTTGCCGTCGACGTCGCCCTGGGTCAGCGCCTCGGGCTTGGCCGAAGCCACGTGCATGGCGACGCTGCGGCCGAGCGAGGCGAGCTTGTCTTGTGGAGCCGACGATTCCAGCGCCACCAGCACGCCGATCCGGCCCAGGCCGGGCGCGATCTGGCTGTGGACATAGCTCGCGACCACGCCGTTTTTGACCGACAGCTTCCTGGCGCGGCGCAGCGACATGTTCTCGCCGATCATGGCGATCAACTGCGTCAGCTCGCTGCCCTTGGCGGACTTCAGCGCTTCGATATCGTCGCCCCGAGCCAGCGTGGCGGCCGCGATCGACCTAACGAAGCCCTGGAATTGCTCGTTGCGGGCGACGAAATCGGTTTCGGCGTTGATCTCGACCATCGCGCCGGCATTGCCCTCGATGACCACCCCGACCAGTCCCTCGGCGGCCACGCGGCCGGCCTTTTTCGCCGCGGCGGCTAGGCCTTTTTTGCGCAGCCAATCGACGGCCGTCTCGAACTCACCCTTGGTCTCGGTCAGTGCCTTCTTGCAGTCCATCATGCCCGCGCCGGTCTTCTCGCGCAGCTCCTTCACCAGCGCCGCCGTCACTTCCGCCATGACCTAAACCTCTACCCTAGGAGTTCTATTCAATATACTGTTAAACAACGAAATTAATGCGCTAGAGCGCCGCTCCTGTCTTAAGCCCGGGCCTTGTCGCCGTCGCCCTTGTCCGTCTTGGCGACCGCCTCGGCCATGGACGCATCGGGTTTGCCATCGGCTTCCACCGGAAAGCGTTCGGCCGGGCCTTTCGCGGATTCACCGGCATCGCCGCCGGAATGCATGATCTCGGCCTGCAGCCCGTCCAGCACCGCGTCGGCGATCAGGTCGCAAAAAAGCTCGATCGCCCGCATCGCGTCGTCGTTGCCCGGAATCGGGAAGGTGATGGTCGTGGGATCGGAGTTGCTGTCGATCACCGCGATCACCGGGATGTTCAGCTTCTTCGCCTCGGTGATGGCGATGCCTTCTTTCAGCGTGTCGATCACGAACAGAATGTCGGGCAGCCCGCCCATCTCCTTGATGCCGCCGAGCGCGCGCTCCAGCTTGTCGCGCTCGCGCGTCAGGTTCAAAAGCTCTTTTTTGGTCAGACCCTCGGCGCCCTGGCCGCTCAGTTTTTCGTCGAGTTCGCGCAGACGCTTGATCGAGTTCGAGATGGTCTTCCAGTTGGTCAGCATGCCGCCGAGCCAGCGGTGGTTGACGTAGTACTGGCCGCAGCGCTTGGCCGCCTCGGCGATCTTTTCCGAGGCCTGGCGCTTGGTGGCGACGAACAGCACGCGGCCGCCCGAGGCGACCACCGCGCGCGCGGCTTGCAGCGCGCGATCGAGCATCGGCACGGTCTGTTCCAGGTCGATGATATGCACGCCGTTGCGCACGCCGAAGATGAACGGCGCCATGCGCGGGTCCCAGCGGCGGGTGTGATGGCCGAAATGAACGCCGGCTTCCAGAAGCTGGCGCAGGGTGAAACTCGGCATGGACATGCCGTTTTGCTCCTTCTCCGGTTGGTCCGCCGCGGGTACCGTCCTCCGCAGCCCGCTTGGGGCGAAGGAGAACACCGGAGCGACTGTCGGAACACCCGAAGCCGCCAAACCCGCGTGTGAATTGCGGGTGGTGATAGAGGCTCGGGGAAGGTTTGGCAAGGGCGGGATTTAGTATTGTAACGACAAAGGCTTGCATACGTTGTTTCGCCTTGATCGTTAAGCCAGTGGGGCGCCCGGCCGCTAAATCTCCCTCACATCTACCACGCCGGGCAGGGCTTTGAGGGCGGCGCGGACCTGGGGCGTTATGGCGAAGCCGCCGGGCAGCTTCATTTCCACCTCGCGGTCCGGCAGATCGAGCAGCAGGCTGACCGTGCCCCTGCCCTTGGCGTCGCGTTTTAGGATGCCGTCGAGGCCCTTGAGCGGTCCCGGGTCGCGCAAATAGACCATGAGCCCGGCGGCGGCCGTGGCCGCGAGCTGGTCGAGCGCGCGCACGGATTGCGCCGTCAGGCGCAGATCGTCGCCCTGCAACTGCGCGTCGGCGGTCAGCACAACGGCCTTGCCGGCGGTCAGTAGGTCGCGCGACGCGGCGAGCGTTTCCGAGAACACAGTCGCTTCGAAAAGCCCGCTTTGGTCGGAGAGCTGCACGAAGGCGAAGCGGTTGCCGCGCGCCGAGGTGCGCTCCTGCCGCCCCGCCACGATGCCGGCCAGCGTGAAGCGCGAGCTGCGTTGCAGGCGCATCTGCTCGCGCAGATCGGCATAGGCGGTGATGCCGAGGCGCGGCAGCGTCTTGCCATAGGCGTCGAGCGGATGCGCCGACAGGTAAAAGCCGATCGCCTCGAACTCCCGGGCCAATCGTTCAAGCGGTGCCCAGTCCGTCGCCGTGGGCAGCTTGGGCGCCTCGGCCGCCGCGTCGGCGCCGCCGCCGAACAGGCTGGACTGGCCGCTACCGCGATCGTCGGCCGCCGCCGAGGCGTGGCGCAGCACCAGATTGGCCGCGGCGAACACCTGCGCGCGGTTCGGGAGCATCGCATCGAACGCGCCCGCCGCCGCCAGGCTTTCCAGCATGCGCTTGTTGAGGATCTTCGAATCCAGACGCTTCGCCATGTCGAACAGATTGCGGAACGGGCCGCCCTGCCGGCGCTCGGCCACCAGGTCGCGCATCGCTTTTTCGCCCACGTTGCGCACCGCAGCCAGCGCATAGCGGATCGCCGATTTGCCTTCCGCCGCATTTTCGACCGCGAAATCCCAATCCGACCTGTTGATGTCCGGCGGCAGCAGCTTGATGCCCATGCGGTCGAGCTCTTGCCGGAACGAATTGAGCTTGTCGGTGTTGCCGAGGTCCAGCGTCATCGACGCGGCCAGGAACTCGACCGCGTAGTTCGCCTTGAGATACGCGGTTTGATAGGCGATCAGCGCATAGGGCGCGGAGTGGCATTTGTTGAATCCGTAGCCCGAGAATTTGTCGACCTTGTCGAAGATGCTGATCGCCTGCGCCTCGTCGACCCCGCGCTTGACCGCCCCGCCGATGAACGTCTGGCGCTGCGACGTCATCATCTCCTTGATCTTCTTGCCCATCGCCCAGCGCAGCACGTCGGCTTGGCCCAATGAAAATCCAGACAGCGCCTGGGCGATCTGCATCACCTGTTCCTGATAGACCATGATGCCGAAAGTCTCTGCCAGGATCGGCTCGAGCGACGGGTGCAGATAGTCCACCGGCTCGATGCCGTTCTTCACGTTGATGTATTTCGGAATGTCGTCCATCGGTCCGGGGCGGTACAGCGCCACCAGCGCGATGATGTCCTCGAACCGGTTGGGCTTGAGCTTACGCAGCACGTCGCGCATACCCGAGCTTTCCAACTGGAACACCCCGGTCACCTCGGCGCGCGTCAACATGGCGTAAGTTTTCTGGTCGTCGAGCGGGATATGCTCCAGCGCCAGCTTATTGCCGCGCGCGTTGATCAGGCGCACGGCCTGGTCCAGCACGGTCAGCGTCTTCAGACCCAGGAAGTCGAACTTTACCAGCCCGGCCTGCTCGACATATTTCATGTTGAACTGCGTCGCCGGCAGCGACGAGCGCGGGTCGCGGTACAGCGCCACGAGCTGCTGCAACGGCCGGTCGCCGATCACCACGCCGCCGGCATGGGTCGAAGCGTGGCGGTAGAGGCCTTCCAGCTTGCGCGCGATGTCGAACAGCCGGCGTACCGACGGGTCGTCCTCGATCGCCTGTTGCAGCGCCGGCTCCTTGTCGATCGCCTGCTGCAAGGTGACGGGATTGGCCGGGTTATTCGGCACCAGCTTGCAGAGCTTGTCGACCTGCCCGAACGGCAGCGCCATCACCCGGCCCACGTCGCGCAGCACGGCGCGCGCCTGCAGCTTGCCGAAGGTGATGATCTGCGCCACGCGGTCGTCGCCATAGCGCTGCTGCACGTAGCGGATGACTTCGTCGCGTCGGTCCTGGCAGAAATCGATGTCGAAGTCCGGCATCGACACGCGCTCGGGATTGAGGAACCGTTCGAACAGCAGGCCCCAGCGCAGCGGGTCCAGGTCGGTGATGGTCAGCGACCAGGCGACCACCGAGCCCGCGCCCGAGCCGCGCCCCGGTCCCACCGGAATGCCCTGGCGCTTGGCCCATTGGATGAAGTCGGCGACGATCAGAAAATATCCGGCGAAGCCCATTTTGACAATCACGTCCAGCTCGAACGCCAGACGCTGGCGATAAGGACGCGCGACCGCCTCGCGGTCGGCGATGCCGCCGGCGGCGGCCAGCGGATAGACTTGCGATTCAAGCCGGCGCTCCAGCCCCTCTTCCGCCAGTTTGTGCAAGGCCGCCGGTTCGCCGGCCGCGCCCGCGTCGGGCCAGGGCGGCAGAATCGGTTTCACCGGCTTGGGCATGAAGGCGCAGCGCCGCGCGATCGCCAGCGTGTTTTCGATCGCCTCGGGCAGGTCGGCGAACAGCGCGCGCATCTCGCCCGGCGACTTGAAGCGATGCTCGGGCGTCACGCGGCGGCGCTCGCCATCCGCAAGGGTGCGACCCTGGGCGATGCACAGCAGCGCGTCATGCGCCTCGTACATTCCTGCATCGGCGAAGAAGCATTCGTTGGTCGCGACCAGCGGCAGGGCGCGCGCATAGGCCAGGTCGATCAGCGCGCCCTCGATGCGGGTTTCCCTGTCCAGTCCGTGGCGCATCAGCTCGACGTAAAGGCGTCCGGGGAACAGCGCCTGCAGCCGATCAAGCATCGCCTCGGCGGCATGAAGCTGGCCGTCGAGCAGCAGGCGTCCGACCACGCCCGCCGGCCCGCCGGTCAGCGCGATCAACCCGTCGCTTTTGCCTTCCAGGGACACCAGCGCGATCTGCGGCGATTCATGATCGGCGCTGTGAAGAAACGCCTCGCTGACCAGCGCCATCAGATTGCGATATCCCGCGTCGCTCTGCGCCAGCAGCACCAATTGGTCGGGCGGCTGCGAGACGGCGTGCGGATGGCCGTTGCCATTGCCGTTGGCGGCAGCCGCTACGCCGGCGGGCTTGGTTCCGTCCTCGCGCTTGATCGCAAGCTGGCAGCCGATGATCGGCTGTACGCCGGCGCCGGAGGCGGCCAGGGCGAATTCCATTGCGCCGAACAGATTGCCGGTATCGGCGACCGCGACGGCGGGCATCGCGTGCGCCTTGCACAGGTTCACTAGCTCCTTCACGCGGATCGCGCCTTCGGACAGCGAATACGCGGAATGGACGCGCAAATGGACGAATTCGGCGTGCGGCATGTGTCTGACCCAGGCCCCCGCGCCATCCTAAGCATGCGCGCGGCGTCGCGGAACATTGAATGCCGGGGATAAGCGCATGGCGAACGCATGGCGGAAAACCGCGCCCGTGCGCACGCCGTACCGGGCATGGTTCTATTCTTACTCGTGATAGGGTTGCGCGTGGAGACCGGCTTCCGGGGGGATGATTCGCATGGACCAACCGACGACGGGCGCGGCTGCGATGCGGGCCCGCTATACGGGACGCGCGCGCGACCTGTTTCCGCTGTTCCTTGGCACGCTGCTGCTGACCGTCGTGACCTTGGGCGTCTACCGCTTCTGGGCGCGCGCGCGCATCCGCAAGCACATTTGGAGCCGCATCGCGCTGCAGGACGACGCGCTTGAATATACCGGCACAGGCAAGGAGCTGTTCCTCGGGTTCCTCAAAGCGGCGCTCGTCCTGGTGCCGGTGATCGCGCTGGTGCCGCTGATGGACGTGCTTGCCGCGGCCAACCCGGATTTTGCGCTTGCGTTCAGCGCGATGAAGGCCGTGGTGTATCTGGTGTTCGGTTATCTGTTCTATGTCGGCTATTACGCCGCCACCCGCTACCGGCTTAGCCGCACGCGTTGGCGCGGCATCCGGTTCGCGTTGGCCGGATCGCCCTGGCACTATGGAGCGATGGCGATGCTCGGCATGGTCCTTAGGTTCGTGACCCTTGGCCTGTACACGCCCTATTACGACGTGAAACTTGCCGGCTACGAGGCCAAGAACCGGCGCTTCGGAACGGAGCCGTTCCTTTTCCAAGGTTCCGGCCGCGACCTGCTTGGCAGCTATGCCATGTGCTGGCTGCTGTTCATACCCACGCTGGGGCTGTCGTGGTTCTGGTACGACGCGCGGCGCATGTGCTACGTCGTCGCCCACACGGGCCTGGACAAGGCGCAATTAAGCCTTGGGAACATCACGGGCTGGAAAGTCATGGCGCTCAAAATGGGCAATTTCTTCATCGCGTTGTTCACCCTGGGTTTCTGCTATCCGGTCGTCGTGCGCCGGACCATGCGCTTCTGGTGCGACAACCTTTCCGCCATGGGCAGCGTCGACTTCGCGCGCATTAGACAAGCCGCCACACGCGCCGGCAGCGGCGAAGGCCTGGCCGGATTCTTCGACATCGACGCGGTCGGCGGCTGAGCCGCCGGGCCGTGAGATGACGGAAGCGCCCCTCGCCAATTTCTTCGACGGCCGCACCGCGGACCGCCGGCCAGCAAAGCTGCGTCTCGGCGCCGACCGTCTTTTCATTGCTTCCGCCGCGGACGAAGCGCCGCTGGCGGAATGGCCTTACAGTCAGCTACGCGTGATCGAACGGCCGTATGGTAAAAATCCGGGCCTGCTGGGCAGCAACGCGAACGAGGAAGCGCGCCTTGCCATCGCCGACGCGGCGCTGTTCGCGAGCCTCGCGGAACGCGCACCGCGCCCCACCCGGCATTTCGCGCCTAGGCATGCAGCCGCGATCGTTGTGGCGGCGGCGGCGGCCGCCGCGGGAATGTGGTTCGCCTGGACGCCGGCGCTCGACATGGTCGCCCGCGCCGTGCCGTTGAGCTGGGAGGCCGCGATCGGGCGGTCGTTGCTGACCGATGTGGCGCCGAAAAATTCGGTCTGCGCCAATGCCGCCGGCCAGGCGGCGCTGGACCGCCTGGTTGCGCGGTTGTCCGGGCCGATCGCCCGCAGCCAAGAGATCGCGTTCCACATCCAGGTCGTGCGCAACAAGCTGGTCAACGCTTTCGCCCTGCCCGGCGGCCAGATCGTGTTCATGTCCGGCCTGATCGACCGCGCCGATTCGCCGGACGAAGCGGCGGGCGTGCTGGCCCACGAAATGGCGCATGTGGCCGAGCGCCATTCGATGCGGCTGATGCTGCGCCAATACGGGTTGACGCTGCTGGTCGCCGCGTTTTTCGGCAACACGCACTGGGCCGACGGCTTGTCGTTTTTCGGCGTGCTCGCCTACAGCCGCGAATTCGAGGCGCAAGCCGACGCGCGCGCGCTGGAGGCGCTGACGGCGGCCGGAATGCGCAGCAGCGGCCTGGCGTCGTTCTTCGCTCGGATGGAAAAGGATCGCGGTAACAACCCAGGCTTGGCGCGCTATTTCGCCACGCATCCGCCGATGGCCGAGCGGCGCGAGCAGGCCCAGCGCCGCGCCGATATGGGAGGGCCGCCGATGTCCGACGCGGATTGGAAAGCGGTACGCGCGATTTGCAACGGGTCATGACCTGACGGCAGGACGCCCGCGCTTCTTTGCATTGGCCGCCACGCGCCCAGCCGGTGCATCATCGACGCATGGCGGATTGGCTTTGGATTCCCATCACCATCGCGGCGGCGTTGTTCCAGTGCCTGCGCACCGCGCTGCAGAAGTATTTGAAAGGCCGGCTCAGCACGACGGCCTCCACCTACACGCGCTTCGTCTATGGCATGCCGGTGGCGATCGTCTACGCGGCGGGGCTGATCCATGTCGCGGGCTACGCGGCGCCCAGCCCGACGCCGGGGTTCTTCGTCTGGGTGGCGGTCGGATCGGTGACGCAGATCGTGGCGACGTTCCTGCTGCTCTACGTCCTGGGCTTTCACAACTTTCCGGTCGGCGTCGCCTATAGCAAGACCGAGGTTGTGCAGGCCGCCGTGTTCGGCCTCGCGTTCCTCGGCGACACGCTGACGCCGTGGGGTGTGGCGTCGATCGCCGTCGGCACGGCGGGCGTGATGCTGATGTCGATGACCGGCGACAAGCACCCATTGCGGGCGCTGTTGACCGGATGGTTCGAGCGCACGGCGCTTTTGGGCCTGGCCTCGGGCGCGGCCTTCGCCGTGGCGGCCAACGGATTCCGCGCCGCCTCGCTGTCGCTCCACCATCCCAGCCCGATCATGGCGGCGGCCTATACGCTGGCCTATGCCACGGTGGTGCAATCGCTGCTGATGACCGCCTATCTCGCCTGGCGCGAGCGAGAGCAGTTCCGCAACGTGATCGAAACCTGGCGGATCTCGGGCCTGGCGGGATTGATGAGCGTGCTGGGCTCGGGCTGCTGGTTCACGGCGATGACGCTGGTGGCGGTGGCCTATGTGCGCACGGTCGGCCTGATCGAGCTGCTGTTCACGTTCATGGTTTCAGCGCTGTGGTTCCGCGAAAAGTCGCGCGGCGCGGAGATCGCCGGCGTGGCGCTGATCGTGGCGGGCATCGCGATGATCCTGCAGCGCGGTTAACCCGCCGCGACAAGCCCATCGTGCAGCACCAGTATGCGGTCCAGGCGCTTCGCAAGCTCGTGGTTGTGCGTGGCGATCAGCGCCGCCAGGCCGCCGCGCCGCACCAGCCCGATCAAAAGCTCGAACACCTGCCCGGCGGTCTGCGGATCGAGATTGCCGGTCGGCTCGTCGGCGATCAGCAGCAACGGCCGGTTGGCGAGCGCGCGGGCGATCGCCACGCGTTGCTGCTCGCCGCCCGACAGCCTGCCCGGCCGGTGCGTCAGGCGTTTTTCCAGTCCCACATGGCCCAGCAGGCGCCTGGCGCGCTCGGCCGCATCCTTGCGCGAGCGGCCGGCGATCATCTGCGGCAGCACTACGTTCTCCAGCGCCGAAAACTCGGGCAAAAGATGGTGATACTGATAGACGAAACCGATGCGCTTGCGGCGCAGCGCCGTGCGCTGCGTATCGCCCAGACGATCACAGGCCTGGCCCGCGATGATCACGTCGCCCGCGTCGGGTTTTTCCAGCAACCCCGCGATCTGCAGCAGCGTGGACTTGCCGGCGCCGGACGGGCCGACCAGCGCCACCGCCTCGCCTGCCGCGACGCTCAGCGCGGCGCCGCGCAGCACTTCCAGCCGGGCGCCGCCCTGGCGAAAAGTGCGCACGATAGCGGTCAGCCCCAGCGCGGGCGCGCCGTCGGGCGGAGCCGGTGTATCGGAAGCGGCCATCGGGGCGGGTTATAATCGCTCCCGTCCGCCCAAGCCAGCGCGGGGCGGCGGCACCAAGCCAGGACTAGCGTCTTCACAATCCGTGCCAAGCCGCCATACTCAGCCGCATGTATCGGCGTGCCGTATATTCGATTCTTGGGCTCTGGCTACTGGTCGCGGCCGGAATGGCCGCGGCGCAAACCGCGCCGCCTCCGGCCAGGAAAACGGAACTGCAACAGGGGATCGAGCATATCGAAGCCGGCCGTCTCGACGCCGGCCGGATCATTTTCGAAAAACTGTCCAATGCCGGCGACCCGGTCGCACAATTCTATTTGGGTGATCTATACGTGCGCTATGCGGTCAAGTCCGACAAGCCGAAAGGGCTCGTGTGGCTGGATATGTCCGCCAAGGGCGGCGTGCCGAACGCCATGAACCGGCTGGCCGCGATCTACAGCGAGGGTGTGATCGTTACCCGCGACGAGAACCGCGCGCAGGATCTGTTCATGCAGGCCGCCTCGCTCGGCCTGCTCGAGGCCTACAACAATCTCGGCCGGCGCTCGATGCTCGGTATCGGCCGGCCAGTCGACCCCAACGACGCGATGGAGTGGTTCCGGCTGGCGGCGGAACAGGGCGACGCCGAAGCACAGCAGAATCTCGGCGCGATCATCGCCGCCAGCCCCGAAGTGAGCACGAATTCGAAAGCGGCCGCCGAGGCCTATATGTGGCTGACGCTCTCGGGCAAGCAGGGCGACGCCGAAGCCCAGGCGTTGCGCGCGCAATTCATGAAGGGCATGAAGCCGGCGGAGATCGCCGAGGGCGACCGCATGGTCGCGGCATGGAAGCCGGTAGCGAAAAAGAAATAGGCGCTACTCGTACCTGAGCGCCTCGACCGGATCGATGCGCGCCGCGCGCCAGGCCGGGTAGATCGTGGCCAGGAACGACAGCACCAGCGCCATGCCCGCCACCAGGGACACCTCCTTCGGCTCCACGATCGCCGGCAGCTTGGTGAGAAAATAAATCTCGGCCCTGAACAGATCGGTGCCGATCATTGCCTGCAGCGCCTGGCGTATGCCCTCGATGTTGCTGGCGAAGGCGAGCCCTAGGGCCACACCCGCCGCCGTCCCCACCACGCCCACACAAGCGCCGCACAACAGGAACACGCGCAGGATCATCGCCCGCGTGGCGCCCATGGTGCGCAGGATGGCGATGTCCCTACCCTTGTCCTTTACCAGCATGATGAGGCTGGAGATGATGTTGAAGGCCGCAACCAGGATGATGAGACTGAGGATCAGGAACATCACGTTGCGTTCGACCTGGACCGCGTTGAACAGGCCGGCGTTGGCGCGCAGCCAGTCGTTGACGCGATAGCGCCCGCCCAACGCGCGAACGATCTTGAGCCGCTGTTCGTCGATGCGGTCGGGATCGTCGAGCAGAACGTCCACACCGCTGGCCGCACCGCGCATCTGGTAGAGCAATTGCGCCAGCTCGAACGGCAGATAGACGAAGCTGTTGTCGTATTCGTACATGCCCACTTCATAGATCGCCACCAGGGCGACGGATTTCGAACGCGGCATCACGCCCAGGCCGGTTTCGTTGAATACCGGCACGGTCAGCGTCACGGTGTCCCCGACCTTGAGGCCGTAGCGGTCGGCCATGCGCTTGCCGATCATCGCGGCGTCTTGGCCGGTGAAATCGTCGAGCGAGCCCGAGCGGATATTGCCGGCGAGAATCGGCCGCTTGCGGATATCCTCCAGGGCCAGGCCCCGGACCACCGCGCCGGACGAGAGCTCGTTGGCCGTCACCAGCGCCTGGCCCTCGATCATCGGCGCCACCGCGCGCACGCCCGGCAGCAGGGCGAGCGTGCGCGCGACCGGGTCGAATTCCTTGAGCGGTCCCCCGACCAGTGAGTAAACGCCGATATGCCCGTTGAGGCCGAGGATGCGGCCGAGAAGCTCGTGCCGGAATCCGTTCATGACCGACATGACGATGATCAGCGTGGCGACGCCCAGCATGATGCCGAGGAGCGAAAACCAGGCGATGACGGAGATAAAGCCTTCCTGCCGCCGGGCGCGCAGATAGCGCATCGCCACCATGCGCTCGAAGGCGGAAAACACTGGCGCCCTATCCCGCGACGCGCGCGAGCGCTTTGTCGGCGGGCATTTCCTGGCGCTCGCCGCCCTTGCGGCGTTTGATCTCGACCGAACCGGTGGCTGCGCCGCGCGGCCCCACGACGATCTGCCAGGGCAGGCCGATCAGGTCCATGTCGGCGAATTTAGCGCCGGCGCGCTCGTCGCGGTCGTCGTACAGCACGTCGATCTTGGCTTGAAGCAATTTTACATATAGGTCGTTCGCCAGCGCGTCGGTCTTGGTGTCGCCGGGCTTCAGGTTGATAAGGCCGACGCGGAAAGGCGCCACGGCGTCGGGCCAGACGATGCCGCTGTCGTCGTGGCTCGCCTCGATGATCGCGCCGACCAGGCGCGACACGCCGATACCGTAAGAGCCCATGTGGACTATGGCCGGCTTGCCGTCGGGGCCGTCGACCTGCGCGCCCATGGGCTGGGAATATTTGGTGCCGAAATAGAAGATATGGCCGACTTCGATGCCGCGCGCCTCCAACAACTGGTCGGCCGGCACCGGGCATTTCTTCGGGTCGTGCTTGTCGTCGGCGGCCGCGTACAGGCTGGTCCAGCGGTTCACCAGCGGCTTAAGGTCCGCGTTGTAGTCGGGATCGGTCTGCAGGGGATCGAACTTCAAGAAGTCCTTGTGGCAGAAAACCTTGCTTTCGCCCGTGTCGGCGAGAATCTGGAATTCGTGGCTCATGTCGCCGCCGATCGGCCCGGATTCCGCCTGCATTGGAATCGCCTTCAATCCCATGCGCGCGAAGGTGCGCAGATACGCCACGAAGAACTTGCGGTACGAGCGCACCGCGCCGTCGTAGTCCAGGTCGAAGGAATAGGCGTCCTTCATCAGGAATTCGCGCCCGCGCATCACGCCGAAGCGCGGCCGCACCTCGTCGCGGAATTTCCACTGGATGTGGTACAGCAGCTTGGGCAGATGCTTGTAGCTGCGAATATGGGCTTTGAAGATTTCGGTGATCTGCTCCTCGTTCGTGGGGCCATACAGCATGTCGCGATCGTGCCGGTCCTTGATGCGCAGCATCTCGGCGCCATAGTCGTCGTAGCGCCCGCTTTGCTTCCACAGCTCGGCCGGCTGAATGGTCGGCATCAGCACTTCCTGGCAGCCCGCCGCGTCCTCTTCCTCGCGTACGATCGACTCGATTTTTTTAAGCGCGCGGAAGCCCAGCGGCAGCCAGGAATAGATGCCGGCGGAGGACTGGCGGATCATGCCGGCGCGCAGCATCAGACGGTGCGAGACGATCTGCGCCTCGGACGGCGTTTCCTTCGACGTCGGCAGGAAATACTGGCTGAGGCGCATGGTTCACCGGGCAGTGGTCGGCCGAAAAAGCGCGCAAACCATAGGTAATACGTCCCGCCCTGTCCATGCGGGAAGCGGCGTTCGGCGCGCGCTCGTCGCCGTTTTGCCTTATTGTCCCGCTATCAGCCTGGTCCGCCCGCCATGCCGACCTAGAGAAGCTCCAAGCCCGAGATGAAAACCGCCAGCTATATCCTCTGGGCCATCGGCCTGTTCTTCGTCCTGGCCCTGATCGGCCAGGAAGGCTTCCACAAGATGGGCGTGGCCCTCAGCGCCGTGGGCTTCGGCATGCTGTGGGTCAGCCTGTACCGATTCCTACCGATGTTCCTGGACGCGACGGCATGGCGGCAATTGTTTCCGGCCGGACGGCGTCCGCCCTTCTTCACCATCACCGTGATCCGTTGGGTGGGCGAGTCGGTGAACTCGCTTCTACCCGTCGCGCAGGTCGGTGGCGACGTGGTGCGCGCGCGCCTCGTCGCCAAGCGCTATGGGTTGCCGCGCACGGCCACCGGCGCCGCGACGGTCGTGGATTTCACCCTGGCGCTGGTCGCGCATGCCGTATTCTCGTTTTGCGGCCTGGGTCTGTTGTTGACCAAAACGGGCTTGAGCGAGCCGGTGGCGGCTTTCACCGTCGGCATTCTGGTGGCGGCGCTTGTGGTGGGTACCCTGCATTTCGCGCCGCGGCTCGGGCTGTTCGGTCTTCTGGCCGAGCTGATCGAGAGAATCGCGCATAAGGATCCGCGGCTGGAGAAGCTCGCCGGCGGCGTGCAAGCGCTGCACGAGCAGGTCGTCGAATTGCACCGGCGCGGCGTCGATCTTCTGTTCACCTTCAGCCTGAAGCTGTCGGCCTGGGTGCTGCGCGTGTTCGAGACCTGGCTGGTGATGAAGCTGATGGGCTATCCGGTCGATCTGGGCCAGGCGTTCATCATTGAAAGTCTGGCGGCCGCCGTGCGCAGCGCCGCGTTCTTCATGCCCGGGGGGCTGGGCTTGCAGGAGGGTGGCATCATGGTGCTGGGCCACATCCTGGGCCTGCCGACCAACGCGTCGCTCGGCCTTGCCGTGATCAAGCGCGTGCGCGAGATGACCACCGGCCTTCCGGGGCTGGTTGTCTGGTCGTATCTGGAGCACCGCGGCTTCAAGCGCCTGCTCGACGCGGAAATCGACCTAGACGAGCCGGCGAATGGCCAGGCGCACTAAGGATCGCCGGGGACGCCGAAAGCCGGCGCGGCGGAAGGATCGAGCGCGCGCGTGACGTAGTCGTTCATCTGCGGCTGGTACAACGCCCAAAGCTCCGCCAGACGCGAAACGGGCGCGTCGTCCCAATCCACGCGCAGGTCGACCAGCGGCCAGGGCTGTTTATCCACCACCAGAAGCCCGGCCGATTTGACGGGCCCGGCCTCGCCGCCTGCGATCAAGCCTTCCTGCAGCGCCAGCAACAGGCGCTCGGCCAGATGCAACTTGGGCCGCGCCGCGAAAGCAGCCGCCATTGCCTTCGGCACGCCGGTGTCGGCCAGAAGATTGCCGGCCGCCGCGCAGTCCATGCCCTGCGCCCCGGCGTTTTTTCCCAGCGCCTTGCCGCCGGTGTGCAGCGCCGCCCCGCCGTTGACGTCAACCAGCACGAGCTGGCGATAGGCCCCGTAGGCTCCTGCCGCCGCCACGATTTGCTTCAGCGCGGCCGAAGCGGCAAACCCTTGCTGCATCAGGTCCAAGGCACGCTGGCCAAGGCGCGGGTCGGTCACATTCTGCGACAAAGCCGCCCCCACCCCTGCCCGCGCGAAGGCGCAACGCGCCGCGACGCAGGGGCTGGACGAGGCGATCGCGACACCCAGCATGCGGGTGCGCGCGCAGCGCCCGGCGATGGATATGGTCATCTGGCCGTATTCTCCCCTGCTCAAGATCTCGTCAGCCGCACGTGCCGAGCCCGATTCGTGCCAAACTTTTCCCCATCTGCCAATGGCTTGGCACCGGCTGGCCGGCCGGTGCCCTGGCGTGTTGTAGCAAGCGGCGCGGTTGCACCACGCCCGCCCGGCGGTGTAAATAGCCATGCTGCCGCTGCGCGTGCCGTTCTTGATTGCGCGGGCTGCGGCGCCAGTGGGGGCGTCCATCAGCCGCCAAACCCTTGAAAAGGGTAGGGCAGCGCCTGTTTCAATTCGTGGAGTCTTTCCCGAGATGACCGTTCGCCTGATCCGCGCCGCCTTGGCTGGGATCGCCCTTTGCGCGCTTACAAACGGCGCCTGGGCCCAGCAAGCCGCTCATACACCCGAATCCGTGATCGAAAAACTCGGCGGTGTGATGATCGACACGATGAAAAACGCCAAGCAGCTTGCCTATAACGGCCGGTTCCAGAAGCTGGCGCCCGAAATCGTCGCCGCTTTCCATTTGCCGTATATGGTGTCGGTCGCGGTCGGCGGCGCGTGGAAAGCGACCACGGCCGACCAGCGGCAGCGGCTGGTGGAGGCGTTCGCGCGCTACATGGTGGCGGTCCACGCCTCGCGCCTGGACGGATATTCGGGCGAAACTTTCAGGGTCGTCGGCAACGATCCGCTGCAGAACAACCGGGTGCTAGTCAAGGCCCAGTTCGTGAGGACCTCCGGCTCGACTGAAAACATCGACTACGTGATGCAGAACAACGGCGGCATGTGGCAGATCGTCGACGTCCAATATAGGAGCGCGATCAGCGAAATCGCCACGCGCCGCTCTGAATACACCGCGGTCATCAAGGACTCGGGCGTCGAGAAATTGATCGCCAAGATCGACGAGAAGACCGCCGAGCTCGGCCACAAGACCTCCACCAACTAGCCAGGTTCCATCATGGCTGTTTCATTGCGCGGCGCCCGCAGTGCCGCAACGACGAAGTCTCCCGCCAAGACCTCGGCCCTGAAGGCCGCGCTGCGGTCGGCGGACCTCGCCTTCCTGATGGAGGCGCATAACGGCCTGTCGGCGCGTATCGTCGAGGAGGCG
>JAHFPH010000161.1:0-3798 GCA_023266845.1 Rhodospirillaceae bacterium
CACCGCGGGATGGGTGGCGAGGGCGCGCGCCAGCGTCATGGCGCTGGCGCAGTGGCGGTCCATGCGCAGCTCCAGCGTCTTCATGCCGCGCATCACCTGATAGGCGGTCAGCGGCGCCATAACCGCGCCGGTCATGTCTTTCAGGCCCTCGACGCGAACCGCGTGCATCGTCGCGGCGCTGCCGGCGGCGAGGCCGGCGACCAAGTCGCCATGCCCGCCCAGGTACTTGGTGGCGGAATGCACCACGATGTCGGCGCCGAGCTCGATCGGCTGCGTCAGATAGGGCGTCGCGTAGGTGTTGTCGACCACGCTCACCACGCCGTGCGCGCGTGCGATCGCCGCGACGGCGGCGATGTCGACCAGGCGCATGTTGGGATTGGCCGGCGTCTCGAAATAGACGACGCGGGTTTTGGGACCGATGGCGTGCTCCAGGTTCGCCGGGTCGCGCATGTCGACATGCCGCAGCGTGACGCCGAATTTGGCAAGACCCGTACGCATGAACGCAAAGGTGCAGCCGTAAAGGGTCTTGTCGACGATCAGCTCGTCGCCCGACTTCAGCAGAGTCCATAGCACGGCGGTGATTGCCCCCATGCCCGAAGCGAACGCGACCGCCGCCTCGGCGCCTTCCAGCCCGGCGAACCGCCGCTCCAGCAGGTCGAGGGTTGGGTTGGAGATGCGCGAGTAGACGTGGCCGGGAGCCTCGCCCGCGAACATCGCCGCGCCGTGCTCCACGCTGTCGAACGCGAAGGTGGAGGTCATGTAGACCGGCGGCACCAGCGCGCCGTTCTCGCCGCGCGCGTCGTGGCCGTCGTGAATGGCGCGGGTGGCGAAGCCGAGATTTCTGGTGATCGGGCCGGCGGTGGTCATGGCGGTTCCTCCCTGGGCTTCCTTGGCTATTGGCGGCTCCGGACTTTTGGTATTATACGCTGGAAGAATTGGTATCTGCTTGCGTATATTGCTTAAGATAGCTATCAGATTGGTAGAGTCTGCTAAGACGGAGGGGATCATGGACCGCATCGACCGCAATATCGTGCGCGAATTGCAGGCCAATGGCCGGCTCACCAATCAGGAACTGTCGGAACGTGTGAACCTATCCCCCTCGCCATGCCTCAGGCGCGTGCGCAACCTCGAGGAGGCCGGCGTGATCCGCGGCTACACCGCGGTCGTGGACCAGGAGAAGCTGGGTCTGCCGGTCAATGCCTTTATCAGCGTGCGGCTGGAGCGGCCGAGCCCGGAAACAATGCTCACCTTCGAGGAGCGAATCCAGCGGTTCGACGAGATCCAGGAATGCTATCTGATGACCGGCTCGCGCGACTATCTGCTGCACGTCGTCAGCCAAAGCCTCAAGACCTACGAGCAGTTCGTGCGCGAACAACTGACGCAGATTCCCGGCATCGCCTCGGTCGAAACCAGCTTCGCCTTCGGCCGGGTGAAGCGGATCAACCTCTATCCCGCGGTCGCCGAAGCGGACTAGGCGAAGGACGTGCCGCCGCGAGCCTGCGCCAAGGCGTGCTTCAATTTGGGCGGGGCGTCGCCCGCCGCATCCGACAGCGCCCGCGCGTCGAACGGCGAATGGCGCAGCACCAGCGCGATCTCGGCCCGCAGCAGCGCCCGGCCGGCCGCGTTGGCGAATTTCTCAAGATAGGTCGAAGCACGCCCCGCGTCGCCGAAGCGCGTGGTCAGGCGCTGCATCGCCTGCGGCGCGCCGGCCACCAGGCGCATGAGGGTGATCGCCGCCGCATCGGGCATGCGCCGTGCCTGCTCCCAATCGCGCAGCGTGCCCGCGGGCAGGCGCAGGCGCACGGCGAAACCCGCCTGGCTCAGGCCCAGGCGCGCCCGCGCCACCTGCACCAGAAGGGCGGCTGTTCTAGGCGAGTGCGCCTCGAACTCCTCGGCGCCGGGCTGCTCGGCCGGCTCGGTGCGTCCATCCGGCAGCACCCGAAGCAATGCCCCGTCGGCGGTCATGCGAAGTTTCATTGAACGGATTATACGGCAATCCAGTATATAGTAAAATAATACTGTAATGCCGTATATCTATGACCAGGCATAGGCCTGCATGCCAAGGTTTCCGTGGGTAAAGCTGTTGTGCAGGCGTTTCCCGGCGGCCTTGCCCGCCGCGCCCAGGGCCACGAACAGGGGCAGGAGGTGCTCGTCGGTCGGGTGCGCCCGGGCGCCGCCCGGTGCCTTCTGGCGGTAATGGACCAACGATTCGGTGTCGCCCGTGGCCACGGCCTGGTCCAGCCAATCGGAAAACGCGACGGCCCAGGGCGCGGGCGCGCCGTCGCGGCCAAGCTCGCGCAGGTTATGGATCGCGCTGCCGCTGGCCAGCACCAGCACGCCTTCGTCGCGCAAGCGCGCCAGCGCGCGCCCCAGCTCGACATGATGGCGCGGCCCGCGCGCGGTCTGGATCGAGAGCTGCAACACCGGAATATCGGCATCGGGATAGATCAGCTTCAGCGGCGCCCAGGCGCCGTGGTCCAGCCCGCGCTTGGGATCGACGATGCCGGCGAAACCGGCCGCGTCCAGCAGCTGCCACGCGCGCCGCGCCAGCGCGGGCGAACCGGGCGCCTCGTAGCGCATCGCGTAAAGCGGCCGGGGAAAACCGTAGAAATCGTGGATGGTCTCGGGCCGTTCGGCGCCAGAGACTTCCGGCGTATCCGTTTCCCAATGCGCCGAAACGCAAAGGATCGCCACGGGCTTGCCGAGCTGCTTGCCCAATTGGTCCCCCAGGCCGGCGAGAAACTCGCAGGCCGGCCCGCCTTCCAGCAACAGGCTCGGCGCGCCATGCGACACGAACACCGTGGGAAACCGCTGTTTGGCCTTGCCGATCATGCGAACCCCGTCCACCCGTTGCGCCCGATCCTACCGCATATCGGCATTGCGCAAGCCCAGGGCAAGCCCGGCTTGCCCGGCCCGGGCCGGCGTGCCAGTTCTAGCGCCATGCGCGGCAACCCGCCCCGTCTCGGCCATATCGATACCTGGATCTTCGATCTGGATAACACGCTGTACCCCGCCGACTCGCGGCTGTGGGAGCAGGTGGACCGGCGCATCAACCTGATGGCCGCGCGCGTGCTGGGCCTGCCGCTGGACCAGGCGCGGGTGGTGCAGAAGGACTACCTGCGCAAATACGGCACCACGCTGCGCGGGCTGATGGTCGAACACAAGGTCGACGCCAAGGAGTATCTCGATTACGTGCACGACCTGGACCTTTCGCCGCTCGCGCCCAATCCGGCGATGGACGCGGCGCTGGCGCGCCTGCCCGGCCGCAAACTGGTGTTCACCAACGGCACGCTTTCCCATGCCGATCGCATCCTGGCCAAGCTCGGCATCGCGAAACATTTCGCGGGCGTGTTCGACATCCACGCAGCCGACTACCTGCCCAAGCCCGAGCCGGTCGTGTACGACATGCTGGTGAAACGCCACGCGATCGCGCCGCGCGGCGCGGTGCTGTTCGAGGATATCGCGCGCAACCTGAAACCGGCGCACGAGCTGGGCATGACCACGGCCTGGGTGAAGGTGGACTGGTCCTGGCTGCGCCCCGGCGGCAAGCCCGAGGCCGACCACAGCGCCTATGTGCATCACGAAATCGACGACCTGACGCAATTCCTGACCCGGGCGGCCGATGCGCTCAAGCCCGCCAAGCGCCTGGGTTCCGCCGATTGACAGAAGCCTTGGGGCTGGCCCATTGTCGCGGCCCTTCCCGCCGATTCTTCCAGCCCGGTTAAGGACATGAGCGACCCCCAGGCCCTGCAAAAAACCATCGACGGCGCGTGGGAAAAACGCGACGGCGTCGACAGC
>JAHFPH010000161.1:3898-6524 GCA_023266845.1 Rhodospirillaceae bacterium
CTGGCCCATTGTCGCGGCCCTTCCCGCCGATTCTTCCAGCCCGGTTAAGGACATGAGCGACCCCCAGGCCCTGCAAAAAACCATCGACGGCGCGTGGGAAAAACGCGACGGCGTCGACAGCGCCACGTCGGGCCCGGTGCGCGAGGCGGTCAACGCGGCGCTCGAGGAACTCGATGGCGGCAAGTTGCGCGTGGCCGAAAAGAAAGCCGGCCAGTGGGTCGTGAACCAGTGGCTGAAAAAAGCCGTGCTGCTGTCGTTCCGCCTGACCGATTCCGCGCCCATGCAGGGCGGCCCCGCCGGCCCCGGCAACGCCGGCCAGTCGAGCTGGTACGACAAGGTGCCGTCGAAATTCGCGGGCTGGGGCGAGAACCGCTTCCGCGCCGCGGGTTTTCGCGCCGTGCCCGGTTCGGTCGTGCGCCGCTCGGCCTTCATCGCGCCCAACGTGATCCTGATGCCCAGTTTCGTTAACGTGGGCGCGTATGTGGACAGCGGCACGATGGTCGATACCTGGGCGACAGTCGGCTCCTGCGCGCAGATCGGCAAGAACTGCCACATCTCCGGCGGCGCGGGCATCGGCGGGGTCTTGGAACCGCTGCAGGCCGGCCCCGTGATCATCGAGGACAATTGCTTCATCGGCGCGCGCAGCGAAGTGGTCGAGGGCGTGGTGGTCGAGGAAGGCTCGGTGCTGTCGATGGGCGTGTTCATCGGCGCGTCGACCAAGATCGTCGACCGCACGTCAGGCAAGACGCTCTATGGCCGCGTACCCGCCTATTCGGTGGTGGTGCCCGGCGCCCTGCCCGGCAAGAACTTGCCCGACGGCACGCCGGGCCCGTCGCTTTATTGCGCGGTGATCGTCAAGCGCGTGGACGCGCAGACCCGCGCTAAAACAGCCATCAACGAGCTGCTGCGGGATTGACAGTGCCGGCCCTCATGGTTCGACAGGCTCACCATGAGGGCCTCATCTTGAGCCTGTCGAAGGATGAGGTCCCGACTTGAATGCCGCCGCTCCTCCCGCCGACGCGCTGGATCTGGCCCAGGCGCTGATCCGCTGCCCCAGCGTGACGCCGGCCGACGCCGGCGCGCTCGGCGTTCTGGAAACCGTACTGAAGCCCCTGGGCTTTTCCTGCAACCGTTTGGCGTTCGAGTCGCCGGGCGACGACCGGGTGGAGAATCTCTACGCGCGCCTGGGCGGTTCGGGCCGCAATTTCTGCTTCGCCGGCCATACCGACGTGGTGCCGCCGGGCGACCGTGCGCGCTGGTCGGTCGATCCGTTCGCCGCCGTCGTCAAGGACGGCCATCTCTATGGCCGCGGTGCGTCCGACATGAAGGCGGCGATCGCCTGTTTCGTGTCGGCGTTGCGCGGGTTCCTCGCCGACCGCAAGGGCGAGTTCAACGGCTCGATCAGCCTGTTGATCACCGGCGACGAGGAAGGTCCCGCCGTCAACGGCACGGTCAAGGTGCTGGACTGGCTCAAGGCCCGCAACGAGAAGCTGGATGTCTGCGTGGTGGGCGAGCCAACCAACCCCGTTGAGGTCGGCGAAATGGCCAAGATCGGCCGGCGCGGCGCGATGACGGCGTACCTGACCGTCCACGGCGTGCAAGGCCACAGCGCCTATCCGCAGCTCGCCGACAATCCGGTGCATCGCCTGGTGCATATGCTGCAGCCCCTGATCGACGACAAGCTCGACGCCGGCAACGCGCATTTCGAACCCTCGACATTGCAAGTGGTGACCGTCGACGTGGGCAATCCGGTCGGCAACGTGATCCCCGGCGCGATCAAGGCGACGGTCAATATCCGCTTTTCCAGCGACCATACGTCGAAGACCGTCGAGGCATGGCTGCGTGAAAGACTCGACCGCGCCATCGGGCCCGGCGGGCGCTACGACATGAAGATCCAGGTCTCGGGCGAAAGTTTCCTGACGCCGCCCGGGCCGCTGTCCACGCTGGTTTGCGAGTCGGTGCAGCGCGTGACCGGCAGCCAGCCGGCTCTTTCGACCACCGGCGGCACATCAGACGCGCGCTTCATCAAGCATCACTGTCCGGTCTGCGAATTCGGCATGACCAACGCCACCGCGCACAAATTCGACGAGCGCTGCTCGCTCGCCGACATGGCGCGGCTGGTCGGCATCTACCGGGCCATGCTCGACCGCTATTTCAACTAGCGCCCGCCGATGATCCCCAACGCCGGCCACGTGATCGCGGCGCTAACCGGGGCCTTCCGCCTGTTGCGGTTCGATGCGTCGGGCTTCAGCTTTTTCGAGCGGACGATCGGCGGGTTCTGGCGCTCGTTCTTCTGCGCCGCGATCATTCTGCCGCCCTATGTGCTGCTGATCACGCTGCGCATGGACGACGCGGAGATCGGCAATTCCTTCCTGCGCATCGTGCTGGTTGAAGGCATCGCCTATGCCATCGGCTGGACCGCGTTTCCGCTGGCCCTGGCGTATCTAAGCGACGTGCTGGACCGCGCGGCGCAATATCCCGGCTATATCGTCGCCTATAACTGGGGCTCGGCGCCGCAGGTCGTGCTGATGCTGATCGTGGCGCTGTTGCGCACGGCCGATGCGCTGCCCCAGGCGGCGCAGACCGGCATGCATCTCGGCATGATGCTCTATCTGATGGCGGTGCA
>JAHFPH010000162.1 GCA_023266845.1 Rhodospirillaceae bacterium
GCGGCCAGGCGTTGTTGCGGTAATCCCACCACGAATACTGGCCCGGCTCGGGGTGCAGCACGCGCAGCGCGTCGGTCATGCCCAAGTTCAACAGGCGGCGCAGCGCCGCGCGCTCCGGCGGGCTCACCAGCACTTGGCCGCGCCAGGCCTTGGGGTCGTGGACGTCGATGTCCCAGGGCGCGACGTTGAAATCGCCGCCCAGCGCCAGCGGCTCCTCGCGCGCCAGCAACTGTTCCATGTGCGCGGCCAGGCGCTGGTAGAAGCGCAGCTTGTAATCGTACTTGTCGGAACCCACTTCCTGGCCGTTCGGCGCGTAGACCGAGGCCACGCGTACCGGCCGCGCGCCGCCCACCGCCACGGTCGCCTCGATGTAGCGCGCGTGGTCGTCTGATTTGTCGCCGGGCAGGGCAGCAGTCACGTCGGCAATCTTGCCCTTGGCCAGGATCGCCACGCCGTTATAGGTCTTCTGTCCCGAAACGGCGGCGTCGTAGCCCAGGCCCTTCAGCTCCATCGCCGGAAAGGCTGACTCTTCGCATTTCAATTCCTGCAGCAGCACGATGTCGGGCTTAGCCGCGTCGAGCCAGCGCTTCAGGTGCTCGAGCCGCGCCTTGACCGAATTGACGTTCCAGGTGGCGATTTTCAACGGCGCCGCGCTCCCCGGCTTGGCGCCAGCGGCTTAGACGGCGAACGAGTTGCCGCAGCCGCAGGACGATTTGGCGTTCGGGTTCTTGATCTGGAACGACGCGCCGACCAGGTCCTCGACGAAATCGATCTCGGAGCCGTTCAAAAGCTCGAGCGAGGTTTCGTCGATCACCACCTTGGCGCCCGCGCGCTCGAACAGCCGGTCTTCGTCGCCCTTGGTGTCGTCGAAGGCGAAGCCATACTGGAAGCCCGAGCAGCCGCCGCCCGACACCGAGACGCGTAGCATCAGTCCCGCCTGCGTCTCTTGCGACGCCAGGAACTCAATACGCTTGGCCGCGCTTTCGGACAGGGTCACGGACGGGGCCGTGCCGACGCCATCGGGCATGTTTTCAAGTCTCCGGTATCCAAGGCAAATGTAGGCATTCGACCGGCAAAGTCAAACCCGCCGCGACGGCGGGTAAGCCTTTGGAAACGCTAGTTTGCGCCATTTCGCGCCAGAAACCCGGGCACCCGCTTGATCGCGTCCTCACGCGCCGCCGGGTCGGCGGCGATGGTCACGACGCCTTTGCCGTTCGCCTGGGCGCGCGGCACGTCCTTGCGGGTGACCGGCTTGTGGTCGGGCGCATCGAAGCCGTGATAGGCGCCGGGGTAGAACACGAACTCGACCGGCTGGCCGGTGCGCTTGGTCCGTTGTTCCAGCTCGTGGCACGGCTCCGCGGGAGTCCAATCGTCCGCCTCGCCGATCATCACCAGCAGCGGCGTCTTGGTGGACCACCCCGATTTGACCTGCGCGATGCAGCCGGGATAGAGCGCCACGGCGGCGCGGAAATCGCCGCCCGAGCGTTCGCGCAGGTCCTTGAAATTGTCGGCGCGCAGCGTAGCCAGCGTGGCGCTGGCCCCGTTCGACCAGCCCATCAGGAACACGCGATCGCCTTGCACATAGGGCTGCGCGCGCAACCATGCCAAGGCGCCATAGGCGTCGCGCGGCCGATGGCGCACCGCCGAGACCAGTTGCGGACTCTGGGTGCAGACCTCGATCACGCCGCGCGGGCGGAAACTGTCGGGCAGCAGCACCAAATAGCCCAGCGCGACGAGGCGCTGGGCCCAGTCCGCGACATTGGCGTACGGCGCGTCGCGGCGCAGGAAATCGCGTCCGCCGCAGCCATGCATGCCTACGACGGCAGGGAAGGGGCCGTCGCCCTCGGGCTTGTAGAGCCGCGCATCCAGCTCGGTCGCCGCGCCGCCCGTCAAATCCTCGTCCAGGCTCGGAAACCGCACCCGCTCGTCGGCCGAAGCGGGGCTGAGGGCTATAATTGTCGCCAGTACTGCAACTGTGCCAGCCGCAAGTAACGTGGGCGACGCCGTGAGGCGACAAGACACCACAATCTACGCTGCCAAATCGGCACGGAGCTCTTGGGTAGTGACGAGGACTCTTTTGCCAAGTGCGGCCAGCGCCGCCTCGATTTGATCAAGTCGCGATTGATGCATGATTTCGCACAGGCGCTGAATTTGCACTTTGCTGACCTTCAATCGCCTTGCAAGCTCGGCTTTCGTGACGTTCTTTTCCTTCATGGCCATGTAGAGTTCGGCCTTTAGAGCTGCCAAGGCCGAAGGGCTGACTACGGATCGTCCAAGAGGAAGTGATGCGCGCGGTAACAGGCGCTTCTGGTCAATGTACAAGCTCAATGCAGTTTCCAATGCATCTCGAGCTTGTACCAAAGCCGCTTCCCGCGTGTCGCCGATGGTATGGCACTCTGGAATATCCGGGAAATCCACGATGAACTCGCCATCCTGTTCGACCAGTTCGACGGGATAGGCAAACATTTCGCCCTCCTTGGCGCTATTACCCAGGCGAGGCTTTCCCCCGCGCTGGAAATACACAATAATGTGTATCGCTTAGGTTTGGGAGGGAACAAATATGTATACTTATGTGGATAATGAAGCGAACTAGTTTAACCCAAGATCCTTCTTAATCCTTATCATTAGGCCCTTTCCAATTTCCTTTTTGCCGTGCATTGGTAAGATACTGGATCGATTGTTGAAAAAGACCTTGAAATGACTACCTTTGCCGGGCTCGATCTTGCAACCTCGGGCTTCAAGCCATCGACGGAATTCATTGTATGACATAACAGGCATCTCCGCACAAACCGGACAAGTTCGGGCTTAACAGGCAACAAATATGTACACAAATTTTTATTCCGCGTCACCTAACGTTCACGTTATGTTTCATATGCAAATTCAAATAGTTAGAGAGAATCTTGAGACTGGCGCGCGTTTATCCACAAGTGATGCCTAGGGTCAGAAACTAACTGCTCACCAGCGTACCACTGATTGTTCCAGATTCAGCCTAACTGTAGTGTGCGACTCATGCCGGCCCTACTGAATCTGGCGGTCTATGCCTGCCGGGCGGACCGGTCTCGCGGGCGACTTTACCCCGAGCCGGAAAGCCGCATGCGCTCGGCGTTCCAGCGCGACCGCGACCGCATCATCCATTGCGCCGCGTTCCGGCGGCTCAAATACAAAACCCAGGTGTTCGTGTACCACGAGGGCGACTACTACCGCACGCGCCTGACGCACAGCCTGGAGGTGGCGCAGATCGCGCGCACGGTCAGCCGCACCCTGGGCCTGGACGAGGATTTGGCCGAGGCGCTGGCGCTGGCGCACGATCTGGGCCACACGCCCTTCGGTCATGCGGGTGAGGGCGCGCTCGACGCCGCGATGAAGGAATTCGGCGGCTTCGACCACAACGACCAGACCCTGCGCATCCTGACGATGCTGGAACGGCGCTACGCCGACTTCGACGGGCTGAACCTCGCCTGGGAGACGCTGGAAGGCGTGGTCAAGCACAACGGTCCGCTGGCCGATCCGCCGCCCTCGATTCGCGCCTATTCGGCGCGGCACGATCTGGAACTGCATACCTTCGCGGGGCCGGAGGCGCAGGTGGCGGCGCTGGCCGACGACATCGCCTACAACAACCACGATATCGACGACGGCCTGCGCGCCGGCCTGTTCGACATCGACGATCTGCGCGGCGTGAAGCTGGTCGGGCCGGTAATCGACGGGCTGCTCAAGCGCTATCCGAAGCTGGAGCGCGGGCGTCTGATCCACGAAACCATCCGCGCGCTGATCGGCGCGATGGTCGAGGATCTGCTGGCCGAGACCTCCCGGCGCCTCAAAGCCGCCAAGCCCAAATCGGCCGACGCCATCCGTCGCCTCGATAGGCCGGTCGTGGCTTTTTCCGCCGGCATGCGGGCCAACGACCGCGCCTTGAAAAAGTTCCTTTTCCAGCGCATGTACCGCCACCCCAAGGTCAATCGCATGAACGCGCGCACCAGGCGCGTGGTGCGGGAACTGTTCGACTTGTACCTGGGCGAACAGAAGCGCCTGCCGGCGGAATGGCGGCGCCTGGCCGACGGCAGGCGCTCGGCCGCATCGGCCCGCGTGGTGGCCGACTACATCGCCGGCATGACCGACCGTTACGCGCTCGACGCGCACAAACGGGTTTTCCTTCGGGACGCGATGCACTGATGAATGTGTTTGACCAATATCGTGCGATCGTTTTGAAAGCGATCAAGAAAGAGGCCGCGACGTCCGGGTGGCCGTCGAATCTAGACTTGTCGCGGGTAACGGTTGAGCCACCACGGAACCCCGATCAAGGCGAAATATCGACGAACGCAGCATTTGTGCTAGCGAAGCCCCTCGGCGTTTCACCGGAAATTCTAGCGAACACTCTTGCCAAACGGCTGGAACACGAGGCCGAAGGTTCTGTAACTTCGACCACGGTCGCTAAGCCGGCATTCATAAATTTTCGGCTACGTGAAGAGGTTTGGCACCAACAGCTTTCCGAAATTCTTCAATCCGGCCCTGCCTACGGCGACAGCGCGCTCGGCGCCGGCAAGCCGGTCAACGTCGAATACGTCTCGGTCAATCCGACCGGCCCCTTGCATGTCGGCCACGCGCGCGGCTCGGTTTATGGCGACGCGCTGGCGGCGCTTTTGACCAAGGCCGGGTTCAAGGTCGCGCGCGAGTACTACATCAACGATGCCGGCGCGCAGGTCGACACGCTCGCGCGCTCGGTGCACCTGCGCTATCGCGAGGCGCTGGGCGAGGCGATCGGCGCGCTCCCCGAGGGCTGCTATCCCGGCGAATACCTGAAGCCGGTGGGCGCGGCGCTGGCCAAGCGCGACGGCCGCAAATGGCTCGGCAAGCCGGAAGCCGACTGGCTGGCGCCGCTCAGGCTTTTCGCCGTGGACGCGATGATGGTGCTGATCCGCGACGATCTGGCCGCGCTCGGCGTGCGGCACGAGGTATTCGCCTCGGAATTTTCGCTGGTCAAGGCCGGCGCGGTGGACGCCGCGCTGAAAACGCTGTCGGACCGCGGCTTGATCTATACCGGCACGCTGGAGCCGCCGAAGGGCAAGAAGATCGAGGATTGGGAGCCGCGCCCGCAGCTCTTGTTCCGCGCCACCCGGTTCGGCGACGACACCGACCGGCCGTTGCAGAAATCCGACGGCAGCTGGACCTATTTCGCCTCCGACATCGCCTATCACTTCGACAAGTACCGGCGCGGCTTCGCCGAGATGATCGACGTCTGGGGCGCCGACCACGCGGGCTATGTGCGCCGCCTGCAGGCCGCGGTGAAGGCGATCACCGAGGACAAGGGCGCGCTGGACGTGAAGATCTGCCAGCTCGTGAAGTTGATGGACAAGGGCGAGCCGGTGAAGATGTCGAAGCGCTCGGGCGCTTTCGTCACGCTGCGCGAGCTGGTGGAAGAAGTCGGCAAGGACGTGGTGCGCTTCGTGATGCTGACGCGCAAGAACGACGCGCCGCTGGATTTCGACCTGGCGGCGGTCAAGGAACAATCGCGCGACAATCCGGTGTGGTACGTGCAATACGCCCATGCCCGGGCCCATTCCGTGCTGCGCAACGCGCGTACCGAGTTTCCCGGGCTGGAGGTTTCGCCGGCTGCCCTGGCCCGAGGGCCGCTTGAACGCTTGACCGACGCGGGCGAGCTTGCTCTGATCCGGCAGCTGGCGAACTGGCCGCGGCTCGTGGAAGCCGCCGCCGAAGCGCACGAGCCGCACCGCCTGGCCTTTTATCTGTATGATGTCGCCGCCGCGTTCCATGGGTTGTGGACGCGCGGCCGCGAGGAAGGCGCGATCCGGTTCCTGGTGCGCGAGGATCGCGAATTGACCGAGGCAAGACTGGCGCTGGTGTCGGGAGTGGCGACGGTGGTCGCCTCTGGGCTTGGGGTATTCGGCGTCGAACCCATGAAGGAGATGCGCTGATGGCGATCAAAGACGACACCCGGATCGAGCCGACGCCCGAGCCGGACCCCTACGACGACGAGCCGGAAGAAGAGCTGGAAGAGGAAGAGCCGCGCCGGCGCGGCGGCCGCGTGCTGCCGATCGTGGTGGCGAGCCTCGCCATCATCGGCTTCGTCGTCATCGTATATTACGCCTACCAGCAGGGCATTCGCGCCGGCAGCGAGCAGAATCCGCCGCTGATCCGCGCCGATGACGGTCCCGCCAAGGTCCGGCCCGCCCAACCCGGCGGCATGGATGTGCCGAACCAGAACATGAAGGTGTACGAGCTGGGCCGGCCGGGATCGCAGAGCGCAAGCGGCGGCCCGGAACGCATCCTGCCCAAGTCGGAAGAACCGATGCAGCGCCCGGCCGCATCCCCGCCGCCGCCATCGGCCGCGCCCACCTTGCCGGTCACCGGCGCGCCGGTCGGCGGTCAGCAGCAGGCCGCCACCGGCGCCAGCGCGCCGGTCGCGTCGATCCTGCCGCAGGTCCCCGGAAGCTCCGGGGGCAACATGCCCGGCGCGGTGGTCACGCCGCCGCCGCCGCCCTTGCCCGGCTCGGGCCAGACCA
>JAHFPH010000040.1 GCA_023266845.1 Rhodospirillaceae bacterium
GCCTTATGGGCGCGGATGAGGAAGGCACGCTGCGCGCGCTAACGGCGCACCGCCGCGAGCTGATCGATCCCAAATTTGCCGAACACAGAGGCCGTATCGTCAAGACCACGGGCGACGGCGTGTTGGTTGAATTCGCTAGCGTGGTGGACGCGGTGCGTTGCGCGGTCGAAATCCAGCGTGGCATCGTTGAGCGCAACGCGAACATTCCGCCCGACAAACGCATCGAGTTCCGCGTCGGCATCAATGTCGGCGATATCATTATCCAGGGCGGCGACATTTTCGGCGACGGGGTGAACATTGCGGCGCGGCTGGAGGGGATCGCCGAGCCCGGCAGCATTTGTGTCAGCCGTACCGTCCGCGACCAGATCGGCAACCGCCTCGACATCTCTTTCGCCAATTTGGGCGAGCAGACGCTGAAAAACATCGCTCAGGCGGTACGGGCATTTCGCGTCGAGCTGGCCGGCACCCCGGCAGCTTCCCCGCTGCTGGCGCGACCCGGCGCTCTGCTATTGCCCGACCGTCCGTCCATCGCTGTGCTCGCGTTCAACAACATGAGCGGAGATCCCGAGCAGGAGTATTTTTCCGACGGCATCAGCGAGGACATCATCACCGATCTCTCGAAGCTGTCCGAGCTGCATGTGATCGCGCGCAACTCGACCTTCACCTACAAGGGCAAGCCGGTCGATGTGAAGCAAGTTGGCCGCGAACTTGGCGTGCGCTACGTTCTGGAAGGCAGTGTGCGCAAGGCGGGCAACCGGGTCCGGGTTACCGGCCAGCTCATCGACGCTGTGAGCGGCACGCACATCTGGGCCGACCGCTTCGATCGCGACCTCACCGACATCTTCGCCGTGCAGGACGAACTCACGCAGGAGATCATTTCGGCGCTCAAGGTCAAGCTGACGCCCGAACAGAAAGGCCGGTTGGCCCGAAAGAACACGATCGACGTGGAGGCCTACAATCTCTTCCTCCGAGCACGCGAGCAAGCGCTCCTCCTCACTAAGAGCAACAACGTCGAAGCGCGCAGCCTGCTCGGGCGAGCGATCGCGATCAATCCGGATTTTGCTGCCGCGCACGCTTGTGTCGCCTTCACCCATTTAAATGATTACATCATGGGTCGGGTCGACGTGCCCGAACGGTCCCTCCAGACCGTTTTGGAAATCGCAGAGCGGGCGGTTTCCATGGACGAAGAAGATCCATATGCCCACTTCGTCTTCTCCCTCACTCTGCTTTGGCATCGGGAGCACGACAGGGCTCTTGCCGAGGTGCAACGTTGCCTCGCCTTGGCGCCAAGTTCGGCCGAAGGGAATTTGGAACTCTCCAGTATCCAGTACTACAGCGGTGACGCCAGGGGGGCGGTCGACACGATCAACGCCTATATGCGGCTCGATCCTCTCTATCGTGAGATTACGCTATATTTTCTCGCCCAGGCGCAACTGTCGCTGGGACTGTTCGACGAGGCGGTGATCACTCTCAAGCGGCGGCTCGAGCGCAATCCCAATTCGGAGACGTCCTACGCCCTGCTTGCGTCTTGCTATGGCCATCTCGGCAGGATGGCCGAAAGCCGGGCGGCCTGGGCGGAAGTGATGAAAATCGCTCCGGATTTTTCATTGGAGCGGCGACGGCGCATTCTGCCATTTAGGAATCCGGACATGTTCGAGCACCGTCTTGAAGGCATGCGCAAGGCGGGCCTTCCCGTATAGCGCGGTGCCGAACGGCCTTTCGTTCTTCGCCTTTTTGGTCCTGAACCATTGCGTGTTGCAACGAGCGAGCGATTGGGACTTCCGCTTATGGCACGTTTCGGGCGATCCATCCAACACGGCGAATGTTTGCTACAGGCCGGAAGCCAACATGCAACCCGAGACTCTAACTAGCTCGACTATCGCAGATCAGCACACGCCCGTTGGATGCGCCGGCAGGCCTCGGTCAGGCGCTCCATCGACAGCGCGAAGGAAATGCGGAAATAGGGCGCCATGCCATAGGCGGTGCCCTGCACCACGCCCACGCCGTGCTCCAGCAGGTAATTGGTGAAATCCTCGTCGGTCTTGATCTCGCGGCCTTGCGGCGTGCGCTTGCCAATCGTCCCGGCACAGGACGGAAACACGTAGAACGCCCCTTCGGGCTTCGGGCACACGATGCCCTGCGCCTGGTTCAGCATCTCGACCGCCACGTCGCGGCGCTTTTTGAATTCCGCGGTGCGCTGGCGCACGATGTCCTGCGGCCCGTTCAGCGCCTCGACCGCCGCCGCCTGGCTGATCGAGCAGGGATTGGACGTGGTCTGCATCTGCACCTTGGCCATGCCCTTGATCAGCTCGCGCGGGCCGCCGGCATAGCCGATGCGCCACCCGGTCATCGAATAGGTCTTGCTGACGCCGTTGACCGTCAGCGTGCGTTCGTAAAGACGCGGCTCGACCGCCGCCGGAGTGCAGAACTCATGCCCGTCGTACAGGATGTGCTCGTACATGTCGTCGGTCATCACCGCGACATGCGGGTGCTGCAGCAGCACGTCGGTCAGTGCCTTCATCTTAGGCCTGCCATAGGCCGCGCCCGACGGGTTGCATGGCGAATTGATGATCAGCCAGCGCGTGCGCTTGGTGATCGCCGCATCCAGCGCCTCGGGCATCAGCTTGTAGCCATGGTTCTGCGGACAGCGCACGGGCACCGGCACGCCCTCGGCCAAGCGCACCAGATCGGGATACGACACCCAATAGGGCGCGGGGATGACCACCTCGTCGCCCTGCTCCAACGTCGCCATCAACGCGTTCAGCAGCACCTGCTTGCCGCCGTTGCCCACGGAGATTTGGTCGGTGGCGTAATCGAGGCCGTTTTCGCGCTTGAACTTGGCGGCCACGGCTTTTTTCAACTCGGGCGTGCCGTCGGTGTTGGTGTATTTCGTGTCGCCGCGCGCCATGGCGCGGGCGGCGGCGGCCTTGATGTTCTCGGGCGTGTCGAAATCCGGCTCGCCGGCGGTCAGCGCGATGATGTCGCGCCCCTGGGCCTTGAGTTCGGCCGCGCGTTGCGAAGCGACGCGGCTGGCCGAGGGCTGGAACCGGCCGAGGCGCGAGGCGAGCTTTATCACCGCGACGCTCCCGCGCCTTTCTTCAGCGCCGCGGGATTCACCAGGCAGATCGGATCGTATGTCGTGCCGTCGAGGATGGCATAGGCGTTCTCGACCGCGCGTATCGCCACGCGGTCCATCGCCTCGCGCGTGGAGCCCGCGATATGCGGCGTCGATATCACGTTGGGCATGTCGCGCAGCGGATTGTCCAGCGGCGTCGGCTCGTCGGTGAACACGTCCAGCCCCGCCCCGGCGATGCGATTGCCCTTGAGCGCCGCCATCAGCGCCGCCTCGTCCATCACCGGCCCGCGCGCCGTGTTGATGAACAGCGCCGTGGGCTTCAGCCGCGCGAACTGCCGGGTCCCGATCATCCCGCGCGTCTCCATGGTCAGCGGGCAATGCAGGGTGACGATGTCGACTTCCGCCAGCATCGCGTCCAAATCCTTCACCAGCCGCACGCCGGCGGGCACCGCGGCGGTCGGAACATAGGGATCGTAGGCCGACACCGTCATGCCGAAGCCCTGGGCGATGGCGTTGACGGCGCGCCCGACATTGCCCAGGCCGACGATGCCCAGATGCTTGCCCATGAGCTCGCCGGCGATATGGCCCGGACGCTCCCAACGCCCTTCGCGCATCGAGCGGTCCAGCGCCACCACCTTGCGCTTCAGCGCCAGCATCAGAAGGATGGCGTGCTCGGCCACGGATTGGGCGTTGGCGGCCATGGCGTTGAGCACCGGAATACCGCGCTTCGTGGCCGTATCGACGTCGATGTTGTCCACGCCGACGCCGTGCTTCGAGATCACACGGAGCTGCGGCGACGCCGCGATCGCCTCGGCCGAGAAGCGGATGGTGCGCGAGATGACGGCCTCGAACCTCTCGCGCGCACACAGCGCCACCAGCTCGTCGTGCTTGGTAGTCGCCGGCGCGAAGGTCACGCGCGCCTGGCGCTGCTCCAGCAGCGCGCGGGCCGGCGGCGCAATGGTGTGGTCGGTAATCAGGAACGATGCGCCCATTTGCGGTTCTTTCGTTATTGCGTGGCGCTGCAGAATAAGACTTTCCGCCCGCGACGCAAACTTGACGCCGGGGGAGAGGGTCGATCAATCTGCCGCCATGGCGATCGAACAGCTGCCGGAAAGCGTCGACGTGGCCGTGGTCGGCGCAGGCAACGCCGCGCTGTGCGCGGCGCTGTCGGCCGCCGAACATGGATGTTCGGTGCTGGTGCTGGAACGCGCGCCCGAGGATGAGAGCGGCGGCAATTCGCGCTACACCGCCGGGGCGATACGCTGCGTCTACGACGGCGTGGACGACTTGAAGGCCCTGATGCCGGATCTGACGGCGGAGGAAATCGCCAACACCGATTTCGGCGCCTACACGGAAGAGAATTTCTACGACGACATGGGGCGGATAACGGAATACCGCTCCGATCCCGAGTTGACCGAGCTTCTGGTCACGCAAAGCCGCCCCGCGATGCGATGGATGCGCGGCAAGGGCCTGCGCTTCCTGCCGATTTTCGGCAAGCAGGCGTTCAAGATCGACGGCAAGTTCAAGTTCTGGGGCGGGTTAACGGTCGAGGCCTGGGGCGGCGGACCGGGCCTGGTCGACGCGCTGTCCAAGATTGCCGCGAAGAACAACGTGGCGATCGCCTTCGGGGCGCGCGCGATGGAGCTGATCGCCGACGACCAGGGCGTGCATGGCTTAAGCGTGCGCCATGCCGGGCGGACGCGGAAAATTCGCGCCAAGGCGGTGGTGCTGGCTTGCGGCGGGTTCGAGTCGAACGCGGAATGGCGCACGCGCTATCTTGGGCCCGGCTGGGACCTGGCCAAGGTGCGCGGCACGCGCTTCAACACCGGCGACGGCATCCGCATGGCGCTGGCGATCGGCGCCATGCCCTACGGCAACTGGTCGGGCTGCCATGCCGTGGCCTGGGACCGCAACGCGCCGGAATTCGGCGACCTGTCGGTCGGCGACAATTTCCAGAAGCACAACTATCCCTTCTCCGTCATGCTGAACGCGCACGGTGAGCGCTTCGTGGACGAGGGCGCGGACTTCCGCAACTACACCTATGCAAAATACGGCCGGGTGATCCTGAGCCAGCCCAGCCAGTTCTGCTGGCAGGTATTCGACAAGAAAGTCCTGCACCTGCTGCGCGAGGAATACCGCATCAAGCGCGTCACCAAGGTGAGCGCGAACACGCTGGAGGAACTGGCGCAGAAGCTGGAAGACGTCGATCGTGCCAAGGCGCTGGAGACGTTGAAGCGCTATAACGCGGCGGTGAAGACAGAGGTGCCGTTCAATCCGAACGTCAAGGACGGGCGTTGCACGGTGGGCCTGCCGATTCCGAAGTCGAACTGGGCCAATACCATCGACCAGCCGCCGTTCGAGGCTTTCGCCGTGACCTGCGGCATCACCTTCACTTTCGGCGGCCTCAAGATCGACCGGCAGGGGCGCGTGATCGATACGGAAGGTGCTGTGATCCCCGGTCTTTACGCCGCCGGCGAGCTGGTGGGCGGGCTGTTCTATTTCAACTATCCCGGCGGGACGGGGTTGATGTCCGGCGCCGTGTTCGGGCGCATCGCCGGAAATGGCGCGGGCCGGCGTGCCTCCGGCCATAGATGATAGCGCAGTCCGGTTCGAGAACATCACCTGCACCTTCGTCACGCCGGGCGCGGTGGATGGCGGCTTCACCGCCGTGCGCGACACCAGCTTCGCCGTCGGCAAGGGTGAGTTTGTCAACGGCGGTCGGATTCCAGGCCGGCGTGGCGGAGTAAAAGCGGGCCAGTGTGGTTGAAGGAAGCGCCGGTATGCCAAGGGGCCCGATCGGGCCCCTTGGCATACCGGCGGCGCGCGCATTCGGGCGGCTATGTCGAGGTAATTTCCCCAGTCTCGGGATCGACCGTAATGTCGGGTGCTGGCGGGCTTTCGACAGTTTTGCCGCCGCGCCGGCGGCCGGCGCGGCCGGAATTGCGCAGTCGCGGCATCAGTACGGAACCCTACGGGGGTTCCTGGACCACACGCGGAACGCGCACTGCGCTTCCAGCCCCAGCAGGCGTTTCGCCGGCAAAGCGCGCCGGTGGACCGGCAACGAAACCTGCTTATAGAACCAGGCGTCGTCGAAATCGACCGCCGCCGCGTCGGCGCGCGTGTTGCCGTACACCATCCGGTCGATGCGCGCCCACAGGATCGCCACCAGGCACATCGGGCAGGGCTCGCAGCTCGTGTAGATGACCGCGCCGCCAAGGTCGTGGGTCTTGAGCTTCCGGCACGCCGCGCGGATCGCCACGATTTCGGCATGCGCCGTAGGGTCGCGCGACGCGGTAACGTTGTTCGATCCGGTGCCGACCACCCTGCCCCCCTTGACGACGACCGCGCCGAACGGCCCGCCGTCCGTGCCGGCGGCGTTTTTCAGGCTCAGCGCGATCGCCCGGCGCATGAATTTACGGTCGTGCCGCGACATGCCGCGACTATAGCGGATGCCGCCCGGCGCTTGTATATACAGACGGGGGGCCGGGGAAGATGGAGCTTGTGCTTGTCGAGTGGTTGAGCATGGCGATCCGCTGGCTGCACGTGATCGCCGGCATCGCCTGGATCGGCAGCTCGTTCTACTTCATCCATCTCGATTTGAGCTTGCAGCCCCGTGAAGGCTTGCCGCCGGGCGTGCAGGGCGAAGCCTGGCAGGTGCATGGCGGCGGTTTCTACCACATGGTGAAATACCTGGTCGCGCCGGCGCGCATGCCCGACGAGCTGACCTGGTTCAAATGGGAGGCGTACACCACTTGGCTCAGCGGCTTCGCGCTGCTGGTCGTGATCTATTACCTCGGCGCCGAGCTCTATCTCGTCGACAGGGCCGCGCTCGACATGCCCGGCTGGGCGGCGGCGCTGGTAAGTCTCGGCACGCTGATGCTGGCGTGGCTTGGATACGAGCTTTTGTGCCGCTCGTTCTTCGCTGGCGACGACCGGCTGGTGGCGCTGATCGGCTATGCCTGCCTGGTCGTCCTCACCTACCTGTTCACCACGCTGTTCAGCGGGCGCGGCGCGTTCGTGCAGATCGGCGCGCTGATCGGCACGATGATGGTGGGCAACGTGTTCGTGATCATCATCCCCAACCAGAAAAAAACCGTGGCGGCGCTGCTGTCGGGCAAGCAGCCCGATCCCAAATGGGGCAAGGAAGCCAAGCTGCGCTCGGTGCACAACAACTACCTGACCCTGCCGGTCGTGTTCCTGATGATCTCGACGCATTCCCCGCTGCTGTTCGCGACCAAGTACAACTGGCTGATTGTCGCCATCGTGCTGGCGCTGGGGCCGGTGATCCGGCATTTCTTCAACAGCCGCCATTCCGGCATGGGCAGCCCGTGGTGGGTCTGGGGCGTGGCGGCGGCGGGCATGGGCGTGATCGCGCTTCTATCGGCCGCGGGTCCGCGCGAAGTGAAACTGGGCGCGGCGAGCGCGCCGTCCTTCGCCGCGGTGGAAGACATCGTCCTCACCCGCTGCAGCATGTGCCATACCAAGGAGCCGTTATGGGCGGGTATCGCGGCGGCACCCAAGGGCGTAACGCTGGACACGGCCGAGCGCATCCACGCCCAGGCGCGGCTGATCGCGCTGAACGCCGCGCGGTCCGACGCCATGCCGCCGGGCAACATCACCGAGATCACGGCAGAGGAACGCGGTATCCTGGCCGCCTGGTTCGCCGCCGGGGCGAAGGTGAAGTGAGGGAAGATGCAAACCCACACTCTCGATGAGCTGAACAAAGCCGGCAGGCAGGATTTCGTCACGGCCCTGGGCGAGGTGTTCGAGCATGCGCCCTGGGTGACCGAGGCCGCCTTCGCGCGCAAGCCCTTCGTAAGCCTCGCGGCGTTGCACCAGGCGCTGGGCGATGCGCTGCGCGCCGCCGACGCGGCCAGGCGCCTGGCGCTGGTGAAGGGCCATCCCGATCTGGCGGGCAAGGCCGCGCGCGCTGGCAACCTTACAGCCGATTCCAATACCGAGCAGTCCAGCGCCGGCTTGGATCGCCTGACCGAGGCCGAATACGCCCGGTTCCACAAGCTCAACGACGCCTATAGGGCGCGCTTCGGCTTTCCGTTCATCGTCTGCGTGCGCCGGCACGGCAAGGAATCGATCCTCGGCGAGTTCGAAAAGCGCCTGAAGCACGCGCCCGATGCCGAGCTGCAATCCGCACTGACGGAGATCGTACGCATAGCGGCGCTGCGCCTGGACCAGCGCGTCACCGCTTCTGACAAGCTGAAGGTTCACGGCCGACTCTCGACGCATGTGTTGGACACGCATGGCGGCCGGCCCGCCGAGGGGGTCGAGCTGGAGCTGGTGGAGCTTTCGGAGGGCGATGCCGCGCGCGCGGTGACCCGCGCGACCACCAATGCCGACGGGCGTACCGACCAGCCTTTGATCGCCGGCCGCCCCGTGCCGATCGCGCGCTACGAGCTGCGCTTTCATATCGGCGCATATTTCCGGGCAAGGGACGCGGCTGAGGCCGACCCGCCGTTCCTCAGCGTCGTGCCGGTGCGCTTCGCCGTGGCCGAGCCCGAGGGGCACTACCATGTGCCGCTTCTGGCAAGCCCTTGGAGCTACACGACCTATCGCGGCAGCTGAGACGCCGATCTGGCACGGGGATTGCTGAGTAAAGTAGGATTGCAACGCCGGCTCGCCGGCGGGAATTCGCGGAGATGGGGAGCATCATGCGGTTGACGAAAATCGGAACGGCCCTGGGCGCGGCGGCCCTGATGTTGGCGGCGACAAGCGGCGCCGAGGCGCAGACCGCGTTGAAATTCGCGCTGGATTGGAAGTTCGAGGGGCCGTCCGCGCCCTATTTTGTCGCCATCGACAAGGGCTATTACAAGGCCGAGGGGCTGGACGTGACCATCGATACCGGCCCCGGCTCGGTCGCGGGCATCGCGCGCGTCGCCGCCGGCACCTATCCGATGGGGTTCTTCGACATCAACTCGCTGGTCAAGTTCCAGGACCAGAACCCGGACAATAAGGTCAAGGCGGTACTGATGATGTACGACCGGCCGCCTTTCGCCATCGTGTCGCTGGCCAAGACCAAGATCGACAGGCCGAAGGACCTGGAGGGCAAAGTGCTGGGTGCGCCCGCGCCCGACGGCGCCTTCGCCCAGTGGAAAGCGTTCGTGAAGCAGAACGGCATCGACGCCTCGAAGGTGACGATCAACAACATCGGCTTCCCGGTGCGCGAGCCGATGCTGGCATCGGGCGAGGTGCAGGCCATCACCGGATTCTCCTTCTCCTCGTATTTCAACCTGCTGCAGCAGAAGGGCGTGGCCGCCAAGGACATCAAGGTGATGCTGATGTCGGATCACGGCCTGGTGCTGTACGGCAACGCCGTGATGGTGAATCCCGACTACGCGAAGGCCAACCCGAAAGCCGTGGCCGGCTTCGTCAGGGCCACGATCAAGGGCGTGCAAGACACGGTGAAAAGCCCCGAAACCGCGATCAAATCGGTGATGAAGCGCAACGAGACCGGCGACGAAAAGATCGAGCTGGAGCGCCTGAAGATGTCGCTGCGCGACAATTTCGTAACGCCCTGGGTCAAGACCAACGGCTTCGGCGGCGTGGACATGAAGCGCATGGAAGCCTCGATCGACCAGATCGCGCTGACCTATGACTTCAAGGCACGGCCCAAGGCCGGGGACGTGTTCACGTCCGAGTACCTGCCGCCGGCGGCGGAGCGGAAGCTGTGACGCTTGGATGAAGCCCAGGGAGTGACCGGCTTCGTCGCCATCGACGGGGTCACACTCGCCTATCGCGGCGCGTCGGGGCCGGTCACGGCGTTGAGCGGCGCCAGCCTTAAGGTCGCGCGCGGCGAATTCGCCGCCGTGGTGGGCCCCTCGGGCTGCGGTAAGTCCACCTTGATGAAGCTGGTGACGGGCTTGGTGCGCCCGAACCAGGGCAGCGTGGCGCTGGAGGGGCGCGCCGTGGACGGCCCGGTCAAGATGGCCGGCATGGCGTTCCAGAATCCCAATCTGCTGCCCTGGCGCACCGTGCTGGACAACGTGCTGCTGCCGCTCGAGATCGTCGAGCCGCATCGCCGGCGCTTCCGCGCGGAAAAGGCGAAGTACCGCGCGATGGGCGAACAGCTTCTGTCCACGGTGGGCTTGGACGGTTTCGGCCAGCGGTTTCCGTGGGAGCTTTCGGGCGGCATGCAGCAGCGCGCCTCGCTGTGCCGGGCGCTGATCCATGAGCCCGCGCTGCTGATGCTGGACGAGCCGTTCGCGGCGCTCGATGCTTTCACGCGCGAGGAATTGTGGTGCGTGCTGCGCGACCTGTGGCAGAAGATCGGCTTCACCGTGATTTTGGTGACGCACGATTTGCGCGAGGCCGCGTTCCTCGCCGACACTATCCATGTGATGAGCGCGCGGCCCGGGCGCATCGTTGCCTCGCGCACGGTCGATCTGCCGCGCCCGCGCGAGCTTGCGGTGTGCTACGAGCCGCGCTTTACCGCCCTGGTGCACGAGCTGCGCGACAAGATCGCCGAGGTGCGGCAGGCATGAACGCGACGCTCGAACGCCTGTCGCCGCTGTGGTTCACGCTGGGGATGTTCCTGGTGTGGGAAGCCGCGTGCCGACTGCTCAAGATCGACCCGTTCATTCTGCCCGCGCCGTCGCAGATCGCCGGCGCGATCGCCCAGTATTGGCGGCCGTTGATGCGCCATTCCTTCGTCACGCTGTGGACCACGGTGGCGGGCTTCGCACTGGCCGTGGCGTTCGGGGTGATCCTGGGCCTGATCGTGGGCTGGTCGCGCACCATTTATCGCGGGCTTTACCCCGTGATGATCGGCTTCAACTCGATCCCCAAGGTCGCCGTGGTGCCGATCCTGGTGATCTGGTTCGGCATCGGCGAGGTGCCGGCGATCCTGACCGCTTTCCTGATCTCGTTCTTCCCCGTGGTGGTGAACGTCGCCACCGGGCTTGCGACCATGGAGCCGGAGCTCGAGGACGTGCTCAGGGCTTTGGGAGCGCGTAAGATGGACATCATGCTGAAGGTCGGCATACCGCGCACCCAGCCCTATCTGTTCGCGTCACTGAAAGTGGCGATCACGCTGGCGTTCGTCGGCGCGGTGGTGTCCGAGACCATCGCGGCCAACGCGGGCCTGGGGTTCCTGATGGCGCAGGCCGGCTCGAACTTCCAGATGCCGCTGGTGTTCGCCGGGCTGATGATGCTGGCGGTCGAAGGCATCGCCATGTACGCCGTGTTCGCCCTGGTCGACAAGCGCATGACGCGCTGGGCCTTTCGCTCGTCGCTGAGCGCTGCGGGCTGAACATCAACGGCTACGCTGCGCTTTCTTTTGAACGGCGAGCGGGTGGACGAGCACCGCGCCCCACCCACCATGACCGTACTGGACTATCTGCGCGGCGTGCGGCGCCTTACCGGCACCAAGGAGGGTTGCGCCGAGGGCGATTGCGGCGCTTGCGCCATCGCCGTCGCCCAGCCGGGCGCGGGCGAGCAGCACTACCAGGCCGTGAATTCCTGCCTGATGATGCTGCCGCAACTCGACGGCGCATCGGTGCTGACGGTCGAGGGACTTGCGGGCAAGGACGGCGCGCTGCATCCCGTGCAGCAGGCGCTGGTGGAAACCGACGGCACGCAATGCGGCTTTTGCACTCCAGGTTTCGTGATGGCGATGTTCGCGTTTCAGCAGGCCGGCGAGAAGGCAAGCGACGACGCGATCCACGAGGCGCTGGCCGGAAATCTCTGCCGTTGCACCGGCTACCGGCCGATCGTCGACGCCTGCCGCAAGATCGCCGGCAAGCCCGCGGGTTTTGCGAACGTCGATCTCGATGCGCTTAAACAAACGAAGCTCGACGGCGAATACTCGTCCGAGAAGGAACGATTCTTCACCCCGCAAAATGTAGAAACCTTGCTTCTTGTGCTGCGCTGGCTGCCCGACGCGGTCCTTTTGGGTGGCGGCACCGACCTGGGATTGCTGGTCAGCAAGGAACGCAAGCGCCTACCGGCCGTGATCTGGACCGGGCAGATTAGGGAGCTAAAGGAAATTCGCGACGAACCCGGCGCGCTGCAACTCGGCGGCGCCGTCACCTATACCGAGGCTCTGCCCTATCTGGACAAGGCTTTTCCGTCTTTCGGCGCGCTGGTGCGGCGCATCGGCTCGCGCCAGATCCGCAACCTGGGCACGATCGCCGGCAACATCGCCACCGCCTCGCCCATCGGCGACACGCTGCCCTGCCTGATCGCACTGGAAGCGAAAATCGCGCTTCGCTCGGAAAAGGCATCGCGCGAAATACCGGTCGAAGAGTTCATCACCGGCTATCGCAAGATCGCGTTGAACAAGGGCGAGTTCATCGCCTCGATCCTCATCCCGCGTCTTGGGGCCGGGCAGCAATTCTTCGTCTACAAGCTTTCCAAGCGTTTCGATCAGGACATTTCGGCGGTGATCGCCGCGTTTCGGGTCGAGATCGCGGGCGGCAGGGTGAAGAAGCTGCGCGCGGCCTATGGCGGCATGGCGGCGACACCCAAGCGCGCCGCCGCTGTCGAAGCGGCACTGACCGGCAAGCCCTGGACGCAAGAAACTCTCTCGAACATCGACGCCGTACTTGCCGAGGACTTCACGCCGATGGACGACCAGCGCGCCAGCGCTAAATACCGGCTGCGCGCCGGCGCCAATCTGCTGCGCCGCCTGCAGATGGAGGCGTCATGACCGCCGTGCCCATCGCGCCAACCCCAATCACCAAGGTGCGCGGCGCGCATGAACCGATCAGCCACGACAGCGCCGTGGGCCATGTCACGGGCCGCGCGATCTATCTCGACGACATGCCCACGCCGCACAACCTGCTGGAAGCCGCGCTGGTGCTGAGCCCGCACGCCCATGCGCGGGTCAAGCGCATCGACTTTACCCGCGCCCTGGCCGCACCCGGCGTTGTCGCGACCGTCTCGGCCAAGGACATTCCGGGCAAGAACGACATCGCCCCGATCCTGCGCAATGAGCCGGCCCTGGCTGAGACGGCCGAATATGCCGGCCACCCCATCGCCGCCGTGGCCGCCGACACGCTGGACCATGCCCGCGCCGCCGCGGCCCTGGTGGACGTTGAGTATGAGCCACTGCCCGCAGTGTTGACCGTCGAAGAGGCGATGGCACAACGGAGCTATGTCTCGCCGGCGCAAACCATGGCGCGTGGCGACGCGGCGGCGGCGCTCACGTCTGCGCCGATGCGGCTCAAGGGCGAGCTGCGTTGCGGCGGCCAGGACCATTTCTATCTCGAAGGTCAGATCGCGCTGGCGATCCCCGGCGAAGAGCGCGACATGCAGGTCTTCAGCTCCACCCAGCATCCGACCGAGGTGCAGCACGGCGTCGCGCATCTCCTCGGCTTGCCGTTCAACCAGGTGACGGTGGAAGTGCGGCGCATGGGCGGCGCGTTCGGCGGCAAGGAAAGTCAGGCCACGATCTATGCCGGCATCGCCGCGCTGCTCGCCTGGAAATCGCGCCGGCCGGTGAAGCTGCGCTTGGCGCGCGACGACGACATGTGCGCCACCGGCAAGCGCCACCCCTTCCTGATCCGATACGACATCGGCTTCGACGCCGTGGGTCATATCCTGGCGCTGGACATGGTGTTGGCGGCGAACGCCGGCAATATCGCCGACCTGTCTCCGCCCGTGGTCACGCGCGCGCTGTGCCACGCCGACAACTGCTATTTCATCCCGCACGTGAGTCTGGTCGGCCTGGCCTGCAAGACCAACACCGTGTCGAACACGGCCTTCCGCGGTTTCGGCGGGCCGCAGGGAATGTTCGCGATCGAAACGCTGCTGGACATCGTCGCGCGCAAGCTCGACATGCCGCTGGAGGCGCTGCGCCGGTGCAACTACTACGGCCCAGCTCCGCGCGACGTCACGCCCTACGGCATGACGGTCGAGGACAACATCATCGACAAGGTGGTGGGGCAATTGGAAAGCGCGGTCGACCTCAAGGGCTGGCGCGAAAAGGTTGCGGCGTTCAACAAAACCAGCCCGGTCGTGAAAAAAGGCTTGGCGACCGTGCCGGTGAAATTCGGCATCTCGTTCAACCTGCCGAGCCTGAACCAGGCGGGCGCGCTGGTGCATGTCTATACCGACGGCAGCGTGCATTTGAACCACGGCGGCACCGAGATGGGCCAGGGCCTGTTCATCAAGGTGGCGCAGGTCGTGGCCGATGCGTTCAAGATCGACATCTCCAAGGTGCGCGTGTCGGCCACCAACACCGGCAAGGTGCCGAACACCTCGCCTACCGCAGCGTCGTCGGGTTCGGATTTGAACGGCATGGCGGCGCTCGCGGCCTGCGAGCAGATCAAGTCGCGCATGGCCGAGGTGGCGGCCAAGAAGTTCCACGTGCCCGCCGCTGAGATCCGCTTCGCCGAGGGCCGCGTGTTCGCGCGTAACGACAGCATGGAGTTCGGCGAGCTGGCCGAGCTTTCCTGGCGCAAGCGCGTGTCGCTGTCCTCGACCGGCTATTACCGCACGCCCAAGATCCATTGGGATTTCAAGACCGGCACGGGAAGGCCGTTCTATTACTTCACCTATGGCGCGGCGGCGGCGGAGGTGGCGATCGACACGCTGACCGGCGAGCTGCAAGTGCTGCGCGTCGAGCTTTTGCAGGATTGCGGCAAGTCGCTGAACCCCGCCATCGATATGGGCCAGATCGAAGGTGCGTTCGTGCAAGGCATGGGGTGGCTGACCACCGAGGAGTTGTGGTGGGACAAGGACGGGCGCCTGCGCACGCACGGCCCCAGCACCTACAAGATTCCCGGCAGCCGCGACGTGCCAGCGGTATTCAACTGCCGCATCTTGGCGGATTCGCCCAACCGCGAGCACACGATTTTCCGCTCCAAGGCGGTGGGCGAGCCGCCGCTGATGCTGGCGTTGTGCGTGTGGCTTGCGATCCGCGACGCCATCGCCAGCGCAGCGGACCATCGCGCGATACCCCAGATCGACGCACCGGCCACGCCCGAGCGCATCCTGATGGCCGTGGACGACGTACGCGCTGGGATGCCGCGATGAGCATCGAGCTTCCGCCGGTAAAGGAACTGGGCGCCGAGATCATGTCGCGCGCCGAGGCGCTGGGACGCTTCAGCGAGGGCGGCCCGGGCGTCACGCGCCGTTTCTGCACCAAGGAGCACCGCGCCGCCATCGACCTGATCGGGGGCTGGATGCGCGAGGCGGGCATGAGTGCGACGCTCGACGCCTCGGGCAATTTGGTGGGGCGCTACGAGGGCACGAAGCCCGGCCTGCCGGCGCTGATGATGGGGTCGCACCAGGACACGGTGCTGAGCGGCGGACGCTACGACGGGATGCTCGGCATCATCGCGCCGATTTCCTGCGTCGCCGGCCTCAACAAGCGCGGCGTGCGCCTGCCCCATGCGATCGAGATCGTGGCGTTCGGTGACGAGGAAGGGGTGCGCTTCCAGACCACGCTTTTGGGCAGCCGCGCCATCGCCGGCACGTTCGACAAGTCGGTCCTTGCCCGCAAGGACTCCGACGGCGTGACCATGGAACAGGCGATGCGCGATTTCGGCCTGGCGCCGGAAAAGATTTCCACCGTCGCGCGGCGCAAGGATCAGGTGCTGGCCTTCGCCGAAATCCATATCGAGCAGGGCCCGGTGCTGGAATCGGAGGGCCTGGCCGTGGGCGTGGTGACCGCCATCGCCGGCTGCACGCGGATGGCGGTGCGAATTGCGGGCATGGCGGGCCACGCGGGCACCGTGCCGATGACCCAGCGCCACGACGCCCTGGCCGCCGCCGCCGAGATGGTGCTGGCCGTGGAGCATACGTGCGGCGCCGAGCCCGGCATCGTCGGCACGGTCGGCCAGATCGCGGCCGAGCCGGGCGCGATCAACGTGATCCCGGGCGCGGTGCGTTTCAGCGTCGATGCGCGCGCGCCGGAGAACGCCAAACGCAAAGCGGTGGTCGAGCGCATCAAATCGGCGATCCAGGACATCGCCGAGCGACGCGGCGTGGAAGCACGGATCGAAACCACGCTGGACGCGAAAGGCAGCCCCTGCACGCCCTGGATGATGGATCAGTTCCAGGAAGCGGTGGAGGCCGAGGGCATCGAACCGCTGCGCCTGTTCAGCGGCGCGGGCCACGACGCCATGGCGCTGGCCGATCTCACCGATATCGGCATGCTGTTCGTGCGTTGCGAGCGCGGCATCAGCCACAACCCCGCTGAGGCGATTACCGCCGCCGACGCCGGCATCGGCGCGCGGGTGCTGTTGCGGTTCATCGAAAACTTCCGGCAGCCCGGAAATTAGCGAGCGGGGTGCTTCTCGCGCCAATGCCGCGCAACATCCACGCGCCGGCAAACCCAGACCTTGTCGTGCTTCTGGATATGGTCGAGAAACCGCGCCAGCGCCGCGGCGCGCCCTGGCCGGCCGACGAGGCGGCAATGCAAACCGACAGACATCATTTTGGGCCGGTCCTGGCCTTCAGCGTAGAGCACGTCGAAACTGTCGCGCAGATAAGCGAAGAACTGGTCGCCGGAATTGAAGCCCTGCGCCGTGGCGAAACGCATGTCGTTGGCGTCGAGCGTATAGGGCACGATCAACTGGTCGCGCCCGTCGACCTTGACCCAATAGGGCAGATCGTCGGCGTATGAATCCGAGTCATAGAGGAATCCACCCTCCTCGGCCACTATCCTGCGGGTCTGCGGGCTGACGCGGCCGGTGTACCAGCCCAGCGGGCGCTGGCCGCAAAGCCTTTGGATCGCGTCGATCGCGAGCTTCACATGTTCGCGCTCGGTTTTCTCGTCCATGGTCTGATAGTCGATCCAACGCCAGCCGTGGCTGGCGACCTCGTGCCCGCCGGCGACGAACGCCTTGGCCGCCTCGGGATTGCGCTCCAGCGCCATGCCCACGGCGAAGACGGTCAGCTTCAGTTTGCGTTGCTCGAACAGGCGCAAGACGCGCCACACTCCGGCGCGACTGCCGTATTCGTAGATCGATTCCATGTTGAGGTGGCGCTGGCCTACCAGGGGCTCAGCGCCGACGATCTCGGACAGGAAGGCCTCGGACGCCGCGTCGCCGTGCAGCACGCTGTTCTCGCCGCCTTCCTCGTAGTTCAGCACGAACTGCACCGCCACGCGCGCGCCGCCCGGCCAATCCGCGCGCGGCGGCTCACGCCCGTACCCCTTCATGTCGCGCGGATAGTCGGTCATGTAGCACCCCCCAGCAGATCGCGCAGCGCCAGGGCCACGATCTCGGTCGCCTTGTGCAGATCGTCGAGCTTCAGGCGTTCATCGGCCCGGTGCGCGTTGGCCTCGAGCAGCGTGCGCGGGCCCGCGCCGTAGACGACCGTGGGTATCCCGGCGGCGCTGTAATGCCGCGCGTCGGTGTAGAGCGGCACGCCATGCGCCTTGATCTTGCCCAGCACCGGCCGCGCCGCGGCAATAACCGCGTCTGCGAGGCGCTTCTGGTCGCCAACGGACTGCAACGGTTTGGCCAGCAGGATACGCCTGACCTTGCACGCTATCCCACGCCTGCCGCGCGCGGCCTTTTTGATCGCGGCGGTCAGTTCGCGCTCGACCTGGGCGGGGTTCTCTTCCGGGATCATGCGGCGATCCAGCCTGAAGGTAATCCGGTCGGGCACCACGTTCGTGTTTATGCCACCCTGGATCAACCCGATCACGAGGCTCGGATGCGAGATGCCCGGCACTTTGGAGCGCCGCTTCGCGTAGCCGCGCCTCAGCTTGTACAACGCCGCCATGATCCCGTTGGCCGCTTCCAGTGCGTCGCGGCCGCTGGTGGGCTCGGCCGCGTGCGCCGATTTGCCCGCGACCTCGACCTCCAGATGCAGGCAGCCGTTATGCGCCGTGACGACGCCGTAGGAGAACCCGGCGGCGATCGCGTAGTCGGGCTTGGTGAGCCCGTTGTCGATAAGCCATTTCGGGCCCAACTCGCCGCCCGCCTCTTCGTCATAGGTGAAATGCAGCTCGACCACGCCGCCCAGCTTCGCGCCGCTCGCCTTCAGCGCCAGCAGCGCGAAGGCATAGGTGGCGAAATCGGATTTCGACACGGCCACGCCGCGCCCGTACATCCAACCGTTCCTGATCTCCGCGCCATAGGGGCCGGCGGTCCAGCCGCCGCCAGGAGGCACCACGTCGCCATGCGCGTTCAGCGCCACGGTAGGGCCGGGTCCGAAACGATGGCGCACGACCAGATTGGCGATCGACGCCATGCCGCGTGCGCAAACCTCGGCTTCGGGCACGGCGTGTTTTTCGACGGCCAAGCCCAGCTCCGCCAGCAGCGCCGCGGCGCGCTCGGCATGGGGGCGGCAATCGCCGGGTGGATTGTCCGACGGCGTCTTGACCAGTTCAGCCAGAAAACGCTCGGCCGCGCCGCGATTTTCGGCGAGAAAGCGGCGGATGGCGTTTTGCGCTGAAGCGGTCATGCGTGCGGTGCCCCGCACGTCCCATATCACGCTCTGTTGCGCGGGATCAACGCGCGACGGCGACGCCGAGCCAGCGTTCCAGCGGCGCCGGATCGGCCAAAAGCCCGGCGCTGGGACCGCGATGCATCACCCGGCCGCGATCGAGGATCATCGCGTCGCGCGTCAGCGGCAACACCTGGTGCGCGTGATGCTCGACCAAAATCACGGCCAAGCTGCCCTCCGCCAGCATGACGCGGACCGCAGTCAGAAGCTCCTGCACGATGATCGGCGCCAGGCCTTCCAGCGGCTCGTCCAGCAACAGCAGGCGCGGGTTCATCGCCAGCGCGCGGCCCACCGCCAGCATCTGCTGCTCGCCGCCCGAGAGCTGATTGCCAAGATTCCCGCGCCGCTCGGCCAGGCGCGGGAACATCCCGAACACGCGCTGAGGCGTCCAGGAACCGGGCCGCGAGGCGACGGTCAGGTTCTCCTCGACCGTCAGCGACGGAAAAATATCGCGCTCCTGCGGCACCCAGCCGATGCCGAGCGCGGCGCGGCGGTGGCTGGGGAGATGCGTGATGTCCTGGCCCAAAAAGCGCACCCGCCCGCCATGCAACCGCGTCAAGCCAACGATGGTGGAAATAAGCGTGGTCTTGCCGACGCCGTTGCGGCCCAGAAGCGCGACCGAGCCACCTTGTTCCAGCCGCAGCGAGACGTCGCCGAGGATCACCGCCTCGCCATAGCCGGCGGACACACCCTCGAATTCCAGCAGCTCAGCCATGGCCGGCCTCGCCCAGATACACCTCGCGCACCCGCGGGTCGGCCGCGACCTTCTCGGGCACGTCGTCCACCAGCACACCGCCGTTCACCATCACGGTGATGCGCTCGGCGAAGCGGAACACGATGTCCATGTCGTGCTCGATCAGCAGCACCGTTACGTCGCGCGGCAGGGAGGCTATGCGGCTGAACAACTCGACGCTTTCGTCGCGCGGCACGCCGGCTGCGGGTTCGTCCAGCAGCAGCACGCGCGGCTTCAGCGCCAGCGCCAGGGCGATTTCGATCAGCCGCTGCCGGCCATAGGGTAGGCGCGACGTCGGTCCGGTGGCGCAATCCAAGAGGCCCAGCTCGTCGAGCAACTGCGCCGCCTCGTCGAACAATCCGGCCTCGCGCCCGAACGGCCGCCACCAACGCCACGCGATGCCCTTTCGCTCGGCTATCGCCAGCGCCACGCTTTCCAGCGGCGTCAGGCCGGGGAAAAGCTGGCTTACCTGAAAAGTGCGGACCAGACCGCGCTTGACGCGTCGATATTGCGGCAGATGGGTGATGTCCGTCCCGTCCAGCAGAATCTCGCCGCGCGTGGGCCTAAGCGCCCCGGTGAACAGATTGACCAGCGTGGTTTTTCCGGCGCCGTTGGGACCGATCAGCGCGTGGCGCGCGCCGGCGTTGACGCTGAGCGTAATGCCGTTGGCCGCGGTGATGCCGCCGAAATTCTTGGCCAGGTCGCGCGTTTCCAGCACCGCCGTCATGCGCGCGCCCAACCCAGCCTTGCGCGCAGAACGTCGATGAGACCGAAAATGCCGCCGCGGGCGAACATCACCAGCAGCACCAGCATCGCGCCCAGCCAGAATTCCCAGTACTGCGGCGTCATGCCCGACAGCACGTGGCGCATCGCCATGAACGCCAGCGCGCCCAGCAAGGCGCCGTAAAGCCGCCCCGTGCCGCCCAGAACCAGCATGATCAGCACATCGGCCGATTTGCCGAAGCCGATCGATTCGAGCGACACGAACTGCGTGGTCTGCGCCAGCAGCGCGCCCGCGACGCCCGCATAGGCGGCCGACAGCGTACAGACCGCGACGATGCGGCGCATGACCGGCGCGCCCAGCGCATGCATGCGCCGCTCGTTCTGCTTGATCGCGCGCAAGGACTGGCCGAAGGGCGAGTGCACGATGCGGCGCGCCAAAAGAAACAGCACGAACAGCACCGCCACGGCATAGGCATAGCCGACGCGGCCGTAAAGGTCGAAGCGCCACAGTCCGAGCACCGGCCAGATGGCGACGCCCTGCAACCCGTCCGCGCCGCCGGTCAGCCAATGCATCTTGTTGGCGACCTCCGATAGCATCAGCGCGATGCCCAGGGTCACCATCAGCCGCGTCAAGTCGGTGCCGCGCAACACCAAAAAGCTCGACACGTAACCGAACGCGCCCGCGACCAGCGCGGCGGCGGCAAGGCCGCTGAGCGGCTCTCCCCAGCCATACTTGCCGAGCAGACCCGCGACATAGGCGCCCAGGCCGAAGAACGCGCCATGACCCAGCGACACGATGCCCGCATAGCCGAGTAAAAGGTCGAGCGACAGGGCGAATAGCCCCATGATCGCGATCTGGCTAAGCAACGAGAGATGCGTGGGCAGCACGAACCAGGCGGCAATCGGGATGAGCCAGATTAGATACTCGGCCGGCTTCCAGGCCGAACGCGCGCGCATATGCTCGCGTAGCGTTTGGTAGCCCAAGGGCTGCATCGCGGTCTAGCGCGCCGCCGCGCGGCCGAACAGGCCCTGGGGCTTCAGGATCAGCACCGCCACCATGACGGCATAGATGATGAACGCGCCGGTCTGCGGCAGATAGTATTTGCCCGCCGCGTCGCACACGCCCAGCACCAGCGAGGCCAAAAGCGGCCCGGTCACCGTGCCGCTGCCACCGACCGCCACGACGATCAGGAAGAACACCATGTATTTGACCGGGAAAGTCGGGTCGAGGCCGAGTATCTCGACGCCCAATGCGCCGCCGAGGCCCGCGAGCGCCGATCCGGCCGCGAAGGTCAGCGCGAACACGCGCTCCACGTCGATCCCCAGGCCGCGCGCGGTGCGCGCATTGTCCACGCCAGCGCGCAGACGGCTGCCGAACCGCGTGCGCACCAGCGCGAAGTGCAGCACCAGCGCCGTGGCGCCGCAGGACGCGATCAGGAACAGGCGATAGGCCCCGACCTCGACGCCGGGCATCAGCCGCACCTGGCCTCGCAGGAAGGCCGGCATATGCACGATCTGCTGCTGCGAGCCCATGATGAAATCGGCCAGCGCCATCGCCATGAACACCAGGCCGATCGAGAACAGCACCTGGTCGAGATGGCTGGCGCCCTCGTACAGCCGCCGGTAGAGCGTGCGCTCGAGGATCACGCCCGCCGCGCCTGCGGCCAGCGCCGCCGCCGGCAGGCACAGCAGGAACGGCACGCCGAAGCGGTTCAGCATCACCACCGTGACGTAGCCGCCGAGCATGGCGAAGGCGCCGTGCGCCAGATTGACGAAATTCATCAGGCCGAGCGTGACCGACAGCCCGACGGCGAGGACGAACAGCAGCGTGCCCCAGGCGATCCCGTCGAACAGCACCGTCACCATCGGCCCCTCCCCCCGGGGCGCGAGCGGCGCGGAAAGCTGCCCGCGCCGCCGATCCTGCCTTGCAGAAGGCCCGCGCTATTTCTTGCCCGGGTCCTTGACCATCTCGACCTTGTCGAACTCGACGTTGTACAGCTTGCCGCCGACGTTCTCGACCTTTCGGATGTAGATGTTCTGGGTGATGTCGCGGGTGTCGGGCTCGATTTTCACCGGTCCGCGCGGGCTGGTCCATGTCATGCCCTTGGCGGCGTCGACGAACGCCATGCCGTCCACCTTGCCGCCGGTCTTCTTCAGCGTTTCGTAGATCAGGTGCATGCCGTCATAGCCGCCGACCGACATGAAGTTGGGCCGCATGCCCGCGTTGGCTTTTTCGAACGCCTCGACATAGGCCTTGTTCTCCTTGCTGTCGTGCGCGGCCGAATAGAAATGCGCGGTGATGGTGCCGATCGCCGGCTGGCCCATGCCGTTCAGGATGTCGTCGTCGGTGACGTCGCCCGGCCCGATCAGCTTGATGCCGGCGCCGGCGAGCCCGCGCTCGGCGAATTGCTTCATGAACGCGGCGCCCTGGCCCGAGGGCAGGAACACGAACACGGCGTCGGGCGCGGCGTCCTTGGCGCGCTGCAGGAACGGCGCGAAATCGGGGTTCTGCAGCGGCGTGCGCAGCTCGCCCACGATGGTGCCGCCGCTCGGCGCGAACCCGCTCTTGAAGCTGTTTTCGCCGTCGATGCCCGGCGCGAAGTCACTGACGATGGTAAACACCTTCTTGATGTTGCTCTTGGCCGCCCAGGCGGCGATCACCGACGCGCTTTGCGCCAGGGTGAACGAAGTACGCAGGATGAACGGCGAGTCGTTGGTGATGATCGAGGTGCCGGCGGCCATGACGATCATCGGCACCTTGGCCTCGGTCGCCACGGGTGCGGTGGCGCGCGCCAGCGGCGTGAGCCCGAACCCGGCGAGGATCGCCACCTTGTCCTGGACGATCAGCTCCTGCGCCAAGCGCTTGGTGGTTTCGGGCTGAACGCCCGTGTCGTCCTTGAGGATCACCTCGATCTTCTTGCCGGCGGCGGTGCCACCGTTGCGCGCGATGTACAACCTGACCGCCGCCTCGACCTGCTTGCCGGTCGAGGCGAACGGGCCGGTCATCGGCAGGATCAACCCGATCTTCACGGTGTCTTGGGCCCGCGCGCCGGCGCCCAGCGCCAGGCCCGCCGCGAGCGTGGCCAGCGTCGCATAGCGTGTCATCCGCATGAGGTCCCTCCCTATTACCGGTTGCCGGCGCATGTTACGCAAGCCGACCGTCCCGCCCGGTAAGGGCTTCGCGGCCTTGCCGAGAGATTGGATTCCGGGGTCTGCTAAGTCAAGGTTTGGCGCCGGCCCCGCCGGCTCAGTCGCCACTTGACCCGGCGCGCCGAATGCCAAGAATTGCGGCGGCCAGGGGAGGAAATATGATCAAACGAACCGCGCCGCCGTTCCGCGCCGATCACGTCGGCAGCCTGCTACGGCCGCAACGGCTTCTGGACGCGCGCGACAAGCGCAAGCGCAACGAGATCGCCGCCGAGGCGCTGCGCCAAATCGAGGACGAGGCGATCCGCGAGGTCGTGAAGCTGCAGGAAGACCTGGGCCTGGAGTCGATCACCGACGGCGAATTCCGGCGCGCCTGGTGGCATCTCGATTTCCTGCAAGGCTTCGAAAACGCGGTGGTGATCCCGCCGCGGGTAAAAGTGAAGTTCCACACCCGTGAGGGCGACATCGAGCTGGAGCCGCCGGGCCTGCGCGTGGACGGGAAATTGGCGCGGCGCAAGCCGATTTTCGTCGACCACTTCAAGTTCCTGAAGGGCGCGACGCGCAGGACGGCGAAGCAGACCATCCCCTCGCCCAGCATGATGCATTTCCGCGGCGGCCGAAAGGCAATCAGCGAGACGGCCTATCCGCGCATGGACGAATTCTACGCCGACCTGGCGCGGGTCTATGCGGAAGAAGTCAAGGCGCTGGCCGATGCGGGCTGCCGCTATCTGCAGCTCGACGAGGTGAATTTCGCCTATCTGTGCGACCCGAAATTGCGCGAGCAGGTGCGTACGGGAATCGGCGAGGACCCGGCCAAGCTGCCGCATACCTATGGCGAGCTGATCAACCGGGTGATCGCCGGTCGGCCCAAGGACATGATGGTGACCATGCATCTGTGCCGCGGCAACTTCAAAAGCGCCTGGGTGGCCGAGGGCGGCTACGAGCCGGTGGCGGAAATCCTGTTCAACGAGATCGGCGTCAACGGGTATTTCCTGGAATACGACGACGAGCGGTCGGGCAATTTCGAGCCGCTGCGCTTCGTGCCCAAAGGCAAGATGGTGGTGCTGGGACTGGTCACGACCAAGCTGGGAGCGCTGGAGGGCAAGGATGCGCTGAAGCGCCGGATCGACGAGGCGGCGCGCTATGTGCCGCTGGACCAGCTTGCCTTGAGCCCGCAATGCGGCTTTTCCAGCACGGTCGAGGGCAACAACATCACGCTGGACGACGAGATCGCCAAGCTCAGGCTGGTGGTGGAAACCGCGCGCGAGGTCTGGGGCGGCTGAAAGCCATTTTGCTTAAGAACAGACCGGCGCTCCGCGCAACCCCCTCCCCCGTCCCGTCGCGTTGCCGGCCCGTGAAAAATCGCTAGCATCCCTAGGGGAACCCCCGGGGAAAGAATGTCGCCTAGAGACGAGGACCGTTTAGCGATTGAAAAGTTCGGCGTCGGCCAGCCGGTGCGGCGCATGGAAGATCCCGTGCTGCTGCGCGGCCAGGGCCGCTTCACCGACGACATCAACCTGCCCGGCCAGGCCTATGCCGTGTTCGTGCGCAGCTCGGTGGCGCATGGCAAGATCCACGCCATCGACACATCGACCGCGCGCGCCATGCCAGGCGTGCTGGGCGTCTATACCGGCCAAGAGCTGAACGCGGCCGGGTATGGCACGCTCAAGAACATCATTGCCTTCCCCAACCGCGACGGCACGCCGATGAAAAAGCCGGCGCGCCCAGCGCTGCCGACCGACAAGGTGCGGTTCGTCGGCGATCCGGTGGCCTGCGTCGTCGCCGAAACCGTGGCCCAGGCCAAGGACGCGGCCGAGGCGGTGACCCTGGATATCGACCCCCTGCCCGCGGTGACCGAGGCGCGCGAAGCGGCCAAGCCCACGGCGCCGCTGCTATATGACGACGTTCCAGGCAACCTGTCGCTCGACTATCACTACGGCGACGCCGCCAAGGTCGCCGACGCCTTCGCCCGCGCCGCGCATGTCACGCGCCTTGGCCTCATCAACAACCGCTTGGTGGTGGCGCCGATGGAGCCGCGTTCGGCCATCGCCGAGCACGCCGCCAAGTCGGGAAATTGGACGCTGCGCATCGGCTGCCAGGGCGTGATGGGCCTGCGCCGGCAGCTCGCCGCCGATATCCTGAACGTGCCGCCGGAAAAAGTTCGCGTGCTGGCGGGCAACGTGGGCGGGTCGTTCGGCATGAAGGCCTCGGTTTATCCGGAATACACGCCCCTGTTCCACGCCGCGCGCCTGCTGGGCCGGCCGGTGAAATGGACCGACGAGCGCTCGGGCAGCTTCCTGTCGGACCATCACGGGCGCAATCACGACATCCTGGGCGAGCTGGCGCTGGACAAGAACGGCGGGTTCCTGGCCGTGCGTATCACCGGCTATGTGAATGTCGGGGCCTACCTGACGACCGTCACGCCGCTGATGGGCACGCTGAACGTGGTGAAGAACACGATCGGCGTCTATGCCACGCCGCTGATCGAGGTAGCGATGAAGGGCGTGTTCACCAACACCTCGCCGGTCGGTGCCTATCGCGGTGCGGGACGGCCGGAATCGAACTACTACATGGAGCGGCTGGTCGAGTACGCCGCCGCCGAGATGAAGATCGACCGGATCGAGCTGCGCCGCCGCAACCATATCGCCCCGCAGCAAATTCCCTATGAGGCGCCGTCGGACCAAACCTATGACAGCGGCAATTTCCGCGCGGTGCTGGACCGCGCGCTCGCGGCCGCGGACTGGAGCGGCTTCGACAAGCGCAAGGCGGAAAGCCTGAAACGCGGCAAGTTGCGCGGACGCGGCGTCGGCAGCTTTCTGGAAGTGACGGCCCCCACCAACCCCGAGAGCGGCGGCGTGCGTTTCGAGGCCGACGGCACCGTCACGATCCTGACCGGCACGCTGGATTACGGCCAGGGACATTGGACGCCCTTCGCCCAGGTGCTGGCCGACCAGCTTGGCATTCCGCCCGGCAAGGTCCGCCTGATGCAGGGCGACAGCGACCAGCTGGTCGCGGGCGGCGGCACCGGCGGTTCGCGCTCGGCCCAGAACAGCAGCGCCGCCCTGGTGGCCGCCGCGAAGAAAGTCGTCGATCAGGGCAAGCCCATCGCCGCCCATGTTTTGGAGGCGGCGGTGCCGGATATCGAGTTCGCCCGGGGGCGCTTCGCTATCGCCGGCACCGATCGCGCGATCGGCATCCTCGATCTCGCGGCCAAATTGCGCCAGGGATTGAAGCTACCCGAGGGCGTGCCGACGACGCTAAACGTCAACGACAAGATCGACGGCGTGCCCTCGACCTTTCCCAACGGCTGCCATGTCGCGGAAGTTGAGGTCGACCCCGACACCGGCGTGGTGGAGGTGGTGAAATACACCACGGTCAACGATTTCGGCACCATCCTGAACCCGATGATCGTCGAGGGCCAGCTGCATGGTGGTGTGACGCAAGGCATCGGCCAGGCGCTGAGCGAACGCGTGGTTTACAACGAGGACGGGCAGCCGCTGACCGGATCGTTCATGGACTACGCCCTGCCGCGCGCGGCCGACGTACCGAACTTCTCGTGGGAAAGCCTACCCACGCCCGCCACCACCAACCCGCTGGGCGTGAAGGGGTGCGGCGAGGCGGGCTGCGCCGGCGCCTTGCCGTCGGTGATGAACGCCGTCGTCGACGCGCTGTCGCAATACGGCATCACGCATATCGATATGCCGGCCACGCCGCATCGTGTGTGGCAGGCGATCAAGCAGGCGAAAGCGAAGCGCTAGACGTTCACTGCAGCGGCGAGAACGCGGCCGGGAAATAGATATCCGAGAACTGATTGACCAAGCGCTCGGCCCCGCCGGGCGGCGGCCAGACGCCGGCCTTCACCGCGTCGGCGCGGATTTTCTGGCGCGCCGCGAGGTCCGGATAGGGCCAGATATGCATGAAGCGCGGGACCGCGCCGCCGATCGTATGCATCGCGGTCACGAGCGGCGACATTTTCAGGCGCGCCGGCAGCGCCTTGCGCCAGGAGTCGAGCGTGCCGGCGAGGCCCCCCGGCTTCACCAGATAGGTGCGCACCTCGTAGACCGGTCCCAGCTGGCCCTGCGGAATCGGCGCCACGAAGTCGAACGGCATGTAGGTGTCCATCGTCATCGTGGTGGATAGCTCGGCCACGCCGAACGGGTTGTCGCTCTTGGACAGCGCCGCGCGCTCTTTCACCAGCTCGCCTTCGCCACCGAAGCCGCGGATGAACAGGATCCGGTTCAGCGCGCCGATATCGCAATACCAGCAGCCCAGCAGCTTGCCGCGTGCGTTCGGCCCTTTCAGCGTCTCGGCCAGAATGCCCAGCGCCTTGGGCGTCGCGGCGATCCGCGTCGTGACGACGGTGACGTCGTAGAGACCGGCCATGATGTTCCTTTGCTGCTGGGTCAGGCGGCGCCGCGCGCCAGCGCCTCTTTGACGCGCTGCGGCGTGATCGGCACGGTGCGCATGCGCACGCCGACCGCGTCGAAAATGGCGTTGGCCAGCGCGCCGGGCACCGGAGTGGCTGAGGCCTCGCCCGCGCCCAAGGGCGGCTCCTTCG